>NZ_JAROCA010000023.1 GCF_030732005.1 Tigheibacillus jepli | reverse complement strand
TGTACATAAAAAGAGTGGTATTCACCAAGAAGTTGGTAAGTACCACTCTTTTATTACTGGGGTTTTGTCCCAGCCTCATTTTTTATGGTGAAGGGTTGCCTGATGGTGCGATTAACCTTTCTTTGTATTGCTGTTAATACGAAGGTTGAAACATGGCAAGGCAACGTTAGAGGAAAATTTTGAATGTGAAGCATAATTAATTTTCGTAACGATTCAATATCAGTTAAACTTTGTGCCCACATCGGCTCATGCGGAGTCGAATTAATTTTCGCACAAGATTCAATATCAGTTAAACACCAGAAAACCAGCTTTTAAAAAAGAATTTTAATTTGCATATTGACATACTATGACAGGTATAGTAATTTATATTTAAAGTAATACGACAGTAGCAGTTTTATGATTGGGGGTATCATCATGAAAGGAAAGGTATCTGCCGATTTACTTCGGGGGCATACAGATACAATTGTCCTCGGTATTTTAATGAAGGGAGATAATTATGGATATGAAATATATAAGACCATTTTGGATAAAACCGGAGGACTTTATCAGTTGAAAGAAGCGACACTTTATTCCAGTTATAAAAGGCTGGAGAAAGAGGGATGCATTATCGCCTACTGGGGTGACGAAACACAAGGCGGAAGAAGGAAATATTACAGAATCACGGAATTGGGCAAAAACCGCTATCGACAAAATAAAATAGATTGGGAGTTTACACAGCAAATACTCAATCAATTATTGGAGGAGGATTAAAATGGATATGACGATTCAAAAATATGTCGATGATCTATTCCATGGCTATGAGGAAACACCTGAATTAAAGGATTTTAAAGAGGAAATCACATCCAATTTACAAGCAAGGATTTCCGATTTGGAGCAAAAAGGAATGAAGACTGAAGATGCTTTCACGAAGGCAGTCGCTGAACTTGGAGATATTACGACCATTGCTGATGAGATTAGCAGGCAAAAGCGAAATGAATTAATTTCAAAAATGTATATACAGCAGGATAATAAAGTCGGAGTAAAGCATGCAATCGGATATACCATTGCCGGCACCGTTTTTTTATTTGGAATCATAACGGCCCTGCTCGCCTATTTTTCAACGAATAGTATATTCAATGGTATCTCTGCTCTATTACCATTCGTCGTTCTATCCGGCGCTGCCTTTGTTTTCCTCGGGCTCACACAGGAAACTGCGCATAATTATCCGATGTCATGGGTACGAGCGCTAATATACGCATTGGCTACAGCTTCCATCCTGTTAGGCATGACCATCAGTGCTTCCCATTATTTTCTGGGAGGCAGCAGATGGGTCGAGATACTTGGTGTGTTGATACCATTTGCTATTCCGGCACTTGCCGTCCTGGCATTTTTACTTTTAACGGAGAAAAAACGTCTTAAACCGTGGGTAATGCAGGAACGGCAGGTAATAATGGAAGGATATGCCAAAAGCTACAGTGATCCCGAATTAGCAGCTAAAAGAGGATTGCTTTCCGGTGCACTTTGGGTTACGACATTCGGTTTATTCGGTTTCATTTGGCTCTTGACCGCCCTAAAATATGCATTGTTTATTTTTCTTCTGGCAGTCATTGCGGAAATGCTCATCGAGTACTGGATGCATACAAAAGCTGAGAAAAAACAGAACATTTAATAAAGGGAAACCTCTTGGGGGATAGATCTCAAGAGGTTTTTTACATTTTTCTGCTTTTTCTGGTTCTTGATTGGAGAGAATTGTAAATAGATTGTGAGATACTGGAAAGAGATAGTGGGATTCTGCAAATAGATTGCAGGGTTCTGCAAATAGAACGCGAGTTACTGCAAATAGAATGCTGGATTCTGCAAATAGAACGCGAGTTACTGCAAATAGAATGCGGATTTCTGCAAATAGAACGCGAGTTACTGCAAATAGAACGCGAGTTACTGCAAATAGAACGCGGGTTTCTGCAGAAAACAGGATTATGCAAAATTTATAGCTTCTTATACAAACAAAATCATATTTATCTACCTTACATTGTAAACCACATTAAATTTTTGGTTGACATTCAGTACACAAACCCGTTATAATTTTGTGAAATAACGCTAATTAAAATCGTAAACAGGAGCTGAACACTGTGGATCAACAAAGTAAAAAACTAAGAATCATGATGAATGTGGCAATATTTGCTGCTGTTACAGGGATCCTGGCGCAGATGGAAATACCACTTCCGCTCATTCCCATAAGCGGACAAACACTTGCTGTTGGAATTACCGCAGTCGTACTTGGCAGCCGCCAAGGAGCTTTGGCAATGATTTGTTACACGGCAATTGGAGCAGTCGGTATTCCGATATTCTCCGGATTTAGCGGTGGAATGCATATACTAGTCGGACCAACGGGTGGTTACATTTTTGGTTTTATTGCCGCTGCTTATATTATGGGGGTAATCCTGGAAAAAACGTCGTTCACGATTCCAATGGCATTCATTGCTAACATCATTGGTATGTTTATTACATTGCTATTTGGCACCATTCAACTGAAAATTGTGTTGGATTTGGGGTGGAACGCTGCCCTGGCAGCTGGGGTTTACCCATTTTTAATCGTAGGTTTTATTAAAGCGTTTCTTGCCAGCTGGATTGGGATTATCATACGAAACAGACTAATCCAGGCAAACCTTCTTATTGTTGAATCAAAACGGAAGGCTGCATAACAGCTACTGAAATGCTTACGAAATTAGGGAACCGTGGAGTAAAGCGATAATTAAAGTGACGCCTTATTTTTTGCGTTTCAAATCTTTCTTGATGAGGTATGATGTGGTAATACCTTTAAAAAGCCCCAGCATCCTCCTCGGAAAAATTAATAATAGATTACGGTTCCCTAAACCTCATGAATGGCTAAACATCAATTCAACCTTCCATCCTTTTTTCCTACCTCACTATTCTGCTACGATATACAATGAGGGTGATTGTATTTAATACACTGGTAACGCCAAGAAGAACTGCTGCTGCAAATGCCACAGCACCTATGGTGTCCATCAGTGCCGGTAAATCATCCATTTTTACCAGATAATAAATGCTGATGATTTGGAAGCATAGCGAAATAGCACAAGCGCTTATACTGATTATGGAAAGTACCGCCCAATTCGTATCATGTTGCTTTTTATACCGTGTTAAATTAACAATGGGAAGAATCCAGGCAACTAGCCCGAGTACAAGGCTGCCAAGATAAAGCAAAACCATCACCTCAAATTTCTCTTAAGTATTGATTTTATCAAATTTTCTCCTCTATTTTGGCAGATTTTGATGGTCGTATAGCATAGTATTTCCCCCTATTAAACAAATGATTTTTTCATTTATCATTTTAATTTGTTTATCAGTGTGAGTGACTTATCCGATATAATATGTCATTCTTTTTGGGAGGCAATTCGTTATTTTATTTCGGCAAATCCTTTTTGACCATCGTGATAAACTCCGCAGAATCAGAAGCGAATTCATCTACCATTACAAATCCCATTTTCTCATACAAATGAATGGCTCTTTTGTTAAAGGTGGCAACCGATAACCTTAAAGGGGTATCCGTGTAGTTTTGTGTTATATATCCAATGATAAATGTCATAAAATCATGCCCATAACCTCTACCTACAAAATTCGGATTCATTCCTAATCCGATATCCACAAAAGGAGCACGATACACACCATATTTGTTTCCAGCTGGTACTTGAGCCGACTCGCCTGTACATAGGAAGCCGAATAGCCTGGATTTGTCATCGATTATGGCACGATAAGAACCGGATAGAAACTCTCTCACCCCCTCCTCATCCATGCTATTATTATAAAAATCGTAGGGCCTGTCATATTTCCAACTCAGGATACTTCTTGCAAAATCAGCGTTCATATTCCTGATGATACATTTCATAAAACCACTCATTTCGTTTCATGTCTTTTCGTAATCTAATTGGATAATGGCATTTAGTTAATTGGCAAACTTCTCCATTCTTATAACAATAAGCATTGATAACAATGTATATAAATACCTTGATAATAAAATGTTTATTGGAATAGAAGATGCTCTACAATATATTAATAACCATTTCCAGGAACCTGTAAGTCAGAAGTAAATGGCCGAAAAACTATATATGAACAATAGCTATTCAGTAAGCTGTTCAAGCAACACACTGGAACAAATTTGGTGGACTATTTAACGGACATGAGACTTGAAGCAGCAAAAAAGCTGTTGAAATCTACCGACTTAAAAACATATGAAATTTCAAATGAAGTAGGCTACACGGAATCAAGATACTTTAGCCAGTTGTTTAAAAAAGATGGGGTGTACGCCGGGAGAATATAGGAAAAAGAAGGAGGAGGATTTTTTCCGTTATTGCTAAAAAGCCAGTTTTTGCGGTTGTATACAAAAAGACGGGACGCATAACTAGCAGATGAAATCCGCTGGTTGCGCCTCCCATTAATTAAGAACTTCTGTTTTTTCCCTTAATAGACTGGACATCCGTACACTTTGTTCACCCATGCAACTACCATTTCCGTTTCTTTAGACAATTTATACTCTACCTTCTCTCAGTAGAACTAATCAAAATCCATGGAACCTCCTCTTCTTCCACTCACCCCCCCAAAAAAACCGAGCCATAAACAAGTGCACCCATGACAACCCATACGGGGCTCGACTTTATTCTTTCCAATAAAACGTACCCAACAATAATTAGAATCACCGTATGAATCCATCCAACTTGCATATAGGAATCAAAAAAGAATTCGTAGGTCATTTCGCCAAGTAATACTGCAATAGTCGGGCGAATAATTTGGGTTAATTTCTTGACTCTTGGGGACTCTTTATACTTAAATAACAGACCCAGTAAAGCAATAAGCATAATGAGTGAAGGGGCTACGGCTGCAAATATACCAATAGCCGAACCAAGTACCCCGCCTTGAGCGTATCCAATGTAACCGGCCAATTTTGTTGCTATAGGACCCGGCAATCCATTACCAAGTGCAACCATCTCGCTATATTGCGAAGTTGTAAACCAGCCATAACGCCACACTACCTCATGTTCGAGAAGCGGAATTGTGGCTGGCCCTCCACCATAACCGAGCAAATTTGCTATAAAATTCGCTAGAAATATTTGCCAAAAAATCATTATCACCCATTCACCTGCCTTTTCCGCTCTTTCATATCCTTTTCACCACTCGGAAAAATTAAAGCATATAAAATGAGCAAAACGATGAGAATTGCTGGATGTATGCCAAGAAATGGAATCACTATTATACTAATGGCAGTGAATATTAGGGTGCTACCCCATCCAAGAAATTTTTTTGATTTTTTGAGGAAATCCCACGCTAGAACGCCAATCATTACCCCGGCAATTGGGATTACTCCTTTCGCCATTCCACGTACCCACGGCCGGTCCTTATATGCATTTAAGACCGTCAGCAATAAAATCATTAAAACCACTGTTGGCAGCACTGTTGCAATAATACAGGTAATTAGTCCCCAAAAACCAGCCAGCCTCCATCCTATGTAACCGGAAAGTTTGGTATTGATCGGACCGGGAAGTGTGTTGGCTAACGCTAATATATCGGCAAATTCTTCTTCGTCCATCCACTTATAGTTTTTCACCACCTCTTTGTGCATTAACGGGATAGCGGATAATCCGCCTCCATACCCCAACATCCCGGCACGAAAAAAACCCATGAATAAATCTCTATACATTATGAACCACTGCCTTTGTCTCATCAGAGTTTAAAATATGCAGGTTTCAAAAAACAAATAACCGTAATTCAAATATGCATCACGGCTATTTGCTTTTTTACAATAATACACCAACTATAAACAATTTATTTTTTACGATTGATCTTTAAATCTTTTATTTAATCATTACCAAGAAGCAATCGAGCCATCTGTCCTTGACTCAGTTCCGCCACACATTACACCAGTCTTCGAATCACGCCATATCATTTGTCCACGCCCGAAGCTATTTGGCTCCATGGCAATTCGAACATCATGCCCTCTATCAGCCAGCTCCACCGCCAAGTGATGTGCAAATCGCGGTTCGACCTCCACAATTTTATCTCTTAACCACTGAAAACGCGGTGCATCAAGAGCTGCCTGTGGGTTCAAATCAAAATCAATGGCATTCATGAGAAGTTGAACATGACCTTGGGGCATCATAAATCCGCCCATCACACCAAATGGTCCGATTGGCTGGCCGTTCTTTGTCAAGAATCCCGGAATAATTGTATGAAGCGTGCGCTTTCCTCCCTTTAATGCATTTACATGGTTTGAATCCATCGAGAAATTATGCCCCCTATTCTGTAAAGCAATTCCTGTGCCGGGTACCACAAGTCCCGCACCAAATCCCATATAGTTGCTTTGAATGAATGAAACCATATTCCCTTCGAAATCAGCAGTAGCCAAGTAGACAGTACCACTCATTACCGGCTCACCTGCTTCCGGCACAGCCGCTGTTTCAGTAATTTGTTTTCTACGCAAATCTCCATACGACTCACTAATCAAATCGCGGGAATCGATATTCATGAAGTTTTCGTCAGTGAGATACCTAAATCCATCTGCAAAGGCTAATTTCAATGCTTCAATCTGCTTATGGAGTGTATCGACGTTGTCCCGTTCGGAGAAGTCGAACCCATTTAAAATGTTTAATGCCTGTAATGCTATAATTCCTTGACTATTTGGGGGCAATTCCCAAACATCATAACCATGATAATTCACGCTAAGTGGTTCAACCGATTCTGTTTGATGGGACGCCAAGTCTTCAGCTCGTAAAAATCCACCGGATTGTTTCGAAAATGCAACCATTTTTTCTGCAAGGTTACCATGATAAAATGAAGCAGCATTTGTCTCTGCTATCTCACTTAGTGTTTCAGCATGATCCAAAGAGGACCAAATCTCACCTACACGTGGTGCCCTCCCTTTTGGAGCAAAGGTATCAAACCAAGCTTGAAATTCGGCACTTTTGTTAAAGGTTCTGAACTTATTGAAGGCAATGTTCCAGTACCTTCCTAGTGTCGGCGATATCGGAAAACCTTCAACTGCGTATGTAATGGCAGGTTTCAGTACATCCGTTAATGGTAGTTTACCGAACTTTTTAGATAAATCCGCCCATAAACCAGGTGCCCCCGGAACTGTGACCGGTATCCAACCATATTTGGGAATTTCTTCGTGTCCCAATTCCTTAATAGCTTCAATAGAAATAGATTGGGGTGACCGACCGCTTCCGTTCATACCGAATAATTTATCTTTTACCCAAACAATTGCAAATGCATCTCCTCCAATACCATTGGAGGTCGGTTCCACTACTGTCAAACATGCAGCAGTCGCGATCGCTGCATCTATCGCATTACCGCCTTTTTTCAAAATATCTAATCCAGCTTGAGCGGCAAGTGGTTGGGAAGTTGCTACCATACCATTTTTAGCGTATGTAGCGTTTTTTGTTATTGGATAAGGATTCTTTTGATGATTAAATGAAAACATTCACAACACTCCCGAAAAAAGATATAAAAATCTATAAATGCTCCAAACCAAGTATTAATGTTGAATAGTAATAGATTGGAGCAGCTATGCAAGCCTAGCCTAATGAAACGACTATGGGGCCAATCACCTTAAACACAGCAGCTACAAATTTTTTCAACCCTTCATAGCTATTTTTTGTTCTATCGAATTGGATTTGAAAATTCATTTATATTTAAACTTCATGACAGGCAACGAAATGTCCTTCTTCGACCTCACGCCATTCAGGTACAATTGTCCTACAACGATCCTGTGCCAAAGGACAGCGGGTATGGAAAGGACAACCATTGGGATAATTTGATGCGCTTGGTATATCACCTTGCATTTTAACTCGATTTTTCTTCCTCCCCGGAACAGGTCGCGGAATAGCAGATAGTAGCGCTTTGGTATATGGATGTAATGGGTTACGATATATTTGTTCCGAACTTCCCAATTCGACCATTGTTCCTAAATACATGACCAAAACCCTATCACACATATGCTTTACCACACCAAGGTCATGCGAGATAAACATGTATGTTAATTTATATTTTTCCTGTAGGTCCTTTAAAAGTTTAATTACCTGTGCTTGGACAGAAACATCTAATGCTGAAACAGCTTCATCACATACGATCAATGATGGGTTCAGAGCAATTGCTCTGGCAATTCCGATCCTTTGTCGTTGCCCTCCACTAAACTCATGTGGATACCTACGATAATGTTCTTCCTTCAAACCTACCTCTTTTAAGAGCAGCAACACACGCTTCTTTCTTTCACTTTTATTTAAATTTGTATGAATGACGAATACTTCTTCAAGAGCATCGCCTATTCGTTGCCGAGGGTTCAGGGAAGCAAATGGATCCTGAAAAACCATTTGCATATCCTTTTTGAATTTTTTTAGCTTACTTTCTGACAAATGATGAATAGTTTTTCCGCGAAAAGATATAGAGCCGCCCGTGCTTTTCTCAAGGCCCAAAATAGTTCTTCCCAACGTAGATTTCCCGCAGCCTGATTCCCCAACAACCCCCAAAGTCTCCCCTTCATATATTTGAAAGCTTACATTTTGAACAGCCTTTACATTTCCTATTGTTTTCTTAAACAAGCCCCCCTTGATAGGGTAGTATTTTTTTAGTTTATTTGTTTCAAGAAGTGGTGTGGAGTCTGTCAACATCTGTCACCTCCTGAAGCCAGCATTTGCTTTGATGGCTGCTAGTCACCTGAAATGTTGTTGGATTTTTTTTACGGCATATATCCATTGCATAAGGACATCTTGGATGAAAACGACATCCGGAAATCTCATCATCCAAATTAGGCATGGAACCTGGAATTATATTTAAGTGATGCTCTTCATCATCCACATTAGGCACTGCTCCTAGTAGTCCTTTTGTATATGGATGCTGCGGATGATTAAAAATGCGATCTACATCACCGATTTCAACTACTTCCCCCGCATACATCACCATTACACGGTCGGCAATTTCTGCCACTACCCCCATATCATGTGTTACAAATACAACCCCCATCCCCATTTGACGCTTCAATTCGTCCATTAATTCCAAAATTTGCGCCTGTATTGTAACATCCAAGGCAGTGGTTGGTTCATCTGCCAATAGTAACGATGGTTCACAAGCCAATGCCATCGCAATCATGACTCTTTGACGCATTCCACCACTTAGTTCGTGTGGGAACTGTCTCAATTTCTCAACAGGATTGGGAATGCCAACTTTCTCTAATAATTCAATACTTTTTTTGGTAGCTTCTTTTTTGGACATTTTTTTATGGATCATCAATGGTTCCCTTAATTGAAAGCCGATCGTAAATGTGGGATTCAATGCTGTCATAGGTTCCTGAAAAATCATCGATATTTCATTTCCTCTCATTATTTCTAGTTCATTTTCTGTTTTTCCAAGTAATTCATTACCATCAAGTTTGATAGAACCTTCGGCTATTTCTCCGTTCGAAGGAAGTAAACCAATTATGGATAAAGAGGTAATACTTTTTCCGCAACCAGATTCTCCTACAATACATAAGGTCTCTCCTTTTTTGAGCGAGAAAGAAATTCCGCGTACTGCTCTCAATCTTTCTTTTTTTGTACGAAAATTAACCTTGAGATTTTCAACTTCCAACAAGTTCTTCATAGCCAACCCTACTCTCTGCTTACATTGTTTAGATACCATTGCCCATTGGGACTAACCATCAATCCTTTAACAGATTCGTTATATGCCGCAGTCACTGTACCATGTTCCATCACAATCCATGGGGCATCCTTCATAACCATCACATTAGCTATTTGAAGTATTTTTGCCCGTTCATCCTGATCGACACTTTCACGAGATTCATCTACTAATTTGTCAAATTCCGGATTGTTATATCTGCTGTAATTGGAAGCGCCAATGTTGTCTGAATGTAAATTAGGATATAACAATTCACTTCCATCCGCCGTGCTGTTGGCCCAACCAAGGAAAGTCATCTCATAATTTCCTTTTCTAGTGGTCTCCAAAAATGTTCCCCACTCCATTGATTCAATTTCGACATTCAGTCCAAGATCACTTAGCTGTGCTTGTACAATTTCAGCCATCTTCATATAATTATCACGATTTGCAGCTAACAAGGTGATTTTTTGACCTTTATATCCATTTTCTTCAAGCAATTTCTTAGCCTTGTCTTTATCGTACGGGTAACCTTCATTTTTTGCTTTCTCATCATATCCAAATACCTTGGGCCCAATAATACTTTCATTTAAGATTCCTAATCCATGTAGCTGATTAACATAAGCCCCCTGATTAATGCCATATGCCACTGCTTGTCTGAATTTTGGATCATTAAACGGTTCTTTCTCCACATTGAATCCTAAATAAGAAACTCTTGTGCCTTCACCCTTATAAACTTTTACATTTTTTAAAGATTCAATTCTCGATAGCTGATCCGACGGTAAGTTATCAATAAATTGGACTTTGTTTGTTTCTAGCATGGATATTGCGGTTGACATTTCGGGAACGACTTTAAACGTTACCTCTTCCAATTTTGCAGGATCACCCCAATATTCTTTATTTTTCTTTAGAGTAATATGATCTCCCTCAACCCATTCATCGAATATAAACGGACCCGTTCCAACCGGTTTCTTGTTAATGTCTCCTTCTTTATCTGCTTTAGGGCTAACAATCGCCGCATTAGTATGACTTAAGGCAGCCAACATTGGACCATACGGCTTTCTCGTTTTTAAAACAACAGTATATTCATCCTTCACTTCAATTGAATCTATCGGAGCCAATAAAGAAGCCCTTGGTGCAGCCCTTTTAGGATCTTTCATCTGATCAAAAGTATATTTGACAGCCTCGGCATTAAACGGTGACCCATCATGAAACTTTATACCTTCCCGTAACTTAATCTCCCATGTGTTTTCATCTGGTGTTTCATAACTTTCCGCTAACAATGGTTTTACTTCCATAGTTTTGGGATCCTGAATAAACAGCGTCTCGTACACCTGCGCAGTAACATTAGAAGAAACTGAATCATTTGTATCAATAGGTGAAAGCCCCGCGGCATCCGAAGTAGATGCGTATGTAACTTCCTGAGAAACTTTTCCATCACTTTTCTTACCACTGCTATCTCCACAGGCTGCTAGCAGACACAATGATATTAGCAAAAATACTGATAAAATAATCGACTTTCTCATTGATTAAATCCCCCTTATTGTCTACATATTCATTTCCATATTTGGATCTAGTGCATCTCTTAATCCATCTCCGACCACGTTGAAAGCAAACACTGTCAACATGATTGCAATACCCGGTACGATCGCCATATGCGGTGCATCCCACATGAAATCTTGCCCAGCAGCAATCATTGCTCCCCATTCAGGTGTCGGTGGCTGCGCACCAAGTCCCAAAAAACTCAAAGCCGATGTGGATAAGATGGCAGTTGCCATACGCATCGTTGCAAAAACAATTATTGGAGCAGTACAATTGGGTAAAATATGTTTGAAAAGAATTCGGATGTCACTTGCTCCCAGCGACTTCATGGCCATGATATATTCTTGCTTTTTGATTGAAAGAACGCTTCCGCGAACAATCCTTGCACAGCCCGGAATAGACCATACGCTAATTGCAATAACAACGTTTACCAAACTGGTTCCTAAGATTGCGATGATTAGCATGGCCAATAAAATTCCCGGAAATGCAAATAACAAGTCAACGATTCTCATGACTATTCCGTCAATTCTACGGTAATAACCGCCTAGCAATCCTAGAATAAGTCCCCCTACTAAACCAAGTGATACCGCTGAAAGGCCAACAATCAAAGAGATTCTGGCGCCATAGACTACTCTAGTCCAAATGTCTCTTCCATAATTATCTGTCCCAAGAAAATGATGGGAAGAACCGATTCCTAAATTGGTTTCAGAAAGATTTTGTTGATTCGGCGAATAACTAACCAATAACGGAGCGAGGATTGCGAAAATGACTTGCAATATAATGATTACTAATCCTGTTACAGCCAATTTATTTTTTAGAAGCCGCTTAACGGTTTGAAGGAATATTTTTTCTTCCTTTTCTTTAAGGGTTTCCAATTTGGCTGTCGCACTATTTTCCATAGGTTACACCTCCTAATCATAACTAATCCTTGGGTCAATCAATGCATAGATAATATCGATTATCAGGTTAACGACAACAAAAATAGCGGCAACAAGTAAAACCGTACCTTGTATAATCGGGAAATCCCTTGCTGCTATTGCATCAATCATCAGCCTGCCAACACCGTTTATTGCAAATACCTGTTCAGTAATTACTGTACCGCCCAATAAGGCTCCAAAGTCAATACCTATAATCGTAATCACTGGAATCATTGCATTTCGTAATGCATGTACCCATACGATTGAACGTTTCTTGACACCCTTTGCTTTTGCAGTGCGAATATAATCTGATTGAATCACCTCTAGCATCGATGAACGGCTCATCCTTGCAATTAAAGCCGCCGATGCTGTACCTAAAGTTATTGCTGGCAGAACCAATTCCTTGATTCCTTCCAAACTAAAAATTGAATAACTTAATCCTCCAACAGGTAAAATCTGAAGATTTACAGCAAACACTAGAATGAGCATTGCTCCTAGCCAAAAGTTTGGGATAGATACACCAAGTAACGCTATTGTTGTACTTGAAAAGTCAATCCATGAATTATGTTTGATAGCTGATATAATTCCTGCAAATATTCCGATAGCCATCGCCACAATCATACTCGCGACAGCCAATTTAAAAGTGTTCGGAAATCTGCTTATAATTGCATCGGAAACTGATTGGCCGGTTTGGTATGAATAACCGAAATCCCCGTGGAGTACACCAGCAAGATAATCAAGGTATTGGACCAACACTGGTTTATCCAACCCCATACTTGCACGTATAGCCTCCAAATCTGATGCAGACGCCGTAGGGCCAGCTATTATTGCTGCAGGATCTCCAGGTGCAATAAACATACTCATAAACACAATAAAGGAGATACCAAACAGTAATAAAACCAATTGGAATAGCCTTCTAACAATTAATACTAACATTTACTCCCTCCTCCCTATTACGGATATAATGGTTTAAATTTTGCTATAAATTATAAATATCATATAAGACGGAAAATAGTTTGTCAATACAAAAATAATTATAATTTAACAATTTGCATACGTTTTGTTTATAACTTTTGAATTTTACTTTCATTTTGTTTGATGTTATGATTAAAATCCACCCAACAAATCCAGGGGGGTTATCGGTCAACTACGGATAATTCTGCAAGTAAACAACATAATGCTGTATAATTAAATTGGCTGAATTTTAATTTGAATTATGGTATTAAAATCATATCAGAGGAGTTGTTTTATGAAATACGATGAAATTGATCATAAATTAATAAATGAATTAATTGAAGATGGAAGAATATCATATGTGGAATTAGCTGAAAAGGTTGGAATTTCGAGGGTTGCTGTAAAGGAAAGGATAAAAGTTTTAAAAGAGGAAGGGGTAATCGAGAAATTCACCATCACAGTCAACTCCGAAAAATTCGGTAAACAGGTATCCGCATTTTTTGAAGTCGATGTAGAACCAAAGCAGCTTCAAATAGTTGCACAAAATCTTGCCGACAATCCGAATGTCGCGAGTATCTACCAAATGACTGGACCAAGCACATTACATATGCATGTTTTAGTAGAGAACTTTAAGAAGTTAGAAAAATTTATTAATGACGAATTGTATTCTGTTCAAGGGATTACAAGGGTAGAGAGCAGCATACTTTTAAAGCGCTTTAAAAGTAGAGTGGGGTATAAATTGTAAACTTACTGGTAAATTGGCTGAATAAAACATACCCCTTTCCCAAATGCCCTACTTTCCAAGTTCTTAAATTGCGGTCTGTCTGGCATCTGCTTTAATGGAATAGTTTCACCCATTACGGAATCTGCCAAATTGGGTACCAAATATAACAAAGCACTGAAAAATCCTTCGGTTTAGGAAGCTTATCTAAGAGGATGATTAATAGGAAATTGTGTTCGTCACCTTCTTATCCAATGTTTTTTGCATGCGTCAAACAATTTCCAGACCAAATCCCTGTCCCCTTTGCATGTTCTATAGTTAAATCACTTAATCGATTTTTTCTTTGGGGAACTTGGCCAAGACACACCCCTAGAAAGGTTACACTTTATTTCCGTGCATGTGTATGATGCGTAAATGCACTTTGAATGGCAACTGCCCTTAAATCTTTTTATCTGTAAACATATAAATATTTTGTAGGCGCATGCACATAGCGATGTAATGCTCAAGGTTATGGGATTGAAATTTCCGGATTTTACGCGTAGTCAAAAATATATTTGCAGGGATTATGATGCCATTGGGGCTATTTGTCATGTCCGAAACTTGAGTTATAATTTAGTGATTGATATTTTTGTAGAAAAGAAAATAATAAACTTCACTGGTCCAAACCGTCCCCACGCTGCTTTAAAGCCAAAAAACTTTCTTTTTTCACAACTTTTTCGGTACATTAAACGTCCATGTACTGTCACGTCTTTGTTTTGCCCAAATTTTGCGATGTGGGTGGAATTATTGGGTTTTCAGTTTTTTTGTGACGGTGTGGTTGGATTCGAGACTATTTCGGTGCCAGTTATTTAACATTAGTACAAGAAGTACTGCGGGAATCATATTAAAAAATCATGTACAACTTCAAAATAATAATGAAGCTGTACATGATTTACATCCAATTATAAAAACTTTCATTTGCATATTGCGTTGGATATCAACGACCCTGTTCTTGGTTACACCACCAGTGGCGTCAGCGACAAATTCAATATCCATACCTTTTTCTAGAAGTCGGCGGGCTATTGTTTCTTTTTCCTTAGCAAGGGTACAGCTGCCTAACCTATTTTCCCATCTTATTAATTATTCACCCCGACCAAAATCAACTATCTCGTCCAAAAAACTATTTCCCTCTGCTGTTGGTGGCAAACCAAAAAAGTCACTAAATGTTGCACCAACATCAGACATGGTTTCCCGAACGCCAATATTAGCTTTTTTCACTTTATTCCCCACAATCATAATTGGTACATATTCTCTCGTATGATTGGAGTGGCCAATTGTAGGGTCGTTTCCGTGATCCGCCATAATGATTAATATATCATCATCCTCCATTTTGGGAATAAATGAGGAAAGCCACTGGTCTACCTTATTGAGCAGATTACCATACCATTCAACATCTTCGGCATGTCCCGCCAAATCTGTTTCTTGCACATTAACAAGAAAAGCTGCATCTTCTTGTTGGTTGATATATGACTCCTCTACCTTTTCCAGTAATTCCCTTGTATTAACAATTGGATCAGACGGCCCTTCTCCATGTAAAACATCTGCTGTCTTTCCTAAACGATAGACTTTCAAACCGCACTTAGCGGCTATCATTGGGAACTGCTTGTCGATTTCAACGCCATAACCCATATGATACACATTATATCCTTGACCATATACATTGGCTTTGGGCGTATCGACTCCCCATTGCCCTTTATGCTTTTCTTGCACACAGGATAATATATGTTCAATAGTAGTGTATGGGCCACCAAATGCGATGACCCGTGTCGTATCAACATGTTCCCGAACGACTTTTCCCAGTTTTTTCACTTCAGAAAAAGGCATCTTTTTAAAATCAGCGGTTACATTAATGATATTTCCTAGCGCAGATTCCAAGTTATCGGCTACAACTGCTGCATGATTCACTAGTAAAACCGGGCAATGGTTAATTGGGTAAGTTACATAATAGCCCGCTCCTTCCAATGCCCGTTTCATTTGCTTGTGAATATCTTTCATCAGTCTTTTATTGGATTTTTTTGGGCAACTTCCCGCAATCTCCTGATGTCCCAAATAGGTGTCCGCTCCATGGTGAGCCAATTTGGAATAACCAAAGGCATATGGCGGTGCAGGCTGGTTATCTACCAAAGTGCCCAATCCTAATTTGTACATCGTTGGTATATTTAATTTTCCCTTCATGCTTTCACGTATATGTTTATAGGTATTTGCACGACAATCAGATGGAACGTATTTTTTGCAATCATCCATTGCACCAATACCAAAACTATCTATTACGAGCAACATCATTTTAGACATGATGTCACCACTTCCTTTCCAAATGTATGAGTCTTGGATTTCCTGATTGCATCCCTTCTACCAATGCGACGTGCGCACGTGTGACAAATATTTGCGTCCGAAAAGAAAAAATTGCTGTGTCTCCAATCTCAATGGAAAAATCTTTTGGCGCATCTATCATTCCATAATAGTCAATAGATTCCGGACTATTCGAATATGCATGTACATATTGATCTAAAATAGTGCCTTCATCATGCCCTACCAGACAGCCCCTTATGTTTGAACGACCATAATATCCGCCAGCAATGACTTGGTAGTATTCCTTGTATCGATGAGATACTTCAGAAACGTAAATAATAGCTGGCCTTTCCGGCAATTCCTTATAGGCATGTATTGGGGTAGTGCCAGTTAGTCCATGCCCGGGCTCGCCATGTGTAACACCATGTGCAGCGAGAAATGGGATAGTTTGACAGCTTGTTCCGCTTGGTCCATTTACTTGTTTGACGGTAATCCCCTTGTCTATCAAAATATCTCGTGCTTGCAATAAAGTTTTCAAGTTGTTGGTTGGAATCATTCCTGTCTTCTCTGCGTTTATTTGCAGGTTAGGAAAAGTTGTCACGCCAACGATAGGAACACCTTTCAATTGGCGAATTTTATCTACCGTATTGGACAAGCTTTCGATCGGAATTCCACCTTCTTGACCAGGATAAATATTATCATTAGGTCCGACAACCTTTAATAAAATATCCTGTTGAATCCCTTTATCTGTTGCAGCCTTCGAAAGTTGCGCTGCCCTTTCATAGGAAAAAACAGTGACAACTTCCGGGTTCCAGTCAAGTAATTCTGCCCATTGATTTTTTCCAGGCTGCACTAAATGGCCAATGTTACCAATGGATATTCCATGATCAGCCAAAACTTTTCCTTCATCAAAATCCACAGCTACCGCTTTATCAATCCCGGCATCAGCTATCATTTTGGCTAACGCCGGGATCCTTCCCAGTTGTTTGGACATGAAATATAGAGTGAAGTCATTTTCATTCGCCGTTTTGACAAGTTTTTTTGTATTCTCTTTCAACACATCTACATCAATAACGTATGTGTTAGGAGGAATAATCCCTGATTGATGAAAAGTAACAGCCCTTCTGATGAGTTGTGGATTTCTGTGTCTGGTTACGTCCAAAAACATGACTATCCTCCAGCTTTCTTCCATATTTTTTACATTCTATATTCAAGCGTCTATTGCCTTTTTTAATATATTTAAAACTGTTGAGGCTCCAGACTTCATTGGGTTTATACGAATCCCGTATGCTTTCAATCTAGGTTCAGCAGCAATAAAACTGCTGGAGACACGATAGATCATGGGAATAATTTCATATCTCGATTCTGCACCGACCGGGTGAGTGGCTGCACCTAAAGCATTGCTTCGTTGAATGACTTGTTGTGCAATTGGTTTTTTCAGTTCAACAATAACCACTTTTGATTGGGCATTGACCATATATGCGTTATCAATCCCATCAATAGCACCTTCATTAAGCCGCTTGCAAACTTCCTCCACCTGTTCATTTTGTGTTGCCAATGAAACGGGAGCAAATGTCATCATCCTCAGTAGCTCCATGGCTTCATGTCCTTGTACTTGGCCGCCACCGGAATAGTTACTTTTCTGCAGTGCTTCTATACCTCTATTTTTGCCAACTATTATCCCAATTCCTTCCGGCCCGAGTACTTTAAAACCAGAAAATGTAGAGTAGTCGGCCCCAAACTCGACACCAATTCCATATGCTTTCATTGCACAATAATTATCATCCACTACAATGGGTAATTCAGGACGAACTTTTTTAACCGTGTGAATCACACTTTTTAAGTCATACGTATCTGTAGGCTGCTGTCTGGCATGTTGAATATAGAATACTTTGCAAGTATGATCCTCTTTTACAGCACTTTCCACTGCACGCAAATCATTGTAATCTATCTGCTTGGTTTGCAATCCCAAAATTCGAATTGTATCATTCGTTGTCGTGTATACCGGCGCGGTGTGAATGAACATGCAATCTCCAGGTAATAACAACTGGCTTAATATACCGCGGATCGCACCAGTTCCCGCGCCGCGGACAAGTGCAGCTTTTTCAGCACCAAAAAGGTCTGCCAACGTGCATTCTACGCGCTGTGTCTGCTCCGGCTTGCCAAAACGCGGAGCAACACCAAGGTCGCCCAATGATAAAAATTGATCTCCACTGAAATGGCTGCTCATAGTATCTGTCAGTTTAAACTGGAGTTGCTGTGCTTGTCTGACCGTCATTGTAGGGATGACAGATGCTGCATATTTTAATTGCGATGCATCATAGGACATTTTTAACGCTCCTTTATCGAAAATGCTTCAGCAGGATTATGGATCAGTAAATCGGCAATCACATCTTCGCTTACGCCATGATTCCTTAATTCTGGAATAAAGCCATTCAATACCAAATCGTAGCCAGGACCGTGATGTTTTTTCCAGTGTGATTTCCGTGTCAAATCCGCTGAAAGTAAAATCTGTTTATGGAAACCTCTTTCAATAAAATCAAGTAAAAATGCCAGGCGTTCCTCATCCGGTCGGTAATTATTTTTTCCAATCGTATCAAATGCAATGTACACCCCGGCGTTTAATACATCTAACACTTCGTCTTTGTCTGGATTTAAATCCTGATGACCAATAATAATTTGGTCTTTTGATAATCCAATGCCAAAAAGCATGTCGACCTGCTTACTACCCAAAGTACCCAAAGACGTGTGGGTGGTAACCGTTAAACCAGTTTCTAGAGCTGCCTTACCAGCGCCAAGAATCAATTCCTTTTCAACAGGTTTTATTTCATTTACACTCGTTCCTACTTCTCCTATTACACCAGGGTAAATGTCAGTGCCGTCGATACCTTCCTTAATTTCTTGCACAAAATGTTCCGCCAACCGATCTTGATCCCAAGCCTGCGCAAATTCCGGAATGAAAGGATCTTTATAAAATCCAGTGCAAGTAATGATGTGAACACCGGTGGCCTTACTTAATCTTCTCAACCGTTCAACACTGCGTCCCATACCGCTATTGGTCAACTCCACCATGGAACGACCTCCCGCCTGATAAAAATACCTGAGCTCGAAAATCATTCCCTGTTCATCATCCAAAATAGTGTCGGGGTCATTTTTCACACGTGATAGATCAATAGAAAGATGCTCATGTGCTGCACAAACACCCATTTCTTGCTTTTTTATCTTGCCTTTAACTGTTTGTATCATTCTACATCACTCCAAATGCTGTTATTGCGGTATAGACATTATTCCTAGCGCCACAAGGATATTTGCAATGATACCTACTGCAATCGCTCCTACTGGACCAACCGCCATACGGACAATCGGACGACCGGCAGCTTCATTCAACAGGTAAAAACCTGCAATGAAGAAGAAGCCAAATCCAGGCGCAATCGCATTGGATGCATTTGCCCCGCCAATAAGTAACGCTACTTCAAGTATCTTCGTCATGGCATTACGGATATTTTCTCCCGAATTTCTGACTCCAGGATATTTATCAAGAAACCTTGCAATTGAACTTAGTAGCATGACTTCTCCAAAAATTACGATAGCACCGATGATAACAGCCACCCAAACATTAGGTGAAAATAACCCGACAACAAATATCAAAGTAAATCCAACCGGGCTGTATACCCCAGTCGCTATTGCAGTACTTGCAACTAACGGGATAAAACCAATTGCCCTCGCAGCTGCTGCAATCCCGGCATCCGCTTGTTTACCATCAGCTAATAAGTTAAGAGAGATTGGATCGCCTGCCATCAATAATAAATTGGTAGCACCAGCGATTAAAGCACCAATGATCATAAAGAAGGCAACATTATTTTTAATAGACTTCACTTTTTCGCTAAATACCGAGGCGAGATCGACAGATGAACCTTCCTCTGCCTTTTCCCTTATTGCGTACGTAAACAAAAAGATCATGCCGACAATTAAGGCCATACCTTCCTGATTCAGTGAGATCGCATTACCACCAATTTGCAGAAACTCATGTTCATTCACAAACACTGCCAATTGTCTGACCAATGCAGATACAACAAATGTCAAAATACCTTTTTTAATCGTAAATTGCATTGCAACGGCCAATGCCGGGAAGGCCATAAATGTAACGACAACGGGATCGCCTACCTGACCCATCGGCTCCAAAAAATTTACAGGCAAGTAATCAAATAATTTAACAAATCCTTCTAGCCCGACCATGAGTCCCCAACCATATAACCCACCTACAATTGCCGCAGCAGGGAGCCCCCATCTATTTTTTGGGGCTATTAAGCCAATAATATCTGTTCCTAATAAAATACTATGGATCAAAATGATGCTTGCAGATAACGTAAAAGGAATTCCAAATCCGATTACCAGCCCGAAACTCATTGCAAAAGCCGTCAATCCTAATTCTCTTCGTTTCAGCCTTCCTTCAATATGCTCGGAAACTATCGGCCTTAAACCATCGTTGAAAACAGCGATATTTTGGTTTGCCAAAACAGCTGCAACAGCACCGATTAAGACAACAAATAACGTCTCCATTCCCCTATTCCCCTTTATGCATTATTTTTAAAGCATTGAGAATCATTGGTACAGCCGTTTCCATATGATCTCCTGTAAAACCAAATGCCTTTTTTCCGCTTTTAACTGCTTCTATCACTTTATCTTCCTGCGGCTTTCTTCCCGGCATGGAGACCGTTTCGCATTGTGCTCTGCCCAGCATCGCGATAGCCATTGCCAATGCACCGCCCCCACCTGTATGACATGCTCCTAGATAATAATCAGCTTGACCGGTTTTGATAGCCATCGCTGCTTCCAAATCTGACTTAATGATAGTCTTAATGGAAGGATCAAATTTCTCCACCAATGCTTCGATTTCTTTCTTTTCTACTTGTCCGCCAATAACAATTTTCATTTCATTCTCCCCCTCGTATGTTTAAATTTATTACATTGGTATAATGCATGTATAAAAAATTCTTTTCTTCACAAGGCAAGGAACTCTCCCATTCTTTCTCAATGCATGCAACTTGTTTCTCTGCCTCCGAAAAATGTTCTGAATTTCTAACCTCATTAAGCACTTCTTCTACAGGACTTTCCACCTTTTCCCCTTTCTCTATTCTCGTCAAAGCCATAGGCAAGTGAGTAAATAGCATTTCTGCCTGATAGATATCTTCTACGTTCAACACATGGAGCAGTTTTTCAAAAGACAACAATGCAATGTGACGCGCTTTTGGGGTGATTACATGTTGTTCTTCCAACATCTGTAATCTTTTCTTTAGTTCAATCAAATTCATTCATAACCTCTCCTATTAAGTTTCTTTCGTTACTAGTAATGAGGCAGTTTTTTCTTATTTACTACTAACTGCTGAATTTCGATGATCTCTTGTTTATCCAATTGCGAAAGAAAGTTTTGAACATCAGCCCGGTCTTTCTCGGTTAAAATGATGGACGTAGAAGCTTTTTCCGCCACATGTCTTGCTTTTTTAGTACGAAAATCTACTTTCTTAAAGACCCTGTTTGCTCTGCTTTCGTCAGAATTCCAGACCGCCGCATCCAGACTTCCACTTTGTAGGTTCTCAAATAGCTGCATGTAATTAATAGGCACTAATTCTACATCCAGATTCTCGCACTCCAACAAAGTGATTTTTGATTGGTCAATGGATGTATAGTCGATTCCTATTCGCATCCCTTCTTCAATATGTTCCTTTGTAGCATCAGCAAGAAAAATCTGATGCTTCATCACATAAGTTTGCGGGCCAAAATCCATTGCAATATTTAAGTTCTCGTGATGTTTCATTTCTTCTTCGGCAGCAAGTAAGGACATCACCACAAAGTCATACCTTCGTGCGCGCAACCCTTCCAATCTTTGTTTTGACCCCCTCATATAAGCTAGATTCATACGTTCATGCATCCGATAGGAGACCTCAATCATTCCTGTCGCCAACCCCTCATAAAGTGGAGAATATGGCAATGGCATAGCGCCCATAAATGACCCGACACCGGCGATTTCCTTAAGTAGATGCACATTCTTATCTATTAAAAATGTTCCTAAATGCCCCCTTGATTCCAAGCGAATGGACCTAAGATCCTCGAGTACTTTTAATGCACCTTGCACTGTCCCCCGGCCTAGGGAAAGACTTTGAACAAAGTCATCCACCCGTGGAATCCTATCTCCTTCATCTACATAAATAAGTTCTTGAGCTATTTTTTTTGCTGCCAATCCATTTTTGAAAATAAACTTTCCCAAATTCTACTCATATTGACTCCCTTATCCACCCTCGAAAACAATTTCATTAAAAATCCAAATAATCGAGTGTTAATGATTCTGTTAAAAAATATCGTTTCCAAACGGCCGGTAAATAAATGCTTTGTTCCAACTTTTTGGCCAATCCGATGGCATGACGACTATTTACCAGACCTTTTTTGGATATCACCAATAGTCCGCTAGCCAGGTTTTCTGTCGGCACAGTAATGGCAGTAGATTCTGTCATGTTAGCTGAACGCAGTAAAAATTTCCCATGTTTCCTGGTAATATCGAGCCCTGTTTCCCCAAATTGCTGGGGAATTGTTTCGCCATATCCGTAAACATCTATTGGTCCCTCACAGGTCAGGATCAGATCAGCCACTTTATTTTGGAAAACGCCTTCAATTAACCGCATGCCAATATGCCTATCCTCAATGCCAGTCATGTCAATCTCCTGTATATCGTAGTAACCGCAATCGATCCTTGATAAATACCTTGTTACTTTCTGATGCATATCTTGGTGATCCGGACAAACAACCGTTCCTTTTTTGGGGATGGCTATTTTTAATTTCTGGGACACATCTATGATAGAGAGTGTTTCTTTTGTCAGAAGTTCCATCACCATCAAAACGACCGATAACTCCTTTCCAATTACGCCAACACTTCCTCGAAACGTCTTACCATCTGTGGATACTTTTTTATTCTTTACCTGCAGCCCCAGCCCAGCACCTATCATGGATGGTAATTGACAACTCATTGCTGGTCCAAGCACGGATCCTCCTCCATCGGTACCTATTGCAATATCATTGATTCCCTTTAAAATGTTGATAGGCCCACCACTTGTTGATCCCGTCATCAGTCGGTAAGTTACTGGATTATTCAAGTCTGGATCAATTGCTCTCCCCTTATCCGCGGCTTTGTCAATTGTATGCCACACCAATTTCGGATGGTTTCGCAACCTTTTAGTGATGAAATCGGGAATTTGTGCCGTATTTTTGATACCAATAAACAAAGCATCCTCTTTCTTAGTCGCTATTTCTTCTTTAATATCCGGATTTATTGCTACGACTGATTTGTTCAATTCTTTTTTGGCTAATATAGTTTTTATATTGGGCATGTTAAACTTCCAATCTCACTTTAATACAATATACAGATTACTGTATATTGTTATTGTAACGCTTTCACGTTTGATTTACAACCACTAATTTGGATTATGTGCACAGAGTAACCCCATTTTTCAAAAAATACCCCCATCTTACAAACACCCTAAAACAAAAACTGCCCCGGATAAAGTCCCTATTCGCAGTCTTTGATATTTTACCTATACCTATACAATAACGTTCAATTCTAACACACCTGCAAGGCCAACCACAGATATGACTGTCTCCAGCAGTGTCCAGGTCGCAAACGTTTCCTTGACTTCCAGGTCGAAAAATTCCTTAAACATCCAGAATCCAGCATCGTTTACGTGGGAAGCAATCAGGCTTCCGGCTCCAGTTGCAAGCACCATCAACGCCGGGTCAACAGCTGAACCTTGCATGAGCGGAATCACCAGTCCGGCTGTAGTCAACCCAGCCACTGTAGCTTATCCGAGTGAAATTCTTAAGATAGCTGCGATCAGCCACGCAAGCAATAAAGGCGACATATCACTGTTCTTAAATAGTTCAGCTACGGCATCTACAACACCGCCATCTATCAGGACTTGTTTCAGTACACCTCCGCCGCCGAATTATAAGCAGACTGCCGCATTGAACTTCCTCGTATTAAAAATCATGTACAACTTCAAGGCAACGATGAAGCTGTACATAATTTACATTCGTTTATAAAAATTTTAATTTTGCATATTGCGTTGGATATCAATGACTTTACCCTTGGACAAGCCAGTGGCTTCAACAACAAATTCAATTTCCATCCCTTTCGCCAAAAGCCGGCGGGCAATCGTTTCTTTTTCCTTCAGTTTTCCCACTTGTTCTCCTTCTTTTT
Source organism: Tigheibacillus jepli (assembly GCF_030732005.1). Classification (GTDB taxonomy): domain Bacteria; phylum Bacillota; class Bacilli; order Bacillales; family Amphibacillaceae; genus Tigheibacillus; species Tigheibacillus jepli. The sequence goes on along the minus strand of NZ_JAROCA010000023.1, from coordinate 30,206 downwards.
TTCCTTCCCGTCTACCTTCTAGTTTTCCCTCTTGCTTTGCCTTTTGTGTTGCCTCTTGCAGGTTCAATTCCGCTTCACGCTTTGCCGCTTGTAAATTCAATTCAGCTTCACGTTTTGCCGCTTCCTCGTCCAAAATCCGTTTTAAACGGCCTTCATAAGCCTCTCTTTGTTCCTGTTCCATGCTCAACTCTTCCCAGCTTTTCAATGTTTCCCTCAGCGATTCATCTTTCATGGCAATCTCCTCCAGTTCCTGATAAATATCATCATAGACTTTATCATTTCTAGAATCAACCATACCAAGCAATAATAGCCATCGGGCCAGTATGCTGTTCCATGGATTCAGCTTGTCCTCTTTCCAGTCCTTAATCAATTTCCCCATTTCAATAAAATGAAATTCCATCACATTTGTCAACTTGAATTGGTCCTCGTCTTCATACAAGTGGTAGGAGGTATGGAATCGTTCGGTTTGTTCGAAACTATCAAAGTTAAGAATATTAATGGCAATCACCGGACGCAACTCTTTATATGCCATTCCTTTTCCAAATGGACTTGCATACAGCTTGGACCAATAATAAATCGAGCGCTTTACCATATCATATTGATCGGTAAATTGAATCTCTACATTGATACGTTCGTCTGCATCCGTAATCACCAGCAAATCCAATCTCGACTGCTTATCATCGAGATATTCCCGGTTGATTTCCGTGTTTGTAAAAGCAATATCCTTGATCCCGTTCCTGCCTGTCTTTTGCAAGATCGCATTCAAGAAAACAACCGTAATTTCCTTATTCTTTTCATTTCCAAAAAGTTGTTTGAAAGCGTAATCAATTTTCAGATCCATCAATTGATTGAGCGGGATGCGTTTGAGTAATCTTGTTCTTTTTCCTGTACTGTTCTCATGTTTTTTACCAGCGTATTCATTTCGGTCTTCCTTTACCTCAATAACCGTTGAATAATCAGAGGTTCTTGTGCGTAGTCCGGGCAGCGTCATATGAACACGTCCTTTTGATTTGGTGAGGACTTACCGAGGTGAATATCTAATTGTATTATATCAAAACCCGCTTACAGAAACAAGTGTTCCGTCATACATTTTTTCACTTCCCCTATTTCCATTTCACAGTTGTTTGCGCAAAAATAATAAACACCCGGTAATCTGCGGCCAATGATCATCTTAACCACAGTTTTCCGAGTGTTTTCATATGGGAAATCCGTCAACTGGTCAAATCACAAAATGATTTTATCAGTGATTCCTTCTTGCACTATAATACTTCCCCATTTGTCGTAATGACGTTTTTATACCAATAGAAGGACTTTTTCCGTTTCCTTTCCAAGGTACCGTTACCTTCATCATCCAAATCTACATAAATAAATCCGTACCGTTTCGACATTTCCCCTGTTGATGCACTAACAAGATCAATGCATCCCCAAGAAGTATAACCCATTACTTCTACGCCATCTTCAATGGCTTCGCCGACTGCCTTGATATGTTCTCTCAGGTATTCGATACGGTAGTCATCATGGATGCTTCCATCTTCTTCAATTTTATCATAAGCACCTAAACCATTTTCCACAATAAACAATGGTACCTCGTAACGGTCATAAAGCTCGTTTAGCGTAATGCGAAGTCCGATTGGGTCAATTTCCCATCCCCAATCACTTGCTTTAAGGAATGGATTTTTTACACCGCCAACCATATTGCCTTGACGAACTTCTTCTGCGGTTTTTTCTTTTCTTTCCGTACGGGACATATAGTAACTCAAAGAAATAAAATCAACCGTACCTTCTTTTATAAGCTCCAAGTCGCCATCTTCCATTTCAATCTCAATGTGATGTTCCTTGAAATAACGATTAACGAATGCAGGATATTTCCCACGAATCTGAACATCCCCACAGAAATTATTAAAAAAACGACCTTCTTCATGTGCATACATAACGTTTTCCGGGTTCGAATCATATGCATAAACAGGCGCATAAATCAGCATGCATCCGACTTGGGATCCCGGGATGATTCTATGTGCTGCTTTAACAGCAAGCGCACTTGCTACAAATTGATGATGGAAGGCTTGGAATGTTGGTTGGTATCGATCTTCTTCTTTTTGAATAGCAAACCCAAGTCCCATGACAGGCATCATTAGTCCACTATTTATTTCGTTAAACGTCAGCCAGTATTTTACTTTATCTTTATAACGATTAAACACGGCTTCAACATATCTTTCAAAAAATGTAACGACATTGCGATTTCTCCAGCCACCATAATTTTTTACCAAATTCAATGGCATTTCATAGTGTGATAGCGTAACAACCGGTTCAATATCATATTTCGCAAGTTCATCAAATACACGATCATAAAAAGCTAAACCTTCTTCATTCGGTTCAAGTTCATCCCCATTGGGGAAAATTCTCGACCAGGCAATAGACATGCGATATGCTTTGAAACCCATTTCCGCAAACAAGGCGATATCTTCTTTATAGCGATGGTAAAAATCAATCCCCAAATGGTTTGGATAGTGATATTTTTCTTTATCAATTTCCCAATTAAACCCTGGCTGTTTCAATACTTGAAGTCTTTCTTTGCCACCGGGCAGGACATCGGCAATATTCAATCCTTTATTGCCTTCACCGAAACCGCCTTCCAATTGATTGGCAGCTGTGGCACCTCCCCATAAAAATCCTTCTGGAAATCGCTTTTCAGTCTGTTTCATTTTCTTTTCCTCCTTATATTACATCCTACTAAAAAAACCTAAACAAGCATGCACCTCGCAAGAAAGGTACTATACTCGTTTAGGTTTAGCCTGCTTTACCAGTAACAATCCTGATAAATCATTTGTTTTAAGAGAGTGGTCAAAATGCCCTGCGGCTCTTATTCCTTCTTTTGAACACTGTAAACCTATTATATACTAAACGATGGGGCTATTTCAAAAGTAAGCCTTTTTAAAGGTTATAGTATCTCGCCATTTGATGCAATAACATTTTTATACCAGTCAAAACTTTTCTTTTTCGTACGCTTCAGTGTTCCGTTTCCCTCATTATCCCGGTCAACATAAATATAGCCATAGCGTTTTTTCATTTCACCTGTGGATGCACTAATAATGTCAATCGGTCCCCAGCTTGTATAACCGATAATATCGACGCCATCCTCAATCGCTTCACCCATTTGATCGATATGCTTTCTCAAATAGTCGATTCGGTAATCGTCTTCTATTGTTCCGTCTGCATTTGGTTCATCGATAGCGCCAAGTCCGTTTTCAACGACAAACAGTGGTTTTTGATAGCGATCCCATAGCTGGTTTGCTGTGATACGAAATCCCTTTGGATCGATTGCCCAACCCCATTCCGATGTTTGCAAATATGGGTTTGCAACGGAACCAAATACATTGCCGCTCGTCTGATTTTTTAAGACTTCGGGATCCGTACTTGCCGTTCTGCTGGAATAATAACTGAATCCGATGTAATCAACCGTATGATTTTTCAATAATTCTTCGTCGCCTGCTTCCATTTCAATAGTCAAATGGTTATCCCTAAAGAAACGTTTTGCATAGCCCGGATATTCGCCACGGGCTTGGACATCGATGAAGAAGAATGATTCACGATCTTTTTCCATCGCTTTAGCGACATCATCCGGATTGGATGTATACGGATACGTCTCACCGGCAGCTAGCATACAGCCTATCTTTGCATCCGGAATAATTTCGTGGCACGCTTTTACAGCAAGTGCGCTGGCAACAAGCTGATGGTGTGCAGCCTGATATTTGATTTGGATTTCATTCTCTCCTTCTTTGAACACAAGGCCTGCCCCTACAAATGGCAGATGTAAAAGCATGTTGATTTCATTGAATGTCATCCAGTATTTCACTTTATCTTGATATCGCGTAAGGATTGTTTTTGCGTACCTTTCGAAAAAATCAACAAGCTGTCTGTTTCTCCAGCTGCCATATGCTTCAACTAAATGCACAGGCACATCAAAGTGGGCAATTGTGACAACAGGTTCAATATCATATTTTCGCATTTCATCAAATAAATCATCATAAAACTGCAGTCCCGCCTCATTCGGCATTTCATCATCACCGTTCGGGAAAATACGTGCCCAGGAAATGGAAACGCGTAATGCCTTGAAGCCCATCTCCGCAAACAACGCAATGTCTTCCTTATAACGGTGATAAAAATCGATCGCCTCATGGGATGGATAAAACTCGTTTTTCTTCGGTGCAAAAGAATCAATATGTCCGGTCGCGATTTTCCAGCGGTTTTCGCCAGTCGGCATCAAATCAACTGTTGTTAATCCTTTGCCGCCTTCCAAATATGCACCTTCTGTTTGATTGGCAGCTAATGCGCCGCCCCATAAAAATCCTTTTGGAAATTTTGCCATGATCAATTCTCCTTTTTTATAACATGTTGAAGAAGGAAAGCTTATAAAGTGAAACTTCATGCAGTGGGGGGTTCCCTTTTCCCCCACTGAATGTTAGTTGAACCAATCGGGCTTTTCCTGGCTGTTGACCCCCACTTACCATTTTTCATTTAATCCTAATCCGCAAATGATTGGATTGGGGGTCTTACAGCCAGTTAATACTGCGATTAAAGCTCCCTTCTATATTTACTACTTTTCTAATGAAAGCAATTGTTCACCGTTTTTAACCTCCGGTGCTTTGGTTATTGCAGTGTCCTTGTATTGGTCTGAATTCGTTACAATTACCGGAGTTGTGACAGGAAATCCGGCTTTTTTAATTTGTTCCATATCGAATTCAATAAGCAGTTGACCTTTTTCCACTTTTGAACCTTGTTCAACACGACCCGTAAAATATTTGCCATCCAACTGAACTGTATCCATTCCAATATGAATCAGGATTTCGGCACCGTTATCAGAAGTTAAGCCAATCGCATGGTTGGTTGGGAATAGTGCCGTCACTGTTCCGGAAACAGGTGCTGTCAATTTCCCTTCGCTCGGTTCAATTGCTACACCTTTGCCAAGTGCACCAGAGGCGAATGCCGAGTCTTTTACATCTGCCAATGCTTTTACTTCACCATTTAATGGGCTGACAATGATTTCGTTTTCTATTTTGACTGCATTTTCTTTTTGAACAGTTGTTGCTGCGGCTTTTTCCGATGATGGTTCCGCCGCTTGATGGTCTTTTCTTAATCCAAATAAATATGTTAACACGAAAGCCAAAATAAATGCGATAATTACGGCGATTACTGCACCCCATAATCCAACCGTGATACCTTCCTTAGGATGAATGAAACTCGGGAAACCAAAAATTCCAAGTCCCCCCATAATATACCCTTTTGTTTTAAAGGCTCCAAGGATGGCACCGCCAATACCAGCGGCAATACAACTGATAATGAACGGTTTTTTTAGCGGGAGCGTAATACCATAAATTGCTGGTTCCGTAACCCCGAAAACACCGGAAATGAACGCAGGAATACTTAATGTTTTTAACTTTTGTTGTTTTGTCTTCAGCAAGACAGCCAATACTGCGCCAATTTGTGCAAATGTTGCCGCAAAAATCAAAGACAAGATCGGATCTTCGCCAAGTGTCATAATATTATTCAAGGCAATTGGAATAATTCCCCAGTGAAGTCCGAATATGACTAGTACTTGCCAGAGAGCGCCAAGGAATATTCCAGCAACAATCGGACTTAAATTAATCAACCAAATCGATCCTTGACCAATTAACTGGCTGGCCCATGTCGCAACTGGTCCAATAACAAGGAATGTGATTGGAACAACAATAAGCAATGTGAAAAATGGAACCAAAAATGTCTTCACCACATCGGGAATAATTTTGTTTAAGCCTTTTTCAACTTTTGATCCAAAATATGTTGCAAGAATAATCGGCACGACAGATGATGCGTAGCTCATTAGAATAACCGGAATACCAAGGAATGTTATAAATACCGGTGATTCAAAAACGGTTCCAGCAAATAACGTATATAGCGGTTCCCCTTCTGTCAATCCCGATAATGCAGGATAAACCAAGGCGGCACCAATAGCCATCCCGACGAAAGGTTTCATCCCGAATTTCTTACTTGCTGTATATCCCAAAAAAATCGGCAAGGAATAAAATAAGGCATCGCCAGCGGCATTCAATAATTGATAAGTACCTGATGCTTCACCCAGCCAGCCAAATGATAGAAATAATGCGTTAAAGCCTTTAATCATTCCCGCTGCAGCCAAAACGCCAAGTATCGGAGTGAAAATTCCTGAAATCAAATCAATAAAACTATTTAATAGGTTTTGTTTTTTTCCACCTTCTACGTCATCCGTGTCTACAGGTCTTTCCGCATTAAATCCTCCAATTTCCACTACAGCGTTATACACATCAGGCACATGATTGCCAATGACAACCTGATACTGGCCGCCACTTTTCATGACTGTGACGACACCATCCATATTTTTCAGTACTTCTGTTTGCGCTTTACTCTCATCTTTCAATTTGAAGCGCAAACGAGTGATACAGTGGAAGACACTGTTGACGTTTTCTTTGCCGCCAACATTTTCAATAATGTCTTTAGCCAATTGTTCGTATTTCATCGTTTCCCCTGCTTTCAATTATAATAAATGCATTACTTCAATTCTTTTCCTTTTTCTACATAGCTCATATCATTATAAGAATCTATTTTGTATTTACCATCTTCGCAGGTCAATTTGGTTATACTTGCATTTTCCAATTGTTCTCCTGTGAATTTGGGATCAATACTTTCAAGTAAAGCGTTTATCGACAACCCACTCGATACAACCAATACATTGCCACCACCGTTTTCAGCTGCTTTCTTGCTGATATCATCCAGTGCTTCGCGGGTTCTTGTCGTTATTTGTTTCCAATTTTCGGCTTCTCCCGTTTCATCCAGTTTAGCAATTGTATTGGCAATCTTTTCGAGACTGACTGTTCTCATCAATTTTTCAAACGGTACACCATTTGCTTTGGAAATCTCGTCCCACATGTTTTCATTCAAGTCACCTTCAAACTTTCCAAAATACCATTCACGTAGTCGGTTGTCTTGTACCAATTTTACATCTGCTTGGCCACTATTTTTCAAGACAGTTTTTGCGGTGCTTATATGCCGCCCGCTGTCACCACTATATGCAGCTTTGAACGGTATATCTTTTAACCCTTTACCCAAATACTCTGCCACAACTTTGCCTTCTTTTGTTAAAGGAGCATCAGCCCAACCTTGCACACGGTCTGTTTTGTTCAGTAACGTTTCACCGTGACGAGTAAGATAGAGCGTTACGGTATTGTCTGTATTTTGTTCTTTGGCGGAACTTGGTTCTACCGATGAATTTTGGTTAGCATTTGTTTCCTTTTGTTGGCTGCAGGCACCCAATCCAAACAAGAAAAGAACAGAAATGCAGGCAATGAGCATTTTTTTCATTTGTATCCCTCCAAAAATAATATTTAATTTCCTTTATTTTTCTTGTAATGCAAATCAATTCTAAAAAGCAATGAAGACGGTAGCTCTTAACTTTTTTTGATCACCTCCAAAAGAGTTTGTCATTTCATAAAAAAAACCTAAGTTACGTTCAGTATAAAGAGGAGAATTCCTCTGAACTGTCTGTAACTTAGGTTTTGCCTGCATAATCAGTAACAATCCTAAAAGTTAATTAGCAAATTTATTCATTTTTTGTCAAGATGAATGATCCAGTTTATGTCGATTGGTTATTCGGCATATATGCAACGTTAGATAGATTATTTCATTATTGGATATTTCCCAATCATAGTTTTTGGCAATATAGGCTGCGATTCGTTCAGCGCATTGAAATGCATCTCCATATTTCTGTTTTACTTGTTCATACAGGAAGCTGTCATACATGTAATCCGATTTTTCCTTGCGAATGAAACGAATGGCAAAAAAACGAAGATGTGTTAAAAATCGTTCATAGTTAATCGTGTTTTCATCCAATTCAATTTTGAAAAAGTATTTGACGATGGTCAAGATATTATTAACCATTTCTGTTACTTGAACAGCTGCCGCCATATTTTCACCGGAAAGTTGACTATTGACGAAATGCAAGGCAATGGAAGCCGCTTCGTCTTCTGCAAGTCTTACACCTGTTACCGCTTCCACCATGTCAAGGGCCTTTAAAGCAACTTGAAACTCCTGTTTATAGTATCGGCGAATTTCCCACAACAGTGGATTTTTCAGATCAATGCCGTTCTTATGCCTTGTAATCGCAAAACTCAAGTGATCGGTTAATGCGACGTATAAATAGTCGTCAAGTTTATAGGTCAGCTGGGATTTCGCCAATTCAAGAATTTTGTAGGAAAGGTCCAGGTATATTTCTGGTGTTTCCTTCATTAATTCAGCAAGCTTGTTTGCTACGCCGGAAGTCTCCAACACGAAAGTTTTCTCAATTTTGGATGGGTCAATTACATCCCCAACCTTTTTCTGGAAAGCCAATCCCCTTCCCATTACGACGATTTCCTGGTCCGATTCACTTTTACTCATAACAACATTATTGTTTAATACCTTTGTAATTTTCATTTATTGTCATCACCTGAAAAGTGTATTTTATATATAGTCATTTGTATATATAGAAAAACCCGGACTAAATAAAATTGTAGACAAAAACATCACTACAACTTTAATTAACCCAGGTTTTGCCTGCCAAGCAGTAACAATCCTTTGTACACTTTTTATTATAGATGATTGCGGTTACAATTGCAACATGAATTTAAAAAAAAGCATGAAAAATGATTTCTTTAAATATTTCCCGTCATTATTCCAATTGATATGTCTGTTCCAGTATATAAAATTTTCTTAAGTGTAATTTATTTTATTTTTAACTTATGATGAATCAATGACACTTAATGAGGAAAAACATTTTGAAGAATGAAGCTGACTATTTTTTCAAGTAGTGGAAATTACGCATATGATTCATTTACGATTTCTGATCAATTCCAAGGCTAAGCTAGTGGAATGTTCAAAAATCCTTTCCAAAACCTTGCAAATAAAACCGGTGTTCTTAGAGAATGTAAACAAGAATAATCTCTTGAACCGCTGCAAATGGAATATACTCGCTTTCCGCGGGAAAGAACTTTTGGGTGCTCCACTAGTTTGATATTTGTACAGCAAAAAAGCCAGAAGCTAGGTTCCGGCTTTTTATCTTGCCTGGCGGCGTCCTACTCTCGCGGGGGCAATGCCCCAACTACCATCGGCGCTGAAGAGCTTAACTTCTGTGTTCGACATGGGAACAGGTGTGACCTCTTCGCCATCGCTGCCAGACATACAGGATGTATGTCGTTCCTTGTTGTTCACAGTGTCTTACGGTGGGACGAGTAATCGCAGTCCCAGGACGTGAACGGTTTTAACAAAACATCCTTCGTTTTTTAATCAAAGACAAATTATAATATATGCAAATTCCCACGAAAATGCAAGTATTTTTTGGGGTTTTGTGCCCTAAAAACTAAATAAGAGTTTATCACGGCAAATTTTTTAGTTAAGTCCTTCATCCATTAATATCCCTCAGCTTCACGTGTCACCACGCTTCCACCTCTATTAATATTGTTTATCTGTAAAAGGAATGTCAAAAGAAGTTATAAAGCCTTTGTAGAAAATCTTCCACAGGCGTAAATCGGCATACTGAGTAGTGTGATTATATTAATTCAGACCTAAAAGGATTTGAATTTTAAACAACCATCTTCCAATGCGGCGTAAATGTCAGCGACTAAATTCGTTTTCCAAGCTAAAGCCCTCCTCAAAGATAATAAGCTGAAGTACTTTAACCCGACTAAACTCATTAATAACTGAAAACGGTGAATTTGGATCACGGATTTGTAATGCAAACAAAAAATCCGTGTAAAATCCCGAAATTCCCACTTAATCATGATCGCGATTATTTTCTTCCATTACCTTATTGGAGCTTTTCCGGTGATCATAGTATTTGGAAATATCGATTTTATAGGACAGATTATTTTTGTAGTCCTTTGAAAACACACATGCATAGAGAACATCCAAAAGAAAAGAGATGGAATCATTCGAACTGAAGCTGCCTATTTTCGAATACAATTTTTCGCGCGTAGTAATTCTAAATATACAGTCGGCGAATTTCGTTAACGTATTGTCTCCAATGCTGGTTAAGGCAATGATTGGCGTTTTTCTTTTCTTTAACATCGGTATCAGATTAATAATACTTGAAGTTTCCCCAGTGTAAGAGATAACAATGGCACATGTATGCGCATTGCAGCTAGCTGCCGCATACCCCTGGTCTACCATACAGAGATCCACCTTTTTGCCAATTCGAACCATCTGTGATTTAAAATCATGACAGATGTTCAGATTGTTGTTCAGCGAAAATATTTTGATTTCTTCTGCTTCATTCAAGAGATATGTTGCCTTTTGCAATGTCTCATTATTTATTAAGGATAAGGTGTCACTAATGGTCATTTGATTCAGCGCGGCCATCTTGTTTGCAATAGCGATGACATTGTCATGTGCGTCAAATGGAAAATTTGCGTCAATGTCATTAAAATGACTGTTTAGGTAGTCCATTTCTGCCATAAATATATTTTTCAATTCCATCCAGCCATGAAATCCAAGCTTTTTGGCAACTCTTATTAACGTGGATGGGTGGGTGTACGTTTCTTCCGCTATTTGTTTGGTTGTTTTATCCTGAATGTTTTCACGCTGTTCAAACATATAATGAATAATTGCTTGTTCTGATGGAGAGAAGATATTTTCTTTCATTTTTTCCGTCAATAACATGGACATCACCACCAATAGTATAACCTTTGTAAAAATCGTTTACAAAATGAATGATTTTTTGTAAACGATTTGTAAATGGCATATGATATTCCTTCCATTGCCTTGTTTGTTGTTTCTGTTGTTTTACAATGGAAGTAGAGGAGGAATGATGTATGTCAAAAGGTGTAAAAATTGTAACGATTGGTGGAGGAAGCAGCTATACGCCGGAATTGATGGAAGGATTTATTAAAAGATATGATGAACTTCCGGTCAGAGAAATTTGGCTTGTTGATATTGAAGATGGCAAAGAAAAATTGGAAACAGTCGGTGAGATGGCGCAAAGAATGTGGGATGCGTCTCCTTATGATGTAAAAATTCATTTAACGCTGGATCGGCGTGAAGCATTGCAGGATGCCGACTTTGTCACAACGCAATTCAGGGTTGGTTTACTGAATGCCCGGGTAAAAGATGAACGAATTCCATTATCCTATGGTATGGTAGGACAAGAAACCAATGGTGCCGGTGGGATCTTTAAAGCATTCCGAACGATTCCGGTCATTTTGGGCATTGTGGAAGATATGAAAGAATTGTGCCCGAATGCCTGGTTAATCAACTTCACGAACCCAAGCGGAATGGTTACGGATGCCATTATTCGCTATGGAAAATGGGAAAAGGTGCTTGGTTTGTGCAATGTCCCTGTCGGCGCGATGATGGCTGAACCGGAGTTAATCGGAAAAACGCTGGATGAACTCGTTTATTCCTTTGCCGGCTTAAATCATTTCCATTGGCATCGCGTGAAAGATTTACGAGGAAATGATGTCACCTCCGAAATCATTGATAAAATGTATGGTGATGAGGACTCGGGTATCCCGGCAAATATTCATGATATTCCATTTTTCAAAGAACAACTGAAACAGATGAATATGATTCCGTGCGGCTACCATCGTTATTACTACCGCTATGAAGAAATGCTAGCGCATATGCTCGAGGAATATAACGACCCGAATGTCGGCACAAGGGCACAACAAGTGAAACAGACGGAAGCGGAATTGTTTGAGTTGTACAAAGACCCTAATCTGAATGTCAAACCGGAACAGTTATCGAAACGCGGCGGCGCCCACTATTCCGATGCCGCTTGCGAAACGATCGCTTCCATCTATGCCAATAAAAACACGCATATTGTTGTCTCAACGAAAAACAATGGTGCTGTTCCTGATTTGGCACCGGATGATGTTGTCGAGGTTTCAGCCTATGTCGGGGCTGCGGGAGCAAGACCGATTGCTTTCGGTTCTTTCCAACCAGCAGAAAGAGGTTGGCTACAATTAATGAAGAATATGGAACTAACAGTGGAACAAGCAGCAGTAACCGGCGATTCCGGACTGGCACTGCAAGCATTTACGATGAATCCGCTCATTCCAAGTGGCCAAACGGCAAAACGTGTATTGGATGAACTGTTGGTTGCCCATAAAAAATATTTGCCTCAGTTTGCCGATAAGATCGCGGAACTGGAAGCAGCTGGGTTGACCGTTAAGGATGAAGTGGCTAAAAATTTGAACTAAAAATGCAATGACTTATAAGGAAGCGTCCTACATTTAGGGCGCTTCTCCATACATATAGCTGTCCACACAGCCAGGCAGAAGGTTGAAAATATTACATCTGTTACAAAAACCATTTAGATGGATTTCTATCGTGAAAGAGAGGGCAAAAAGCAAGAGAATTGAACATGTGGCTATCTGGGTCAATGATCTGGAAGGCATGCAGTCGTTTTATGCAACTCATTTCAACTGTAATTCAAATACAAAGTACCTCAATCGCAAAAAAGTTTACGTCTTATTTTCTGACTTTCGACTCAGGTTCAAAGTTGGAGATGATGCACAAGGAAGATATGAATAAGCAAACACGGGAGGAACAAATGGGATGGGCCCATATTGCGATCTCCTTGGGCAGCAGGGATGCCGTTGATCAAATGACAGCAAGATTAAAAAGTGACGGTTACCCTGTCATAAGCGGACCTCGTCTCACAGGGGACGGATATGATGAAGGTGTTGTAGAAGACCCTGAAGGAAACCTGGTAGAGTTGACTGTATAATGGAATGCAAGGTAATGGATTTTGGTAAATCGTGAATTTATCTGGTTGCGCATAATACACGTTTCATGCGCATGGGGCAAAGCGAATAGTAAAATCAAGTCATTCGGAAAGAAGAAGCGCTGGGGGAACTGATATGATTAAATTAGTACTGTCCGATATGGATGGGACATTCTTGAACAATAGCGGTGATTAGCAACCGGGAACTATACAAAGATGTAAAAAAGCTAATGAAAGAAAAGGATGTCGTTTTTGCACCTGTTACAGGTAAACAATGTGAACGTGTGGAAGAATTATTTGGGGATTCTTTGGATTTTGGGTGATAGTGCAACCCGAATCAAGCATTGCGGGGAATTTGTTTATGAATCCTTGCTGAGCAATCAACTGGGATTAGGAAATTATCCGATTGCTTGAGGAAATCAGCTTGAATCATACCATTATTGCGTGCACTAGAAAAGGTGCTGTCATCAAAGGTGACATCCCACAAGCAGAAGCTGCAATTGTCAGAGGCTCCTATGCGCAAGTAATAGAAGTATCCGATTTTAATGAGATAAAAGACGATTTTGTTAAAATCACCGTTCACGATCCGGCGCTTCGATGTTTTGAAACGAGGGAAAAATTATCCCGCTTTTTTGAATCCGCTTATATTGTCGCATCCGAAGCTGCCTGGATTGACATAGCGAACGCGAATGTTCATAAAGGTACAACCGTTGAACACTTGCAGAAAATATTGCAAGTAATGCCGGAAGAAACGCTTGCCTTTGGGGATGGCTACAATGATATTGAGCTTATGACACGCAGTACTTATAGCTTTGCAATGCGAAATGCAGTTGAAGAACTGAAAGATGCTGCAAATTTCATTACACGCTCGAATGAGGAAGACGGTGTAATGAATACAATCATTCAAATGTTGTCCTTGCAGGGAAATTCGGTATGACAAACTGGAGAAGAGAAAATGTTGGCTGGGGTTACGTTCTTCCCCGCCAACCCGCTTAAAAATATTTAAACCGTTATAGGACAAGGGAGGAAGACTCATGAAACAGTTAGGCGTTTCCATATATCCGTCCAAGAGTAATATAGAAGATGATAAAGAATATTTAACCCTGGCCAGTAAGCTGGGATTTACAAGGATTTTTACAAGTTTATTGGAAATCGAAGGCAATGCAGATGAAATGATTAATAAATACAAAAAAATAATCGAATATGGTAATTCACTTGGCATGGAAACTGTATTGGATATAAACCCAAGATTGTTTGAACAGTTGGGCGTTAGCTACAATGACCTTGGATTTTTCAAAGAGCTGGGGGCAGCAGGGGTACGTTTGGATCTGGGCTTTACTGGAGCGGAAGAAGCCAGGATGACAAAAAATCCGTATGGCTTAAATATTGAAGTAAATATGAGCAGCGGAACAAAATATATCGACAATATTATGAGTTATCAACCTAACACAGAAAAGTTATATGCATCACATAACTTTTATCCTCAAAAGTACTCCGGAATCTCACAACAGCATTTTGAACAAACAACAAAAATGTTTAACAAGTATGATATACAAACAGCAGCATTTGTAACCTCCCAGCATGGCAATCTTGGTCCATGGCCAGTACAAAAGGGATTATGTACATTGGAAAGTCATAGGAAACTGTCCATTCATACCCAAGTAACACATTTTCGATTAATGGGAACAATTGATGATTTATTAATTGGGAATGCTTATGCTGCAAAAAATGAATTACAGGCGATGTCGGATGCATATTTATCCACGCATCCAACCTTAGAAGTGAATCTTATAGATGATGCAACAGAAACGGAAAGGAAAATCATTTTACAGGAAGAACATCAATATAGGGGCGACCGATCCGCATATATGGTACGCTCGTCATTGATGCGGACGAAATATAAAGATGCGGAAATTCCACCTAACAATACTGCGCCAATTAATAAAGGGGATATTTTAATTTGTAACAATCATTTTGGTCAATATAAAGGAGAAGCACAAATCGCTTTACAGGATATGAAGAACGATGGAGATAGAAATGTAGTCGGGCATCTTAAAGAGGAATCGATTTTTCTGCTGGACTTCATCAAACCATGGTCAAGTTTCTTGTTTATTAATGAGATTTCTCTTTAAAACCTTTCATCCGTAACAATCGATTGATTGAGACGCCATAACCAAACAAATGAAACACACTTTTCTATGGAAGCTATCAAGCAAGGTGACTGGCAGTGATATCCGCTTTCGGATGTGTAAAAATCGCAAGGGAAAAGCGCATATAAAGCTTGGAATTTGAAATAAAGGAGATGCCTTAGAATAACTTAAGGCGTCTCCTTTACATTAGTTGAACCATGCGTATTTCTCCATTGAATCGGTTGAATTGCAATCAAATCATTGCTTCTTCACCTTTTTCCTGCTTAACCAACTTTTTATCGTACATCCTAATGAATGGAAACCATACTAGAAAAGCAGCGATACCACAAACTAGCGCAACAATTATTGCGACATAATCTCCACCCGTACCAATGAATGCCCCCGCACCGATTGGTGATGGCCAAGGTACTTGTGCAATAATCGCTTGAACGATATGCAATTTAATTGCCCAATAACCAATTGATGCCGAAACCATAGGTGCCAAAAAGAATGGAATGGCCAGAAATGGATTATAGACAATCGGCAATCCAAATATTAACGGTTCATTAATATTAAAGATACCAGGAGCAAGAGAAGCTTTGCCCAGAACCTTTAATTGTTCAGATTTAGCCAGGAAGGCAATGAATATGCATAGACCCAAGGTTGCCCCTGATCCGCCCATTACGACGAACGAATTTTGAAATTCACCTGCAAACGGAATATTTGCGCCATTGATATTGGACGCCATATTGGAAAGAACGATTGGTGTCGTGAATGCTGTAACAATATTTGCTCCATGGATACCTACAATCCAAAGGGCATGGATGATAAAGTAAATAACCAGGATACCCAACCAACTGCTTGTTAAATGAACAACAAATCCAAATGGAGCAGCTACTATTTTAAATATATCTGTACCCAGGGCAATTAAAACACCATCAATGATTAAAACAGCAAAGGCAACAACAAATGCCGGGATCAATGCGGTAAATGCTCTGGCTACGCCTTCAGGTACTGCTTCCGGCATTTTAATGATCCAATTTCGTTTTACACACAGCCGATATAGTTGCACAGTCACAATAGACATAACAATTGCCGTGAAAATACCTGTCGTTCCTAGGCGGCTTAAACCATCACCGCCAACTTCCCATCCATGGATAATAGTGGTGTCGTCATTTATTTTCTCTACCAAAGACATTGCTCCGCCTTTTACAACCAGTTCAGGCAGCGTCATAAAAAATGCGAACATGGATAATAGGGCACCATTCAAAGGGTTTAGATTAATCTCCTCTTCCTCAGCATATATTTTCGTATATTCGTAACCTATGACAATTCCGAAATATAATGCTAATATGCCCATTGTTGCTTTGTTCGCCAACATATACAAATCACTGATTCTAAAAAAGGTATTATCAAAAAAACCTTTCAAAAATGTTAATGTATCCGGCAATACATTTAACACCAAAAACATGGAACCAACGATGGTAAATGGAATACTGGCTACCCCTGCAGCCATGATAGCGCGTACAATTTTCCAGGAAGCAACTTTCCCCATGGGACCCATCAGATATTTTTCAAGTAAGGCAAATACTTTGTTTTCGTTCTCCATCGTATTACCCCTCTCTATTTTTCTATTATATATTGATTGCCTTTTCATATTTTTTGATGCGTTTATAATGCTTGTCTTCATTATGCTTAATGCGATATAAACGACGTAGAATAATTGCGCTTAATAATATTCCGATAGCCAAAATAACCAAAACGAATATCTTGGATTTATCCTGATTGAAGAAAAAAGGATATAGCTGCGCAAATGACGAAGAAAAACAAGTCGGCAGTATCAAAAGGATATTTGTACCAAGCAAAATCGTAAAACAAGCCCTTGTATATATCGCATGGTTGCTGTGATCACTATACATTTTCACCTGCTCGGCAACACTGACTATTAATGCAATGATCAATACCAGTGGGATAAAATATAGCGGCGAATCACTCAAAAGCAATGAAATGAACCAGTATACATTGGTAAAGAAAAATAATGCAGATACATACCTGACAAGCAAATAACGATTAAAGTACATCATCTTCAAACTCGTTTTTTTTCTGTTATTTTCCAACTGTATTCTTTCATCGCTGTTCATAGGAAAACCCTCCTTCCCTTCGTCTAACCGATCTTTTCCAGTCTTTCATACAGTGTTAGCATTTCCAGTGCAACCTCTCTCAATGTCATCGTTGTCATTAAATGATCTTGTGCATGGACCATGATAATTTCCATATTGATATTTTCTCCTGAGGAATACTGCTGCAATAATGATGTTTGGGATTTATGTGCCAGCAATAATGCCTCATTGGCTTCTTCCAACTTTTCCTCAGCGCCCCTAAATTCGCTATCTTTCATCATTTTAAATGCCTCGTGTATCATTGTTCTTGATGAACCACTATGCAAAATAATTTCAAAAGCGGTGCTTTGAATTTGTTCTTGTTCCATTCGTGTCTTCCTTTCTCATGTGCCTGATGCCTGTGCAACTATCAATTGTATTAAACTAAAATGGTCCTGATTGCAGCAGTATACACCAAACGGGATAGACAAACCCGACATTCTCTACAGAGATAAATTCGTAAGCTATTGATCCCGTTTGATAAAATGTGTGCTTAAACCATACAAACCGATGCTGCCCGTTCTCATTAAAATAACAAATTATTCATTCGGCAGTTCTTGCAAGATTAAGCTTCCCATCTTTTCAATGCCCATTGGAATAGGAATGTATGCCTGCGGTGGAATATTCACCACCGGTTTACCTACACGATCGCCAGTTTCTTTCAGTTTTTTATAATACATTTTTGTTTGTGGACTTACCAAATACAAATCGTAGCTACCTTTTTCAATCATCTTGCCGCCTTCATTGGCAGAAACGGCGTCCACTTCAATCTCATTCCCCTTGTTTTTTAAAAACTCCGTAGTTTTCTTCGCCATTAGTGAAGACGACATTCCCGCTGCACAAATAATCAATGCTTTTTTCATTTTGTATTCCTCCCAAAAAATATTTGATTAAAATGCTTCTATTTCTTTATGATAATTTCTCGCCATTTGAAGCGATAACATCTTTATACCAGTAGAAAGAATCTTTGCGATAACGATCCAAAGTGCCATTGCCTTCATTATCCTTATCAACATAAATAAATCCGTACCGTTTTTTCATTTCACCGGTTCCTGCTGATACCAGATCAATACATCCCCAAGGGGTATATCCCATTAAGTCAACACCGTCTTCATCCACAGCTTTAATCATTTGTTCGATGTGTGCCCTAAGGTAATTAATGCGATAGTCATCGTGAATTTTGCCGTCATCTGCGAATTTATCAACTGCACCCAATCCATTTTCTACAATAAAGAGTGGCAGGTGATACATATCGGTCAACCAGTTTAACGTATAACGAAGCCCTTCAGGATCAATTGCCCATCCCCAATCAGATGTTTCAATATAATCATTTCCTACTAAATCTCGTGATTCATTATAATCATATGCTTCATTCGATTTTTGATGGCTGATTGCAAATGACATGTAATAACTAAAGCCGATGTAATCTACCGTGCCTTCCCGCAAAACTCCCAAATCTTCTTTCGTCATATCTAAATGGAACTTTTTGCGTTCAAAATACCTTGTCATGTATCCAGGATATTTTCCATGAACATGAACATCGGCAAAGTAATAGCGTTTTTGCATTGCTTTTTGTGCCATTAAGATATCTTTTGGATGGGAGGTTGATGGATAAATTGGGCACATGGCAATCATGCATCCAATTTGGAAATCCGGATTGATTTCATGGCCGATCTTTACCGCTTTTGCGCTTGCTACAAGCTCATAATGCGCAGCTTGATACATAATCCTTTCACGATCTTCCCCGGTATTAAATCTCAAACCTGAGTTTGTGAATGGCGCGAAATCCTCATGGAAATTTGCCTGGTTGTTAATTTCATTAAATGTCATCCAATATTTCACTTTGTCTTTATATCTCTCAAAACATACACGCGCAAAACGTAGGAAGAAGTCTATCAGTTTGCGATTTCTAAAACCGCCATATTCTGTTACCAGGTGGTATGGCATTTCAAAATGGGATAATGTCACAACTGGTTCAATCCCATACTTTAAGCATTCATCAAACAAATCATCATAAAATTTTAATCCTTTTTCATTCGGCTCGGTTTCATCACCATTTGGAAAAATACGTGTCCATGCTATAGACGTTCTAAAACATTTAAAACCCATTTCGTGGAATAATTGAATATCCTCTTTATAACGATGATAAAAATCAATAGCTTCGTGGTTTGGATAATTTTTACCTTCAATAACACCATCTGTAATTTCGCGAGGGACGCCATGCTCAGCTGCGGTCATAACATCGGCAACACTTACCCCTTTGCCGCCTTCTTTCCATGCACCTTCCAATTGATGTGCAGCAACAGCACCACCCCATAAGAAATCATTAGGTAGTCTTGACATCTAAAATCCACTCCTTCATACTCATTCACCTTTGCCAATGCAGCATTTTGCGTTTTAGGTGATCTAACAAGAATCGGCTTTTTTCGACATTGGCGAAAAAAAGGTTTTCTTGTTATCCTTGTCTTCATTGTATTATGTAAGCGCGTTCAATTGTAGAGACTCATTTTCCGTTAGCAACGGAAATTAATCACACCAAGTTAGGAAAATAGCGTCAAAAAACCCGGAAAGGCTTTTCCTTCCCGGGTATTCCGACATGATCATTTCACTTGATTATCCTTTTTAATTGTTCATAAGTCTTGCATTGCAAAATTTCTCTCACCATATTTTTATCGTCCAACAGTTTCAATAATAAGGCATACATTGGTTTCAAATCATATTTTTTATTTTCACTAATATTTAACAGCACTATTAACTGTACGGGCTTATCTCCCCATTGAATAGGTCTTTGAAGGGTCACTACCGACCAAAATGTTTCTTGCGTTTGCGGTTCCATTGGGTGGGGAATGGCAACCATATTACCAAAACTGGTCGGGGAAAAGCCCTCTCGTTGAAAAACCGATTCCACATAACTTCCATTTACTTTTCCATCAGATGCAAGTTCTTTACAGATGAAGCGTAAGACCTCTTCCTTCGTACAAAAGTCCATTTGAAGATACGTAAATTTATTCCGTAAATATCGATGCGATACACCCCCACCCCGGAACAATAACGTATTAATTTTATTTAAATCCGTTTCTCCAAGAATGGTACTTACCTGTATAACGGGAACAGCCAAATTTTCCTCAATTGGAATCGTGCTGATCACGAAATCTATGTTATCGAACGACTGTTGGAGTAAATTGTAATATTCTGTGAAGCCGATAATATTTAACTGGTCCCCAAATTCGCTTTGGAGCTTGTACATCAAAAGTTGGGCACTGCCCAGTCCGGATGCACAGACAATTAAACATCTCGGGGCATTTTTTTTATTCTTCTTTTGTCTTTCTTGTGCGACTTCGATATGAAGTGCCAGGTAGCCAACTTCATTTTCATCAATAGTGATACCCATTTTTTCTTGTACTACTTGGGCACCAATTAATGCGGCATCAAAGGATAATGGATACTTTGATTTAATATCATCCAACATTGGGTTCCTGATGTTCATCTTGAATTTGTACCGATTTATTGCCGGTTTTAAATGCAGGCTCATTGCCAACAGCAATTCTTCATCATCGGCTAAATGAAACCCGTACACTTCATCCATACGTTTCACCATATCCTTGACCGTATCTTGGATATCATCATCTATGACGGAAGTAAATCCCGCATGATTAACAGATGAATTCGCAAGTTTTGTTCCTTGTAAATGAATGGCCAGATATGCAATCTCGTGATTGGAAAACAAAACATGGAGTTTTTCATGAATAGCTTTTGCAATTTCCTTTGCGACGAAAAACTCTTTTTTCGTCTCTATTTCCTCTAAGTGATGATGAACCATTTGGACAGAATTGCTTTCTCGTATCCGCTTACAGGCAATCGCGATATGTGTAATCAAATTTTGCAAACTGATATCCGAGATAATAATATGGTGTTTTCTTAGCTGAAACAAAACACTGTTTTTAATGATTTGCAATTCATCTTCGGGTAGAATCCCCAACCAATCCCCCATATTATCTGTTAGGGTTGATTGTTGATTGAACAAATATTCCGAAATACAATACCTGATTTGCGTTTCGTCTCCCATAACCTTAATACCATGATAAGGCTTTTGATCCAAAGTTAAATCATATTTCTTTAGTATGTCGCGAATATGCTTTAGCTCATGCTGCAATGTGGAACGGCTTATATACAGCTCATCCGCCAAATCTTCTATTTTGTTGTAATTTGAACTCATTAGCAGCCTTTCCATTAAATAATAGATGCGTTCTTTACGATTGGAAGGAATATTATCACGAAGATCATGCTCTTTGGATTGCGCAAATTGATGGAATAATTTCTCGTCCTGAATAATAAGCTGATATCCTTTTCCCCTTGTGGATGCTACATATGCACCATGTGATTCCAGAAGTTTGTTTAACATTTTTACATCATTACGGATTGTTTTGGAACTGACCTGTAAAAAAGACGCAATTTCGGAACTGGTCATTGGTTCCTGAACTGATTTTAATTCCTCAAGTATCTTCTGTAAACGTGTATTCAAGCAATCACTTCCTAAGTGAAACAATTGATGTGTCTGCGATTGGTTTCTTATGTGAAAAATGTAACAACTATAATTATACCATATTTCTAAAGGCAAAAAGGAGAAGTTGCGGCATAACTGGCGTCTGCCATTATATCTATAAATTGATATAGTACGCTTTACTGGATTGCTTTTCTTATTAGCTCGAACGTTATGGTTAGAACGCATCCGCCACTTAAATCCAGACTGATTATTTATCAACACCGTGAGCCCGACAGTGTTTCAGGAATCTTCGGAAGAGCTTCGTGAATTCTTCCCTGGCTTTGAACCTGTTCCATTAAGCAGGGTGGCATCAGCTTTAGAAAGAGCGTTGAAGGTGTACAAACCAGGAGAAGTTATAAAATTTTCAAAACCAAAAACAAGGGTTCGCACCATCGGTAATGCTTTTACTATTGTAGCGGCTAAAACTTGCTAATCCCAGATGGACCGTTTACGCTAATAAGGAAAACTGGACTTCAAAGGAGCTTTTCATGGCCAAATATCAAACACCTAAAGATAAGCATTCACTATATTTCAAAGTTGCACACAGCTCTTTGCTGCTGCCCTTTTTACTTGAGGCAATGCCAAATCGCGGCCGCAACTCGGTAAAGTCTATATTAAAACGCGGCCAGGTGACAGTAGATGATCATGTAGAGAC
Source organism: Tigheibacillus jepli (assembly GCF_030732005.1). GTDB lineage: Bacteria > Bacillota > Bacilli > Bacillales > Amphibacillaceae > Tigheibacillus > Tigheibacillus jepli. Next base: position 7,954 of record NZ_JAROCA010000023.1, on the reverse strand, counting down.
GAAACATGATTATCGGCTGCACCCGGGCCAAACCATTGCTATCCTAAAAAATAAAGCTGCTGTGAAACAGAATGTGCTGATTGGCATGTCCATTTTATATGAAGATCAAGATATCATCGTGATTCAAAAGGAAGCTGGATTGCTTTCTATCGCGACGCTGAAAGAAAAGAAAATGACAGCATACCACCAGCTTGTTGAACACGTTCGAAGGGAAAATCCGCAAAACAAAATCTTTGTGGTGCACCGCTTGGACAAGGACACATCCGGCGTCATGATGTTTGCCAAAAATGAGCGTACAAAGAAAAAATTACAAAATTCCTGGAGAGAAAGTGTCAAGAAACGATTGTATGTAGCCTTGGTGGAAGGAAAAGTTGTCAATCAAAAGGGTTACATTTCCTCCTGGCTGAAGGAAACCAGCAGCCATCGAATGTATTCCAGTCCGGTGAAAAATGATGGTCAGCATGCCGTCACCAATTATCAGGTCATCCAATCGAACAATGATTATTCATTATTGGAAGTGCAACTGGAAACCGGCCGTAAGAATCAGATCCGTGTACACATGCAGGATCTGGGACATCCGGTTGTCGGAGATAAGAAATACGGTTCCAAGCAAAACCCGATCCGACGTCTTGGCCTGCACGCAAAGACACTTTCCTTTGTCCATCCGACTACAGGGAAGCAACTTACTTTTGATGCAGAGGTGCCAAAGGTATTTTGGAAAATATCAAAATAGGCGGATGAAATAATAGGCTTCTCCGGAAAAAATAAAGTTCGCCCCGAAATTCTTTCACCTTTCGCCCGCCATACAGGAACTGCATGCAGGCCTTCTTTCATACTATATGTTGGAGGTGAAAAAATGGCAAGAGTAGCTTTCCGGGAAGCAGACGTCAACTTAATGGCAAGGATGATGAGAGCAGAGGCTGAAGGCGAAGGAAAACAGGGAATGCTTTATGTTGGAAATGTCATTGTGAACCGTGATGTAGCAGATTGTGCTGACTTCAGGGAACTGAGATCAATTAGGGATGTCATTTTTCAAGTGCAGGGAGGAAATTACTCCTTTGAGGCCGTGCAAAAAGGCAATGTATTTTATCAAAGAGCAAGAGAAGCCGAAAAAAAATTAGCAAGAAAAAATTTGCAAGGTTGGAGACAACACCCGGCAAAATATGCACTTTGGTACTTTAATCCATACGCACCGTGTCCACCAACATGGTATGACCAGCCCTTTACCGGTCAGTTTAAACAACATTGCTTTTATGAACCACAAGCTGGAACGTGTGATAGTGTTTATATGGGATGACAAACTTACCATAAAGGAGGCGCACAGATTTGCGCCTTCCTTTTCTTTTGAGTATGTTGAAGACCGACAGTTCATACCAAATCGCAAGACCGAACCTTACCCATGCAAAACGATCATCTCTGCATCACCGGTTAATTCATATTCCCTCACCCCATTAGGAAGGATGAAATGAACACTTTTTCAATGGGAAAGCTTTTCCCGTCTACACGAATCTCCCCGCTTCCGTTGATCACACTTACCTGCAGAAAGTCAGCATCCATTTGCATGTTCACACTTCCATTCAGCAGCCAATGATACACAGTGAAATACGTAGCTTTCAGCATCTGTTCTCTGGTCAATCCTTCATAAACCTCTTTCACCCGCTCCGGATTGACGGATTTTTGCGGCACATTGGTCACCTCTTTGGCACGCTCCAAGTGCAATTCCAGTTTGATTACCGCAAGCCAAAGATTTGGTACAAACAATTCCACAACAAATATTAAAGTGAAGCCGACAGGGCTGTATACACCAGTAGCAATTGCAGTACTTGCCACCAGTGGAAAAAATATGTGGGAGATCCGCAAAGTGACGGTACGGCTGAATGGAATGCTTTCCGGGATCCCCATGGGAGAAGGTGCGGCAAAACTGGGTCCTGCCATTCTATCTATCAAATGATGCAATAATCTTTCCCTGTGTTTGCTTTTCTTGCTATCTCAGATGTTATGGTCAGATAATTTTGGGATTTTGAAACGAGATTTTGCTTCCTTTTTTCGTTACTTATCTGGTCACTTGTGAAAGGAGAAAATATTTGCATTTATCGCATATATAAAGGATTATAGTGAAGACTGTACAGGTTCTCGTCAGTGGAGAAAGAAGTCGGGGATGAGAGGTTTAAAAGCGGAAAGAAATCCTTGAGAGGGTTAGGCAAGCATTTGATACGATTGTGATATCAGCTGTTTTATCTATTAACTTAAGTTTCGGACATGAAAAATAAGCCCTGGACATTGGTATTAAAAGGATTGCTGTTATTTAAATATCAGGCTGCACCTGCAAGATGCATCGTTTTCTGTAAATAATTAGGTAGTTTTTCGAAAAATCGGTCCAAGAAATCATTGATCTGCTCATCCGTTAAGAGAAATTCTTCTGCTATGGTTGCGCCAAGAATGTCAAGGATCGTCATTAATGCCTGTGCGAAACGAATATCTTCCATTTCATCACAGCACACATAAAAAAGCTGACCAATGGTTCTGAGATCTGTCTCTTCTCGGGCGCTAAGTGATAACATCGTATAGCGCAAGAAAACGATGGAAGTGTGTGCCGTCATGGAATCGTAGCTGCGGCACTGAAATTCTTTTGCTAAACGTAAATTGGATTTAACCACCTTGAAAAAGCACTCGATTTCCCAGCGCTTGCCATAGATTCTCACTGCATCTTCTTCGGTATGATCTAAATTGGTCGTTAAAAGGGCAAGCCACTTCTTGGAACGGTTGCGATCACGGACGAATACAATCCTAGCTCGAATTTCGTTGCCATTTTCATCATAATGGCCAAGACCAACGACAACGTTGGCAAGTATCTTGGCACGTCCGCGCTTTTTGCGGACCTTTTTGTACAGCTGGTTCAATGTGTATGACTTGCCTTCATAAGTGTAGTGAATTTTAGGTGAGCGCTTGATCATACAAACTACATGCAAGGAATAGTTTTTCACGATTTTTGATATGATGGCTGGATATGCAAACCAACTGTCAAAGAGAACTGTTTTTGCGCCAAGCTTTTTTGGATTGATGGAATCAAGCAGGTCAAACATCGTCTCGGTACCTTTTTTCATTGCTTCCAGGCGTCTTTGATAGCTGACTGTTCGTTTGTCGATATTTGGATCAATCTCCTGATAGCGATTTATCTCTTTCCTTGAACTCAAAAGAGAAAAGGCGAGTGGCATAAAAGATGCGCCATCAGACCAGCCCAGCGTAAGCATGCGAAACTCTCTGAAGTATCTGTTGGTAGTGTGGTCCTTGACTCTGGCAAGCAATTCCACGGCTTTACTGCAATTACGGCTGAATAAGGAGTCATCCAGTATCAAAACACGATCGCGATCTTCAGAAGTTAACGGAAGCAAAAATTTCGTAATCAGGTAAGAGCTGATGTTGGCAAGAAATTTTCGCCAGTTATAAGTAGGGTTCTTCAGGAACGCATACACCGTATCCTTTTCAAAATCCTTTGGAACGCGTTCTGATTCTAGCGCCCTGGAAAAACCCATCCCATGAAGAACAAGAGCGAAAATAAATTCCATGATAAGACGTGGTGAATGTCCCTTTTCCTTACAAATATTGGCCTGATGTAGGAAAGTTCCAATCTTTGCTTGCGTAAAAAACTGCATCATACGGGAACTTGATTTATCATTTTCATTTCCATTGGAATTTGGTAAAATAGTAGACACAGAAAACATCCTTTCTTGGTTTGGTGTGATTACCTATATTTTACCAAAGAAAAGGGTGTTTTTTGTATTTTTTTTTAATAGTTTTTTTGACCCAAAATTAATTATATCAAGGGTTTAAACATATTTTTTTACTCCGAAACTTAAGTAACATAAAAAATGCTTATTTTCATCCGCGGCGTTAAAAAGCTCCATTCCAAAATCCATTGACCAATTGGAAATGCTTTACAATCCATGAAACGCCTTGTCCATTTTTTCCACTGATGCCACGTCATAATGTGTCATCGTTTCTTTCATTTTTCCCATATATCACTCCATATGCCAGCCGCATTCGCTGAATGTCCTTATTCTGATTCAGAATAACCGCGTTGCATAAGGTTGTCCAGTTCATTTTGAAGCTCATCTTCTAAAACAATAGTAGGCAATGATATTCATCCTTCCCAATTTGGTCTGTTCCAACTTCATCCTTTACAAAGACATTTCCATTCTTTTTTTAAGCAATTTTTTCTTCGTATTTATTGTATCATATTACTTTGTTATAATTGTGGTTGCTTGAATATAATATATTTTTGTGTATAATGATAGGCAGTCATATAAATTGTTTTCTAGGGTTCCGCAACATACGGTTGGTCTGGTCCGAGAGAAAACACACAGCCCTGCTGTGCCACGGAAGGATAAAAGCCTGGGAGATAACTGTTAACAGTTTCTCTTGGGCTTTTTTTTCTTTATGAATAATAAAAGTTGGAGGTGCCACTTAGATGAACGCAAACTGGATCAAAGTATTCGTTGCAGCCTTTTTGGAGGTTTTTTGGGTGATTGGATTGACGCATGCATATGATTTTTGGACATGGACCGGGACGGTTATCTGTATTGTTGTCAGTAATTATTTAATGATTGCAGCAGCACAAGTACTGCCCGCCGGAACGGTCTATTCCATTTTCGTGGGGTTGGGAACAGGAGGTACTGTCGTTTCGGAAATTCTTTTCTTTGGGGAGCCATTCAAATGGGGAAAAATTATGCTAATCGTCATTCTGCTGGCAGGAGTCATCGGTTTGAAATTGGTTACAAATGAAAAGGTCGAGAAAGGAGCTGAATCCTGATGGCTTGGTTTACTTTAATATTAGCAGGCTTATTGGAAACATTTGGTGTGGCAATGATTAATCAATTGTCTGTAAAACGAAATTGGCAAACAGTCATTTTATTGATTTTGGGGTTCGGCTTGAGTCTTGCGCTACTCAGTTATTCATTGCGGTTTATCCCCATGGGAACAGGTTATGCGATTTGGACAGGAATCGGGGTGGTTGGCGGTACCTTGGTTGGAATGCTATTCTTTGGTGAATCCAAGGATTGGAAAAGACTGATCTTCATAGCCATGGTGTTAGGCGCAGCAATCGGCCTAAAAATCATTTCATAAGCGGCAGGGACGAAGGGACAGGTTTACTGTCCCAGACTTGAAACGGGACAAAAAACCTGTCCAATAGCCCAGATTTGCCGCGAATCGGGACACGGAACCTGTCTACACGACACACGTTTTGCCGCGAATTGGGACACGGAACCTGTCCCCTTGTCCCGCTCACCTATCTCCTTGCCCCGCTACAAAGTTATCGAGCATTGCACGTACTTCGTTTGTTGATTCTGTGCTCATCAATTGGTTTCTTAATTCACTTGCCCCCCGAAATCCGCGGACATATATCTTAAAAAAGCGACGAAGCGGTTTGAATGGACGCGGCTCAAATTCTTTGGAATATTTATCATGGAGATCGAGCTGCAATCTCAAGAGATCAAGCAATTCCTGACTACTATGCTCTTTCGGCTGCTTTTCAAAGGCAAATGGATTTTTAAACACGCCACGGCCTATCATAATTCCATCGACACCATATTGATGAGCGAGCTGCAAGCCAGTTTGACGGTCAGGAATATCCCCATTAATTGTCAACAGTGTCTCCGGCGCCACTTGATCGCGAAGTTTCTTGATCTCCGGGATCAGCTCCCAGTGCGCATCTACTTTGCTCATTTCCTTCTTTGTACGCAGATGAATGGAAAGATTGACAATGTCCTGTTTCAATAAATGTGTCAGCCAGTCATGCCATTCATCTACATCCGTGTAACCAAGCCTTGTCTTCACACTTACAGGTAGTCCTCCTGCTTTTGCTGCTTGTATGATTTCCGCTGCAACTTCCGGACGACGGATCAGACCGCATCCCTTACCCTTAGGTGCCACATTGGGGGCAGGACAGCCCATATTGATATCCACACCCCGGTAACCCATTTTCGCCATTCCAATACTCATTTGCCGAAAATATTCGGGTTTATCTCCCCATATATGCGCCACAATTGGTTGTTCATCTTCCGTAAAAGTCAAACGCCCACGCACGCTATAAATTCCTTCTGGGTGGCAATAACTCTCCGTGTTTGTAAACTCCGTGAAAAATACATCGGGTTTAGCCGCCGCGCTCACTACATGGCGAAAAACAACATGCGTCACATCTTCCATTGGAGCCAACACAAAAAAAGGTCGTGGCAAATTACGCCAAAAATTATCTATCATATCCAATTCATATCCTCTCATTATGGGACACCAGGTCAAACCCTTTTTCTAAAAATAAAAAGCAAAGATGTCCCTGCTTCCTTTACACTTATACCATTTTTAAGTACTTTTTATCAAACTACAATAACCTTTTATTATTGTAAACCTTCATATCGACAAATAAATGCGCGGAGAAAATCAAATAGAGAAAGTGAGACAGGGCATTTCCTTGCACTATTTATCGGCAATACTTTCCGGTTGCATGGCATATTGTAGGAATTCCCTAAAAATGTGTGTGTAATCAACCGTAAAAAGCCCTGCAGATATACCATCCACAGGACTCCTTTTGATTAAACGATCGTAACCTCATTATACGTTCATTGAATCGTAATATCAACTGTACGTGTTCCCCAATTTCTAGCTTGTGCCTCATTTGGGAAATAGATATCAATCTTATTGCCTTTGATGGCACTGCCAGTATCCCCAGCAATCGCATGGCCATAGCCTTCTACATAAACCTCAGTACCAAGTGAAATCACATTGGGATCTACTGCGATTACCTTAGTATTCGGGTTTTTATTTAAGTCAATTCCCGTTGCAGTAACTCCGGAGCCCCCCGCACTTTTTACCGTGTATGCAGTTGCAGTTACAGTAATCGTTTCACCGGATACTGCTTTCTGTTGAGACTTTTCACTTGCTGCAGACTCTTCGCTTACTTCTTGCTTAGGCTGTGCTTTTGAAGCTTTTGAATCTGTAGCAGGTTTTTGTTGTTCAGTTTCTCCAGCTGTAACCGCAGCTTTCTTTTCAGTAGGCTGCTCTTCTACTGTTCCAGATTTGTCTGTTGGTGCAGCTGGTTCCTTTTCTACTGCTGGTTGATCAACTAATTCTTCTGCTTGTTCCTCTTCTACTGCTGACTCATTTGGTTCTGCCGGCTGTTCTTCAGCTTCCGGCTCAGTTGATTGAGCGGATTGTTCTTCTTTTACTGGTTCTGTTATTTCAACTTGTTTCGTTTTAGCTTGTTTTTCATCAGCAGATGCCCCATCTGCTTCTTCCTTAGCAGTCTCTTCTTCAACTGTAGGCGCAGCTGGCTTTTCTACTTCTACAGGTTCACTAGGAACTTCTGCATTATCTTGTTTTGGTGTAACAACTTCTGCTGCAGGCTGTTCCGCAGCTTGTTTGGTTGGAGCATGATTTGCACTTGATGCAGTTACTTCATCAGTGTTTACTCCAGGTATGGTTAACACTTGGCCAATCAAGATTAAGTCAGATGTTAAATTGTTACGTTCTTTTAATTCATCTACCGTAATGCCATAATGCTGTGCAATTGTCCAAAGTGATTCACCTTTGGCTACCGTATGTAAATATTCCGTTTGCAGCACTTGGCCGGGATAAATAATGGAAGATTTTAAGTTATTGAATTCTATGAGATTATTTACAGTTGTTTGATGTTCTTTTGCAAGATTCCAAAGATTGCCACCCTTCTGCACAACAACTTCTTTTGCGGAAACAGCAGAAGTCCAAATGCTGGTACTAGCGATTGCTGCAGCAACGGTAACTGCTACTTTTTTCATTTTTCACATAACCTCCTATGTAATCACCACTATCTTAACATATTAACGGAGGAAATATATTACATTTATGAGCTTTTTGCGATGTACCCATTTTCTTTTTCTGCTTAAAAATAAAAAGCGGGTGTCATCGTCCGCAAAGCCTAATT
>NZ_JAROCA010000022.1 GCF_030732005.1 Tigheibacillus jepli | reverse complement strand
TCATACGTACAGATAACGGGCCACAATTCATTTCAAACACATTTGAGGATCATTGTGAGAATCTGGACGTAGAACACGAGAGAATACCGCCAAAAACGCCAAATATGAATGCTCATATTGAGTCGTTTCACCGTGTGATGGAGGACGATTGTATGTCCAGATTTGAGTTTGAAACCTATGGAGAAGCATATGAAGCCATAACAACCTTCATGGATTTTTACAACAATCGACGCATACATTCAAGCATTCATGATTTATCACCAAAAGAATTCTACGAGTTACAACAGAGCAAGAAGGCAGACATTAAGGAAATCCGGGTTTGATGCCCCTTCCATTTTTCTTCCTTTTGTCCACGCCTTAAAATCAGCCAATTCTGGAATGGAATCAAGGGCGAAGCGTAGCGAGGGCAAAGCCTTTACCCTTGATGGAATGGAAGCAATGGCTATAATCTTAGTCGGACAAAAGAAGAAGTTAACGAAAGAAAAACAGCGTAATTTTAAGAAAAAGCTAGTTTAAGAGTGTTATTGTCCAAAATACGGGGGTTAATCCGAGAAAACCAAAAGCAATTACTACAGTTATTAATTGATAATATTACAATCAAACAAAAAGATAGATCCAGAACAATTAAAAACATAGAACTTGAATTTGATTTTACTGAAATGAATATATCCAAAACCTTTATACTTATCCATTTGTTATATCGAGAAACGGATAATGAACATACATTTTCAATACCCGCTTCCGATAAAGAATTACCTCCATATCTTCAACAATTTTTGCCTCTATTTATGGTACGGTTCCCCCCGCAAAATCCGAAACACGCGATAAACCTGCTCCAACAACACCAACCGCATTAACTGATGAGGAAATGTCATCTTAGAAAACGACAACGCAAAATCACTCCGCCTTTGCACTTCATCACTTAGCCCTAACGATCCGCCAATAACCAGTGCAATTTTGCTTTTGCCATAGGTAGCAAGGTCATCAATCTTGGCGGCAAATTCCTCAGATGTCAGCATCTTGCCTTTGATTTCCAACGTAATCACATATTCATCCGCACTAATATGGCTTAACAGTCGCTCACCTTCTTTACGCTTCACTTCCGACGCTTCTGCATCACTCATATTCTCCGGTGCCTTTTCATCTGCTACCTCAACCATTTCCAGATTGGCATATGCGCCCAAGCGCTTGCTATATTCCTGGATGCCTTGCTTTATATATTTTTCCTTTAGTTTGCCAACAGCCACAATCTTTAATTTCACGACGTTCTTCCTTTACGTACACCTTTTTTGCAAGTATACCATATTCCCCATTAAAAATGGCCATGCCATCGCCACAAAAAGGACAATGGCCCTTAGCATTGTCCTGCAATCTGTCTATTTAATCCGGATCACGATCTTGCCTTTTGCATGATGGGTTTCACTCAGACGATGTGCTTCTTTCAAGCCATCTTCTGTGAGCGGGAAAGTCTGTCCAATTTGCGGTTTCAGTTTTCCTTCTTCCATCAGCTTACCAAGTTCCGCCAGTTCTTTGCCATCTGGCTCAAGCCACAGAGAACCTGCCTTAATCCCTTTTTCTTTTGCCAGCTGTTCATCGGGCTGTCCAGCAATGGAAACCAGTCGGCCACCTGCCTTTAATACATGCATGCTTTTTTCCAAGATATCGCCGCCCATCGTATCCACGACAATATTATAGTCTTGGATGACTTTATCAAAATCTGCTTCCTGATAATTAATGAAGTGGTCGACACCGAGGCTTTTTAGGAATTCCTCATTTTTTCCGCTGGCAGTAGAGGCGACAGTTGCACCAAAGCTCTTTGCTATCTGGATAGCCATGCTGCCAACACCGCCGGAACCTGCATGAATCAGCACCTTATCACCTGCTTTTATATTGGAAAAGTTCACCAAGCACTGCCATGCAGTCAAACCGGCAAGCGGTAGAGCCGCTGCTTCTTCAAAGCTGGCATTTTTCGGTTTTGGTGCCAATAGATTTTCATCCACCGCGACATATTCAGCATACGTGCCATTCGCGGTGGTAGCCGGTCTGGCAAAAACTTCATCTCCGACTTGAAAGGAGGTGACATTTGCGCCGACTTCCTTAATCACGCCTGCTGCATCCCATCCAAGAATAATCGGAAAGTCGAATGGCAGCCGCTCCTGCAAATAACCTTCACGCAGCTTCCAATCAATCGGGTTGATGGACGTTGCATGCATTTCCACCAATACTTGATTATCTTTTATTGTTGGCGTGGGAACATCTTTTTCCTTCAGCTGATCCGCTCCGCCATATTGTTCGATAACAATCGCTTTCATTCTAATTCCTCCCGCTTGATAACTTCCATGGATTATTTTCCCGATTTGGATGAAAACCATGCATCTTCCTATATCGGCAATTCCTTCACCTTGTAGTCGATACCCATTTCCTGAAACCATGCATTTAGTCCAGTCCACAAGTCCTCACAAAGCTGGTAGACCTCATGTTTGTCATCCAGTTTTCCTGCCATAACAAGCTGGGCCAATGGCTTATAACCAGCAGGGAGGGAGGGCATCTGTAAGGATTCCTCGTACGTTCTCGCCCTGGTGCTATAACATTTCCTGTTCGCCAGCCCTATTAGCTTGGCTGTCCGCCAAACCAGGTCCCTCGCTCCCATTGGGATATAGTTCCAATTTTGAATATGATAGTTGTTCCGCAACTTGCCCATCGTTTCGTAAGGCTCCCATATCATGAATTGCTTCATGACATCGTAAAATGCGCTATCCGGCGCTTGAAAAGGCAAATATTTTATTTTTTCAAATAAATTTTCCGGGTCATAAAGACGCTGAATATGTACATACACACCTGCTTCAATCGCCCATCCGTCGTCAACCGTCTGTGCCTGCCTGATGAGTTCGTCGGCCTGATGTGTGCTGATTTCAATTTTAAACGGCTCAAAAATAAATTCCTGTTCCACTAGGCTAAAGCCGTTCTTTGTGACGACATGCATTTCAATATCGGAATACGGCCCATCCGTTTTTCGGCCGGTAGAACCATACACCCCGATTGCCAATATATTGGCACCATATTTTTGCAGCAGCCGTTCTTTTATTTCCCCGATTATTTCCATTTTCTCTTCTCTGCTTGTTGCCATTGGATAAGGCAGCATCGTCTCTCTCCTCGCAGTCTATTATGTTGTATGGGGTTTATTGCGCTTAGCTTTAAAAAAGTTTGTTTGTTTTCTGTTGTTGATCTTCAACAATAATGCCCTATAAAGATGCTTATAGGATTATTTCAACAGGCCACATATCTGATTTACAATTTCTGAGACCGATTGTGTACCTTCAATGATAATGTCCGAGTTTGGTTTTATCGTGTTTTTTTCACATTTCGGTTTGGCGGGTTTGGGACAGTGAACCTGTCCCTCTGTCCCATCATTTTACATCCTTGGGATTATCAACGTACAAAGCTAAAATATAACCACAATCATTGCAGAATTCAGCTGAAATGGGGGATGCTGTTCCTCTCTTGTGCTCAGGAAACATTTGGACAGGCACAAAAGAGGATGCGAGCGATCCTTTTTTTATGTCTTTTCCATTACACTTTGGACAAGTTTGGTTTTCCACTTGAATACCTCCAAATATAGGGAATGATCGTTTCATGCACAACGCTTCTCCAACTACCGCCCGTGTTTGTAGATTGTATAATCGCGTGTATTTAAAAAGAAAAGTTTTGGAAAAGGGAAATAGTAATAGCTAATGTTGATATAGTGCCGAACAATGTTAAGGAAATGATTTTTCGGTTATTTTGCTGCTTTGAAGGTCTAATTAATTCATAAATCGCTGCAATCCATATAAATGTGGATATAATCGCGATAATACCTATAGCCAAACATCATACACCCTCTCTTATGAGTTTTTAAAATATTTGTCTGTAATGTCCCTTATTCTGGAGGAATCCTCCTGTTTAGGAAAGCGGCTATTTCCAATAAATTAAATGTTTTCTTTGTTCCTTTTAACAACACCAATCATTAACATAGCTACTGCTATACAATTGACAATAAAACCTGCAATGGTAAAGCCATATTTAATTTCCGCTGATAACAAACTTATAAGCGAAAGACATAGGCTTATCACAAATAAAATTATGCCCATTTTAATGTACCTCACTAAAACGTTCCCACCCCTGGTCATTACCAATTTTTGCTTAAATGCTTTACTCAACTATATCGGTCCACTCGCAGTAAAACCTCGTGTCCACAAGGTATACCCTTAAACCAAGCATATCTAAAGAGAGAAAATTCCGCAACATTCTTAACAAAATTGCGTCTTTTCTTTAAACATCACATCTTTTTATAAACATTTCGAATCCACACGAACACAATTCAAAAAAAGCACCAAGCGCACTTATAATGTCCGAGTTTGGTTTTATCGTGTTTCACATTTCAGTTTGGCAGGTTTGGGACAGTGAACCTGTCCCTCTGTCCCACAAAAAAGCCATCGCAACTCCCACGAAACGATGGCTTTTTCACAATCTCATGCTAACGCCCGGTTGGATAATATCCATTGTACTGCGGGTAGGGGGGAGGGGGATAAGGTGGCTTGCCCGCTGCGGGGAAACCGGGATAATTCCCCTGGTTCGGGTAGGCACCATATGGATTGCCGCCATATGGATTACCGCCATACGGGTAACCTCCGTATGGATAGCCACCATACGGGTAGCCTGCATGGGATAACAGTGTTCCTACCAATATGCCACCGGCCAGCCCGCCCAGAAATGGAATTCCAGCCGCAAAACCATATGGTACCCCGTCTTGCCCGCCGCCGTGGTAGCCCGGCTTTCCCTGAGGACCATGTGGCCCTCCCACCGGTCCGTATGGTGCTCTGTACATCATATCCGTCTCGTTATACCCGTATGGAGCAACTGCTTCTGCCGGCAAATACCATTCAGTCTGCATAGCTATTCCCTCATTTCAAGGATTCGATGTCCTTACAGCATATGCAGCAGCCTACGGAAACTATTGGGCGTACAGTGTTCCCATGTGTGTTCGGCTAATCATGCAGTAATCGAATGATTATCAAACATTTTACATTATTCACCTTCATATTTCGCCAGCACCGTTGCAATCTCATCTTCAATCGGTGTGATTGGTCCTTTGATATAATTATTTGTCAGAATGGAGAAAATTAGCTTTTCGCCATCTTTGGATGTGACATAGCCGGATAAGGTGGAAACACTTGTGATTGACCCGGTTTTAGCCAGCACATTGCCTTTTGTTGCATCGCCTCCCATGCGATTGCGCAGCGTTCCGCCAACCATGCGCTCGGACTCACCCGCAACCGGCAGTGCTTTTTCAAAGGCAGGGAACCAGCTTTTTTCTTGAATGGCGTACAATAGCTTTGTCAGTTCTTCTGCCGGAATCATATTTTTATGTGACATGCCTGATCCGTCGCGTAGCATGATGGTATCCATGTTTAGTCCGAACTCTTGCAATTTATCCGCCATGACGGCAAGGCCAGCGTCCCAGCTGCCTTCATCGCGCACTACCTTGCCCATTTCTTTGACAAGCGTTTCGGCATGGCCATTGTTGCTAAGTTTCATGAACGGAATGTACAAGTCAGCTAATGTCATCGAAGTTTTTCGTACGAGCTTTTTCGCATGCTTCGGTGTTTTTCCCAGGGTGCTTTTTCCGTTGCCAATTTGTTTAATACCTTGTGCTTGTAAGGATTTTTTAAATACGTCCAGCGCATAGCCGGTCGGCTCCCAAACGGCAATCCATGAACGGCTTTGCGTTGCGCCAACCGGGATTTGACCTGTGATGACGATATTGTTCGTGCCGTGCTCCCGCTCAACGGAAATGCTTTTGGCTTCATTTGCGCCGACGGTTTTTGCTTTGTTAATAATCTTGACGTAATCGGTAGCAGGGGTCAGGGAAATTTCTGCAGATTTGCCTTCTGATTGGGACGCCTTGACATCTACAATAACCGTGCCTGCATCATAGTCTTCATTGGGCGACAGGGTGAGTGCAGATACTTGGGCACCGACATAGTTGAATTCATCCGACCAGTTGATGTCCTGCGAGTAGCGCACATCATCATACCAGCTGTCATCGGCAATCAAGTTGCCATGGATTTTTTGAATGCCCTGTTTGCGCAGCTGCTTGGCGAATGCGTCCAGATCCTCCTTCGTCAACGTTGGATCTCCTTTTCCTTTGAGATATAAATTGCCCTGAAGCACTTTTCCCTTCACCTTACCATCTGTCAGGACCTCTGTTGTAAACTGATAATCCGGCCCGAGCACCTCCATTGCAGCGGACCCGGTCAACAATTTCATGTTCGATGCTGGACGCAGGCGAAGATCTTCATCATGTGCGTAGAGCGTTTCGCCATCGTTGGCTTTGCGCACATGGACGCCAACGATCGCACCATCGAGCCGCTTATCTTGCAAAATGGCCTCGATCTGCTGTGCCAGGCCTGTTTCTTCCTGTGCTGTTGCATTTGCCGCTGTTGCTGCTGATGCGTCTGTTGGTTTGTTTTCATGGGCAATGGGCAAAACGACCAAGACAACCATCACAAGTAGAACCCATATATTTTTCCAATGCATGCAACTGCCACATCCTTCCTCATTTCTTGCTATTGGTTTCTATTAAATCATATATAGCAAAAAAAATGATACATGCCGTTGGACCTATTCCATCAACAATTTCAGACATAGTTCCTTACATTTTTTGCAAAATTTAATTGACGATGTCGAATTTTAAAGATAAGATTGGGACACGGGGACAGGTACCTCGTCCCGAATAAAGCCAAAAGTTTTTTTACTACTCCTTACACGAAGAAAAGAATGGTTTTCACAACAGGAGATATGCAGGAGAGGATACGATGTTACGAATATTGAAAATTGGAAGTGCATTCATTGGTGTCATTGTTGGGGCAGGTTTTGCTTCTGGTCAGGAAATTCTGCAGTACTTCACAAGTTTTGGTTACCTCGGTATACTTGGAGCGCTTGTTTCCACTATTTTATTTGCCTACCTCGGATTTATTTTGCTCAAACTGGGCAGCCGTACACGAACAACCTCTCATAAAGAAGTCATCTATCAAATCTGCGGTCCGTATTTGGGAAGGGTAGTAGATTACATCATCATATTTACCTTATTTGGTGTTGGTGTCGTGATGCTTGCGGGTGCAGGCTCCATTTTGCAGCAGCAATTCGGTGTCACGCCATTCATCGGCAGTCTGCTGATGGCCATTTTAGTTATCGCAACCGTGATGCTGAATGTCGATAAAGTAGTGGCGGTAATCGGAAGCGTCACGCCATTTCTAATCGTTGCCATCGTTGTCATTGGCATTTATAGCATATTCACAATGGATATGTCGTTTGCAGCGTTGGAGCCCATTGCCGCTTCGCAAAAGTCAACGCTGCCAAACTGGTTTATTGCCGGTGTAAACTATGCATCGTTTAATATTGCACTTGGTGCTGCGATGGCACTGGTCATGGGCGGGGCGGAGAAAAATGAACGCACGGCAGCAACCGGCGGATTTCTTGGCGGGCTTGGCCTCGGCGTGCTGATTCTGATTAGCAATTTGGCAATATTCTCCAAGATAGATGTCGTCGCAGCTTATGATATGCCTATGCTAAAAATCGTTGATGAAATTTCCCCGATTTTAGCAGTTGCCATGTCGATCATTCTTTTCGGTATGATTTTCAACACGGCTGTCGGCATGTTTTATGCTTTCGCCGCACGGCTGATCGACATGAAAAAAAGTGTGAAGAAAACAGGCATGTTTATTACCGTGACAGTAGGTGTAGGATTTGCCGCCAGCTTTTTCGGATTTACAAAGCTTGTTGCTTTCTTCTATCCGTTGATTGGTTATCTTGGCCTGTTGTTAATTGCCGCACTGATTGTTGCACCATTTCGGTTCTTCCGTAAACCAAAAGCGGATAAAACAAAAGCGATGGACAACGGCAAATTTGTTTAATGTAAAAAACAACTTTCATTCATGAAGCCGCCATTTCTAGCTGCTGTCTTCATCATCCGTAGCCGGTTGTGTTTCCCGCATCACGGCTTGCAGGAAGGCAACAGCTTCCTGGCGTTTATTGATTCCCAGTTTTTTATACGCCATGCTGACATAATCGCGGATCGTTTTTTCCGTAAGATCCAAGGATACCGCCATTTCCTTATTGGAACGGTTTTTCATCAGCAAATACATCATATCCAGCTCCCGCCAGGAAACATGGATGCCGTGCGTCAATAGGCGCCGGCGCAGCTGCTGTTTTTCACTCGCGTACATGGCATTGAAGTTATTCATCATGAGTTTGGCAATTTTTCCTGTTAGTACATAGCCATCTTCATATAAATACCGAAGATTCTCTACCAGCCGCTTCTCATCGGTATTGTTTTCATCCAGTAAAATACCATCCACTCCTGCCTGCAAGCTATCCATGACAAGAAACTCATCCAGCTCGGACAAAAGCAGCAATATTTTAACGTCGGGAAATGCTTTTTGAAACTTCCTAACGGCTGTAAGCACCTCTCTGTCGTATGCATACACCGGAAAAATAGCGATGTCAGGGCGGAACCGCTTTGCCTCGTGGAGCATGCTTTCCGGTTTTGGATCGGCTGCGTGGGCACGAATCCCTTCGTCTGCATCCAGCAGCATGAGCAGTCCCTGACGCACAATGGTATTTGGCGCAATAATCAATACATTGATTTTCATTTTCATCCCATCCTGAATGTGTTATATGAAGCGATCAATCGACAATCAGTTTGCGGTAAAGCAGGTGGATCATGCGGCGTGGTGTTGCTAAAGGCTAGATGTTGAATAGCCGATCCATTTTTTGTGCCGGGGCGACGTATATAGGAAAAAGGGCTGATGTTGAAGAATTTGCCCCGCGGCGGAAAACTTATCATCATTATATGATTCTTCCTTTTTTCACCGCTTTTTAACCGCTTCGTCGGAAAAATGTGGATTAATTTTTGTTGGAATAATTGGGCCGGGTAAAAAGGTACGATTTTTGACTTGTATGCTAGGCGTGGTTGTGGGGGAGATGGGGCACATATCGTTGAGAATCAAATAACAAAAGATGTATCATTGCAAATAATTATAGCGCATTTACTTTAAAAGTTGTTTGTAGAAATTGATTTGATATTCAAGAGTCGGACCAAGGTATTTCTCAAGAAAAGGGGAGAGAAATTATGTACTTTCAGCTTGATGATGATTCACAATTGCGCTTGTTAGAACCTAGGCATGCTAAAAATCTATACGATTTAACCGATCAATCAAGGAATCATCTTGATGTAAAATAGGCCCTTTCCATCACCGAAAGAAATAAAAAAAGCAAACAGCTCTCTTGCTGCTCGCTTCTGCCATCAAAATATACTATTTAAAACAAAGAATATGACTGCACCAAATATTGCTGTAATCGGCAGCGTAATTACCCAGGTGATAACCATCCGCTTGGCAGTTCCCCAGTTGACACCTTTTATACGGTGAGCCGTTCCAACTCCCATAATTGCTGTGGAAATGACGTGGGTAGTACTGACAGGCAAATGAATCATCGTCGCACCAAAGATAACGGCCGCTCCTGTCATATCTGCAGCCACACCGTTCACCGGCCGGATCTTCATAATTTTTCCGCCAACGGTTTTAATAATTTTCCAGCCGCCAATGGATGTTCCCAGTGCCATTGCCGTCGCACAGCTAAGTTGCACCCAAAAGGGAACATCTGTGGTTTTGTGCATGCCGCCGACAATTAACGCCATCGTGATGATACCCATCGATTTTTGCGCATCGTTTGTACCATGGGCATATGATTGAATAGCCGCAGTTAAAATTTGGACCCGGCGAAATTGCTTGTTCGTTTTTGCCAAATTACTGTTTTGAAAAATCACTTTAATGATGGAATAGATGATATAACCAACAATAAATGCAAGAATAGGTGAGAGCAGCAATCCTTCCACAATGGAAATAAAGCCATGATAGTTAACAAACGAAAAACCCGCCGAGGCAATGACTGCACCTGTAATGGCACCAATGATCGCGTGGGATGAACTGCTAGGAATGCCAAACACCCATGTGATTAAATTCCATGCAATTGCAGCGATTAATGCAGCCAATATAACCATGAGACCATTATCCAAATCAAATGGATTGGCAATTCCGCTTGTGATAGTCTGGGCAACACCGGTAAAAGTCAGTGCACCAAGGAAGTTCATGGTAGCTGCCAGGATGATCGCCCTTCTTGGTGTCAGCGCCTTGGTCGATACGGATGTAGCAATGGCATTTGCTGTATCATGGAAACCATTGATAAAATCAAAAACCAGAGAGAAAAAAACAATTATAATTACCATCAAGAGTAAACTGTCCATTACGAATTAACCCCTCATTACGCATTTTTCATGATGATGCTTTGCAAGACACTTGCCACATCTTGACAGCAGTCTGCAATATCTTCCAGTGTTTCATATATTTCCTTGTACTGAATCACTTTGATTGGGTCCTTTTGCGTTTGGAACAGGTGTTTCAATGATTTTCGGTACAAATCGTCACAATGGCTCTCGTGATCCTTAATGGCGATTGCATGCTTTTCAATATCTTTCAGTTTGCCATGTGCCATCAATTCAATCGATAACAAAATTTCCTTCGAGCATTTATGAATGTATTCCGTGAATTCGTCCACAAACTCGTCCGATGAAAAGACTTGGTGAATATCCATCAAAGCGGTCATTTCTTCCATGCCATCGATAATATCGTCAAGATGCATTGCCAATTGCATGATGTCTTCCCGTTCAATCGGCGTAATGAAGGCCAGATTTAATTCTTTTATAATATTGTGTACTTTATCATCTGCTGCTGATTCATATTCTTTTACCGTATTCGCAAATTCATGCAGCGTCTCGGCATCCTTTACCTTGAATCGGACAAAGTAATCTGCTGTCTCATCCAGGTGTTTTGCAAAATCAACCAAATAGGCTGAAAATTTGTCAGGCTTTTTACTGAACATGTTTTACCCTCCGTATGCGTTCAAGACCTAAATTTACTTTACATTACAAGCTGACACGCTGTAATTATATACTTTTCAACAATATATTGCACGTTTCACACGCCACCAGCAAACGCACTGCATTCATCGCGTGATCTACTGATGCCATGGTGCGCCCCACTGGGCCATATGGAGCTTTGGCGACAGTGGCTAATGCGATTGCCGCGGGCATGAAGGCATTCTGCACTCCACTGGAGCCAACTGCAGCCGGGCGGCCATTACCCAACCGCTTTTCGTCCCTTTCCATGTTAACAAAAATTGTCGAATTTTTATATTACAACATTGTAAATTTTTTATACGAGGACAGGAACGGAGCTAAACGGTGGTCGACCGCGCCAACTTGCTTGTCACAAGCCTCGTTACCATTCGGAACACCATGAAAACAGATCCAAACGATGGTTGTAATCGGATGAACGACTGAACGAAAGGAAATTCGCTTCATTCGGTAGTTCATAAACCCGATGAACGGCCGAACGACAAAAAAATCGCTTCATTCGGTAGCTCATAAAACCGATGAACGGCCGAACGACAAAAAATTCACTTCATTCGGTAGCTCATAAACCCAATGAACGTTCGAACGAAAGGAAATTCGCTTCATTCGGCAGCTCATAAAACCGATGAACGGCCGAACGAAAAGAAAATCACTTCATTCGGTAGCTCATAAACTGCATGAACGTTCGAACGAAAAGAAAATCACTTCATTCGGTAGCTCATAAGACCGATGAACGTCCGAACCACGAAAAAATCACGGCATTCGGTAGCTCATAAACTGCATGAACGAGAAAAAACACTTCATTCTCCACATACAAAGCTTTGACAAAATACACTTCAACGCATCGTCAACACAGGCAGCAGTGCCGCACAGGTTACACACATGCATGCAGTCCGGTAAAATATCCCCTTACTTGATTTGCTTGTTGTAAATAAGGCCGTTGTCATGGAACTGGATAATTTTCAATCGACCCGAATCTTTGATAAAGATCGATTTATATTCCTTATGTTTAGTATCTTTGTTTTTCAGGATAATAATTCGTTTATGCGCATTATCTTCCACAACATCTAATTGATAATCATCAATTGCTATCTGGTCCTTGATGACGGAATACTCCGGCATTGTGGTGACATCCTCCACGGTGTTTTCACGCTTGGATGCTGCATCTTTTTTTACCTCTGGTTGGCTGTTTGTCTCATTTTCAGTAGCACCATCATTTTCATCGTCGGACGTTGTGTCATTTTTTTCTTGTGGCTTACTGTCCGTCTCGTTTTCAGCAGCGCCATCATCAGCATTGTCATCAGCCTGCTGGGTAGCAGGAGATTTTTCGTTTTCTCCCTTTGATTTATCTTGTTGATCATTTGCACATGCCGCTAGCATTAGTGTACACCCAATCAGCAGCAATATTATTTTTTTCATATGGTTCACTCCTTAAAATTTTGTCACACCGCCCATTGTAACCTGTTCAAGCAATAAAACAAAACAACATGTTTATCATTCGCAAAGTAAAGGGTCTCAGCAGGTTTCACTTCCTATGTTAAACTGAATATAGTACATATTCACAGGCAGGGGAGATCAACATGTTTTATTATGAAGTCGATGAAGACATTACATTACGGCTATTAAATTTCGATGATACCGACGAGTTATTCGGGTTGATTGATACATCACGCGACCATTTACGCCAGTGGATGCCGTGGCTGGATACCACAAAAGAACCAGAAGATTCAAAACAATTTATTGATTCTGCTTACCAGTCGTATGCCAATCGCCAAAGCTTGATAGCAGGCATTTTTTATCGGGGAAGGCTGGCTGGCATGGTCAGCTTTAATTCGCTGGATTGGGCAAATCGCATCGGTTCAGTTGGCTACTGGATTGCGCAAAATTATCAAGGAAAAGGAATCATGACCCGCAGCGTCCGCGGACTTGTTGACTATGGATTTCATGTGCTGGGGCTAAATCGCATTGATATCCGTGCTGCTTATGGCAATAAAAAAAGCCGCGCCATTGCCGAGAGACTAGGTTTTCGGCAAGAGGGGCAGCTACGTCAGGTAGAATGGCTGTATGATCATTATGTCGATCATGTCGTGTATGGCATGCTTGCACAAGATTGGATATAAGGGGACATAGGGACAGGTCCCTTGTCCCGGCTCTCGTCCACTAGAATATTTCCCGGGAAATATCGACAAGTTTTGCAGTTATGATTGCCGGGCATCAAACAATCCTGCATTGTCTCGATACCCGGCACTACTTGGATCGCCTGTATTTTATTCAAGATTACGCCACATGGATCACCTGTATCTTATTCAAAATGACGCACTAGATCATCTGAACCTCATTCAAAATGACACCCCTAAATCATCTGTATTTTATTCAAATGGGCAAACATCCCATTCTTATGCATTAATTCCATTGGTGTTCCTTCTTCTGCAATGCCGTCTTTCGTTATTACCAGCACCCGGTCCGCATTCCGAATGGTCGCAAGCCTGTGGGCAATAATGATGGTAGTCCGATCTTTTGCCAGCTCATTTAATGCCTTTTGAATAATCATTTCCGTTTCCGTATCCAATGCGGAAGTTGCCTCATCTAGAATCAAAATCGGCGGGTTTTTCAAAAACATTCTGGCGATGGCAATCCGTTGCTTCTGTCCGCCGGAAAGTTTCAGTCCGCGTTCACCAACCTCGGTGTCGTAACCATCCGGCAAGCCCGCAATAAATTCCTCCATATGCGCACGCCTGGCAGCCTCTTCAATCTCTGCATCTGTTGCATCCAACTTGCCGTATGCAATATTTTCTTTCAATGTTCCCGTGAACAAAAAGACATCCTGCTGCACAATGCCAATCTGACTCCGCAGCGACCGTTTTGTCATATCGCGAATATCCACGCCATCGATGGTAATTTTCCCTTCATCGACATCGTAGAAGCGTGGAATCAAAGAGGAAATCGTTGTTTTTCCTGCTCCGGACGGGCCAACCAAAGCGACCGTTTGACCGGCATGGACGGTAAAATGCATATCCTTTAAAATGGGGTCCTGTGTTTTTTCATACGAAAAAGTGACACCATCAAACTGTATTTCACCGTGCAATGTTTCCACATCAACTGCGTGTTTACGATCCGTAACGTCCGGTGAGACGGACAGCATATCATTGAAACGCTTGAATCCCGCCATTCCCTTTGGATACAATTCCAGCAAGGCGCTGATTTTTTCAATCGGTTTAAACAGTACATTCGTAAACAGCACAAAGCTGACCAATTCCCCGATGGACAGCTTGCCATGGAAACAGAGATAAGCGCCGACAACCAGCACAATCAACACCATCAGCCTTGTAATCATATAAATATTCGAGTTGACAAATGCCATCACCCGATAGGCAACCAGCTTGGCTTTACGGAAATTGTAATTGTCTTTCGTAAAACGTTTCATCTCGAAATTTTCATTTGTAAAGGACTGGACGACCCTTGCTCCGGAAATGGCATCCTCAACCCGAGCATTGACCTCAGCGATTTCCTCATACATTGCTTTCCATGCCTTATTCATCTTGATATTGCTATACGTAATCAGCCATACCAGTATCGGCACGACGATTAAAATAATCACAGCCAGCTGAAAGTTAATTTGAAACATGATGATAAATGCACCAACAAACGTCATAATCGCAATGAAAAAATCTTCCGGCCCGTGGTGGGCAAGCTCGCCGATGTCGAACAGATCATTGCTGATACGACTCATAATATGTCCGGTCTTCGTATTGTCAAAAAATCGGAATGATTGCTTTTGGACATGATTAAATAGCTGCTGGCGCATATCCGTTTCAATATTGATGCCAAGCTTATGTCCCCAATAGGTGACGACATATTGCATAAAAGTACTAAGCAAATAAACAAATAACAGGCCAACGCTAACCATAACAATCAACGGCCAGTTATTTCCCGGGAGCAATTTATCGATGAATTCCTGCACAGCCACTGGAAAAGCAAGTTCCAAAATGGCAACAAAAACAGCACAGGAAAAGTCAATAATAAACAAGCGTCTATGAGGCTTGTAATAAGATAAAAATTGCCTGATCATGATTGCACATCCTCACATTCTATTATTCTACGTATCTGGATCGTCCCAATGATTATCTTGCATTTTCTGGCATTCCCTTACCTCTGGTTATCCCGCATTTACCGGCGTTCCTTCCTTCAATACTTGCGGAGTATCAAGTGGGAAGGAGAGAAACTGCCATGCCTGTAAATCCCTGATTGATTCAGATCCTGCACGATGTAATTAAAGACCTGCAACAATGCCTTCCGATGCAAGACGTAATTAAATTCCCGGCACGTTGCTTTTTAAGCCTTTGACTCTAAGTGGGAAAATAAAGCCCCACACCGATTGAATTTTTACTTCAAGTATGAATTATACGGATATTTGTAGGGATTGGCAAATGAATCAAAAGGCGCCAATTGGTTGGAAACGCGGACTGCTTTAAAAGGAAAAATAGCTTTTACTCACTTCAGACTCACAAAGAAAAACAGCCAAATCAAATTCCTGGCAAACTTGTCTCATTAGTAGCATATACTCAAACAAAAAGGGGTTGTACATCCATGCTTGATCGAAGAAATTGGCTTGGTTGGCTGGTTGGATATGTTTTTATTGTTTCTGGAGCAATGAAACTGCTTATGCCAGGATTTGCAGAGACTTTTGCACAACTTGGGGTGCCTTATCCACAAACTACGGTTTTCGTTGTGGCGCTGTGTGAAATTGGTTGCGGAGCTTGCATTGCCGGTAAATTTGCCGTTAAAGAGGCAAGTGCGATACTCCTGGTGATCATGGCGGGGGCGCTTTATTTTGCCAAGCTGCCTGCATTGACCAGTGAGGGGCCGTTACAATTTGCATTTGATGCACGCCTGGACATTGTCATGATCGTCATTTTGCTGATTCTTTTTCGACGGAGCCCAAGATACATGAAATAAAGTGAAACTTCATTCAGTGGAGGTTTCCTATTACAGCCAGTTCATACCGTGATAAATAATCCACAAAATTATCCACATATGCACAAATGTTCCCGGATATTTTGTGCTGGAAACTTTGTTCGCCACAAAATATAGATTCCAGCAAAATTTTATCCACCGTTTGTGCATAACTTTTTAAAACTGTGGATTAAAAACACCACAGTAACGTAAACGATGGTAGACCAAAAAGTTACACTTCCCTTTCTTCTAAGAAAAATGCCAGGCACCAAAACAATACAAATTGTTCAGTGTCTGGCATCGGTATGTCTATTTTTGTTCTCCCAGGGTGACGGTTGTTTCTTTTTTCTTGCCGTTACGGTAAAAAGTTACTTTTACTTTGTCGCCGACTTTTTTCTCCTGGAACAGGATCCTGCGCAGCTCAATCATATCGGTGATTGGTTTGTCGTCAAGTGCTGTAATCACATCAAGGCGTTTGATTCCTGCATTGTCCGCTGGTGAGAAGGATTCGACGCTCCATACATAAACGCCTTTTTCCACATCGCGTGGCAGCTTCAATGTGTTATGCAACTCATCCCGTGGCACATCGTCAAGCGAGTACAACTCCAGGCCGAGGTAAGGGCGTATGACTTTGCCTTTTTTCTCAAGCTGATCCATCACTGGTTTGGCTGTATCAATCGGAATGGAGAACCCGATTCCTTCGACTGCTGCTTCGTTAATTTTCATCGAGTTGATGCCAATTAACTGTCCTTCCATATTGATTAATGCACCACCACTATTGCCCGGGTTAATTGCCGCATCTGTCTGGATGACTTCCGCTTGCCAGTCGGGCCTGCCATCCTTGTTGAAATCCTGCGGAACCGTGCGGAGCTTGCCGCTGATAATACCTTGTGTAACAGAGCCCGCAAATTGCAATCCCAGCGGGTTACCAATGGCAATCACTGGTTCCCCGACTTTTACATTTGCTGATTTGCCTAATTCGATGACCTTCTTGATCGGCTTGCTGCTTACACGCAAAACTGCCAAATCGGAAAATAAATCGCCGCCTAACAATTTCGCATCAAGGTCTGTATCATCATTTAACACCACACCTATTTTATCAGCGCCTTCAATCACGTGATAGTTGGTGACGACGTACGCATATTGCCCGGTCTGCTTGTAAATGACACCGGAACCGGTCGCAGCCTCACTCGGCTTGTTATTCGGCTCCCAGAAATTTGCCTGGTTTTGAAAGTTGGTCACACCGACAACCGCTGGCGAAACTTGACTGACAACATCGGTAATTTGCGAACTGATATTGACTTTCACATTGGTTACCCGCTCGCCATTGTCTCGATTTATCGGGTTTTCTGATTCCGTCGCTGTATCATTACCGTTAAAAAGTCGTGAGTTTTCCACTGCAGGCAGTGCGACCACTACAAGCAAAATACCAATAATAATTCCAAGAAGGACCGGCACCAGCCAGGATTTTCGTTTTCTTTTTTTCGGTTCTTTCGGATATTGCTCGTCATAATATCCCATTTATCTATCTCCTCTTGCTTCAAATATGTATGTTACATATAGTATTACCTCAAGATGGAAATATATGAAGTGCATCAGCCTACTTCATACAAAGAAGTTGCATTTTGCGGATCGGTATCATGCAGTTCAATTTCAATGCCGCGTTCTTTCAGCACCTGGTCAACGGACATTCTCGCCAGGTCTTTCAAGTTATTATGCTGACTCAAATGGGCGAGGTAAATCCGCTTTGTCCGATTGGAAATAATATCAGACAATGCCAGCCCCGCATCTTCATTTGAAACGTGCCCTGAATCACCGAGGATACGCCGTTTCAGATTCCATGGATAGCTACCCATGCGCAGCATTTCGACATCATGATTTGCTTCAAAAATATACGCATCGGCATCCTCCACCGTTTTCTTGATCCGCTCCGACACATAGCCAAGATCGGTAACAAGGGAAACTTTTTTGCCATTATGATGGAAAGTGTAAAACATCGGCTCAGCGGCGTCATGCGATACCCCGAATGATGCGACATCCATATCGGCAAATGTCTTGACCGTCTCCGTATCAAATTGGAATTTTTGATCCAGATCAATTTTACCAATGCTGCCTTCCATGGCTTTCCATGTTTTTTCATTTGCATAGATCGGTAATTTGTATTTTCTGGCGATAATGCCAAGTCCTTTAATATGGTCGCTATGCTCATGGGTAACCAGGATTCCCGACAGCTTTGCCGGGTCCACGCCGACTTGCGCAAACAAACTATCCATTTTCTTGCCGCTCAAACCAGCATCCACAAGCAGTTTCGTCTTATCCGTTTCAATATAGAAGGCATTGCCGGTACTGCCGGATGCCAATACACTAAAGCGCATCGTCATTGTTCCTCACCCCCATTGAGGAGCTTCAATTTATCCAAAAGCATTTTGTGCAAGTCCTTTCTCATCGATTTATCATCACTTATTTGGCTTAATTTGTTATCTGTAAACTGGACGATTTCCTTTAAAAAATCGTTATCATCGTTGGAAATAACCGCTCCTTCAATCGCATTGACAAAATAACTGCGTTTATCGTTGACGGTCACTTTCCATGTCGGCACGAAAACCTGTACACCATTTGTCAGCGGCACCACTGTATGGTAGCCGATTCGAATTTGACTTACCTCATCTCCGGAGATCAGCTGGTTGTTATCATACAGTTTTCCAACTGCTTCAATCGGCTTGATGAGTGTTTTTTTATCTTTATTGCTTTCCGGTTTGTCCAGCATCGATTGTGCATAAGCCACAGCTTCGTTTTTGTCATTTAGATAAATGGCAATCATACCGCTGCTGTTATAGTAAATGGGCCGATTGTTTTTCACTTGGAAAAACAATATCATGTGCAGATCTTTATCCCACTCGCCGTATTGATATTGATCCAGCTCGAAAACCTGTTGGCGCAGTTTGTTGGATAGGGTTTCTTTGCTTTCACTTTCATCCAGTTGTACCGGTTTTTTAAATTGGGAAATAATATATTTATCATCCACAATAGATACATTCTGATTGGAAAGCTTGTTAATCTGTTTTTGTTCACTTTTGCTGAATATTTTTTGCTTAACGGAAAGGAATGTTTCATCAGGCTGTGCTTCCGGCATCTGCTTGATGGTAATATTTTCATCTTCCAGCTTTTCCTCAATCGTTGCGTTTTCCGGTTCAAACAAACTTAAGTCGGCAGCTTCCCTTTTCTCCAAGAACTGGAAAATCAAATAGACATCCAGCACCAAAAAACAAATGATAAACAGTGTCTTAATTTGGCTCCATTGCATGCTTATGTCGCCTCCGGAATGCCATCGTGGTGTGGCATCAGATCTATTTTATTCCAGTTTCCATTATATTTGATAAACCAGGCCGGTTCCAAAAGAAGAATATCGGCAGCAGTATCTTCTTTTTGGAATTTCAAGCGATAACCAATCCGCAAATCCGTTACATTATCAATGTGGTAATTTTTTTTCACATAATTCCTAATTTCCTCGCCGGACGGCAATTTGACCGGTTCACTTAGCAGGGAGTTATTGATACTGAATAACGGCCGGCTATATTGATACAATTCCTGGTTGCGCCACCGTTGTTCGATGGTCGTCAGCCCAATGGCACTGATTACCGGATATGCATCGTAATGAAGCAAATAGGAAATGTTGTTGTCTGCCGTATCAAGACTGTCCAAATAGTACTTGCCTGTCCAGCCTCTATGCTCATTAATATTTTCGATACTTTTATCCAACAGCTCGTATGCTGTCATCCGGTGTATTTCCGTCTGACTCGGATTGGTAAACCACATAATCCGCCTATCTTGGGATATTTTCATTTGCCGTGTGCCATCCGTATAATAGGCGAGTTTTTCATTGGACATATTTCTTTTCACCAATGAAGGGTCGTTAAATAGCGCATTAACCAGCTTTTTCGGATTGGTTGCATTTACCGAAAAGGTGTGCTGCTCCATGCTGACCGGATTTCTTGGAAAATAAATCGCTGACTTTTCCGGGCCAACCGATATGAGCTCCTGCATGCCTTTTAGATTGGATATCGTTTCCCATAAATATTCGAATTTGGTGGCATCATTGACAACCGCAGTTGCTTCTTTGCGGCCATCCAGCGAGAGAAAATGGAAACGCAGAACAAGCTTTTCGGGATTAAACGTAATAAACATGCGTTTGAACGACCCAATTGCACCCGTGTCAATATTATCGTTAAAATGGAACAGACTGTTTATCACACCCATTGGCATCGCAGTCGGAAACCGCAATTCTATTTGATATTTCTCGTTTGGCACATTTTGCAGGTCCCTGATTTTGAAATCATACAACGTCCAATCATGCATGTTCTTGTATAGTTTCTCACTGTTCTTCGGGTCCTTGAATGCGTAATTCTTTTGCAAATGGTGGAAAATAATTTCGTTCGGCACGACGACATCACGCTTTGTTTGTTCTTTGCCTTCGATATAATAATCATTTTCGTTTACATAATGCCCTTGCTTATCGTACATCAAACCACTGTTGGGCTTGTAGCTCCAAATATTGAAAGTAAGCAGCAAACTCATGCCGACAAGTATAATCAATATATACGTTTTGATGACTTCCAGTTTCATTTGCTACCCCTCCGCTCTTGTCCCATCAGCGGCAGCGCAATAAAAATCGTCGTTCCTTTGCCTTCCCTGCTTGAAGCCCAAATTTTGCCACCATGTGCTTCCACCAATTCCTTGGAAATAGCCAGGCCCAAACCAGTACCGCCCAATTTTCGGCTTCTTGCTTTATCCGCACGGTAAAACCGTTCGAATACCTTATCCACTTTGTCGTACGGAATTCCCATGCCTTCATCCTCAATACTTGCAACGATGCGATTGCGTTGTTTGACCACGCGAAAATAGATGGTGCCGCCATCCGGCGAATATTTAATCGCATTGGTGATGACATTATCCATGACCTGTGTCATTTTGTCTTTGTCGATCCATACGAACATCTTTTGCTGTGGCAGTTCCCTTTTAAAATGGATATGTTCCGGGATGTTCATTTCAAAGCGGTCGACAATTTCGTGGAAATATCGCGTAAAATTAACACGCTCTTGGTCAAGCTTGTAATCCTTATTATCCATCTTGGACAACTGCAGCAGGTCATTGACCATGCGAATCATCCGCTCTGTTTCATTTTGTGCCACTTGCAAAAAGCGCGGCGCAATATTTGGATCCTCCCACGCTCCATCCGTCAAGGCTTCCAAATAGCTGTGCATTGTAGTCAGTGGCGTACGCAATTCATGCGATACATTGGAAACAAATTCTCTGCGGTCATTTTCAATTTTTTGCTGCTCGGTAACATCACTCAACACAAGGATATAGGTAGCCGTGTCGTCTGTATCATCCACAACCGTGGAAAACTTCGCCCGGACCAAAAAGTCATTGTCATCGTCACCAAAATCAAAAATAACAGACCCGTGTTCCGCCATAGCAGACAGATTGACATTGTTTTGATTCAGATGCAACACGTCCAGCAAAAATTTCCCTTTGCTATCTTCCGGACTTTTTCCAAGCAGTATCCCTGCTGGTTCGTTCATCAGTGTGATGATACCGTCCACATCAGTTGCAATAACACCATCGGACATATTTTCCAACACGGAACTGAGCTTGAGCTGTTCTTCCTCAATTGTTGCGTACGAATGCCGCAGCCTGTCATTCATGTCATTAAATGATACAGCCAACTGACCAATTTCGTCTGCGGCATAGACATTTACCTTTTGCGAGAAATCACCCTTGGCAATTGTCTGTGCCTGGCGTCGCATTTCCTTGATCGGCTTCGTTATCGTCCTGGCGACCAAAATGCCAAGGAATGCCGAAATAACAATTGCTAGAATAGATGCCTTAAAAAAGATTTCGTTGATATTTTGCAGCTGGTCATACACGCTTTTTAACGACACATTCATAAAGATCGCACCGGCAACGTCCCCATTTTTATCATAGATGGGGACACCTTTGATAAGAACACGGCTATCGATTTGCGGATCGAAAAGCATCTTTTCCTGCTTGGTGCCGCTAAGCGCTTTTTGTACAATATCTTCCGTTGATTTTTTCCCGACAATATCGTAATTCAAGCTGTCATTGGTACCAAGCACCCGTCCCTGGTTGTTGACAACCTGCAGTGTCGTAGAATCCTTTGTCGTATCCACATCATTGATAATCGACTGCACTTCCTGTTCCAGGGTTGGCATATCTTCTTCCGCCTGATTTAGACTGCCATCGGGGCGTTCCTTTTTAAATGCTTGTTCCAGATTGTAGCTTAACAGCTCAATTCGGTCGCTGACATTGGATTTAAAGTTGGCAATCAGTTCTTTTTCCATCTTTGTTGCAAAATAGGAGCCAATAACCTGTACGGCCACCAACAGCAGCAAAATATAAATAATAATAAACTTTAGTTGAATCGAGCGGAAAAAGCCGATTTTATGCATACAAACCTACTCCTGCTCAGGGTTGCGCAAATAATAACCGACACCGCGCCGGGTCACAATCCAAGCCGGTGTTCCCGGATTTTCCTCTACTTTTTCACGCAATCTTCTTACGGTAACGTCAACTGTACGCACATCACCAAAATAATCATAACCCCATACCGTCTCCAGTAAATGTTCACGCGTCATCACTTGTCCGATATGACGCGCCAAATAATGCAGCAATTCGAATTCACGGTGCGTCAATTCAATTTCTTTGCCGTCCCTAGATACCGTATATGCATCGGGGTGAATCACCAATGGACCAATTTCAATATCTTTATTCGTATTATCCTCTTCATCTGGGATCTGCTCCTGTCTACGCAGATTTGCTTTTACCCTTGCAATCAATTCCCTATTGCTGAATGGCTTGGTCACATAGTCATCTGCACCAAGTTCCAGACCGAGCACTTTGTCGATTTCCGAGTCCTTGGCTGTCAGCATGATGATCGGCATGGTTTGGGTTTTGCGAATCTCTCGGCAAACCTCATTGCCATCTTTGCCTGGCAACATGATATCTAGCAATACCAAATCCGGTTTTTCTTTTTCTGCCAGTTCAATAGCCTCATCGCCATCATACGCACAAACTACCTCATAACCTTCTTTTTCCAAATTAAAACGCAAAATGTCTGCAATCGGTTGTTCATCATCTACGACCAATATTTTATGAGACACAGTTCATAACCACCTTTTCTATTCATCTTTCTATTATTTTCATTCCGTCTTTATATTTCAATTGAATTATTTTTAATCGTGTCGTTAGCCAGACCTATACTAGCATAACATCCTTCTGTCCATTTTACCGCAATTTCGGGAAAATGTCTTTAGGCGAGTTCAAGAAAGTCCGCATGACAATATCTGGTATCTTGTTGGTAGGGATGGAATTGGTGAAAACTTATTTTGCAGGTTCATATTGTTGCTAGCAATCCGAGATCGCTCCACGCGGATGCTTTGGTGGGGGGAAGGGCGGTGGCTAAATGATGCAAACATGAAACTCACTCCCGGATTTTGGGTGGTTCGTGGTTGTATCGTTTAGAGCATTATGAGGGTTGGTTTTTCTTGCCGTGATAGGCCTTCTCTCGGTTAGTTTTCTAGGTTTTCCCGCGTTTTTTTGCCGTGATAGGTGCTCTCTCGGCTACTTTTCCGGATTTTCCCGCGTTTTTCTGCCGTAATAGCTTCTTTCTCAGCTAGTTTTACGAGATTTTTCCGCTTTTCTAGCCGTGATGGACTTTCTCTCGGCTAGTTCTACAAGATTTTTCCGCTTATCCTGCCGTGACAAACCGAGGGCCATCCAAATGCGAAATTACCGATCAAAGAAAAAACCCCGCCAATCTGCGAGATTTCAGTGAAATATATTTAAAGTTGCCACGAATAGTATTCCTTTTGCCTAAAGTAGTTCTTGCCACTTTCGAAATTACCCAGCAAGCCCTTTCCTGGTGTTAACCCACGAAAAATGAAACTGCGATTATGCATGGGCTGGCTCTGGTGGGACATCGCTGGATTGATAACGGTGGTCCAAATCCACAAATTTATTATATTCTTTCACAAATGCCAATTCGACTGTGCCTACTGGACCGTTACGCTGTTTGGAGATGATGATTTCAATGATGTTTTGTTTATCCGACTCTTTGTCATAGTAATCATCACGGTACAAGAAACCGACAATATCGGCATCCTGTTCAATACTTCCCGATTCACGCAAGTCGGACATCATTGGCCGCTTATCCTGGCGTTGCTCCACACCACGAGAAAGCTGTGACAAGGCAATGAGCGGAACGTTCAGTTCACGGGCAAGCCCTTTAAGCGAACGGGAAATTTCCGAAACTTCCTGCTGTCGGTTATCTCGTGAATTTCCACTGCCTTGAATCAATTGCAAATAATCGATCAAGATCATGCCAAGACCATGTTCCTGCTTCAGACGGCGGCACTTGGAACGAATCTCGCTCACCCGGATTCCCGGCGAGTCATCAATATATATTCCTGCGTTGGATAACGAGCCCATTGCCATCGTCAGCTTGCCCCAGTCTTCTGCTTGCAGCTGACCGTTACGCAAACGCTGCGCATCAATATTGCCTTCTGCACAAAGCATACGCTGGACAAGCTGCTCAGCACCCATTTCCAGGCTGAAAATCGCTACATTTTCATCTGTCTTGACAGCGACATTTTGTGCAATATTTAAAGCGAATGCCGTTTTACCGACGGACGGGCGGGCTGCAATAATAATCAGGTCATTGCGCTGAAAGCCGGATGTGATATTATCCAGATCACGATAGCCTGTTGGAATTCCCGTTACATCCGATTTGCGGTTATGCAACATTTCTATATTATCGTAGACATCAATCAGTACATCTTTGATTGATTTAAAAGATCCCGCATTTTGCCGATTGGACACGGCAAGGATTTTTTTTTCGGCTTCGTTTAATACCTCGTCCACTTCATCTTCTTTCTCAAATGATGAGGTGACGATATCGGTTGCCGTATGAATCAAGCGGCGTAACAGCGCTTTTTCCTCAACAATTTTACAATAGTAGCCAATATTGGCTGCTGTAGGCACACTCTCGGCAACTTCCGTCAAATAGGAAACACCGCCAACTTCTTCCAGCAGCTTATTGTCTTTCAATAGCGCTGTGACAGTCAGCACGTCAATTGGCTCGCCGCGATCGGAAAGCTTGAGCATTGCTTCAAAAATTCGCTGGTGAGCGGCACGGTAGAAATCTTCCGGCATTAATAATTCCGAAGCTGTGGAAAAAGCTTCCGGCTCCAGGAAAATGGCACCAATAATCGACTGCTCTGCTTCTATATTATGTGGTGGAATACGATCGTTTCCTATTTCGTTCACAACACCGTTTCCTCCTTAACATTACGAACCTTGGTAACATGAGATGTCTCTTGTTCGCTTGAAAAAAGCAAGCCCGACAATCGCAAATTTGATTTTCGTTGTCGAACCTGCATTTATGAACAAAGGCGCAAGCGCCCTTACAGGCTAAAAGCGCGACGTCCTGGGACTGCGATTACTCTCGCCCCATCAAAACATCTGGGGCTACGGTTACTCGCCCCACCAAAAACCCTTGCTAGTTGCTGGGCACTGGAGCCGGACGTGGCTGTCATGGCAAATGACATTAATGCAGCTAAGTTTTATACTTTCTTTACCTATGAAAAAGCATTTATGTGCACTCCGAACACATTTCACTTTCCGCGGGCTACCAGCAAGCCGTCTCGAACGCTACTAACGTCTCGTTCTGCGGAGCACGCTTTAGTCTGCTGGCCCCACTGGCACGTGCAAGTATTCGAACACACATAGCACCCATTGTCAACCTTAATCTACTTCTCTACTACGTGTACTTTAATCGATCCGGATACTTCCGGGTGCAATTTGATTGGCACAACAGTATAGCCAAGTGATTTGATTGGCTGATCCAATTCAATTTTGCGCTTATCCAGCTTATAGCCATGTTCTTTATGCAATGCTTCAGCAATTTGTTTGCTTGTAATCGAACCGAATAGCTTGCCGTCACCGGATTTTGCTTTGATTTCTACCGTTAAGTCGGCAAGCTTATCCTTGAGCTCCATCGCCGCTTCCTTTTCTTCCTGTTCCATTTGCGCTTGTTTGCGCTTTTGGGCCTCCAGGCTTTTCATATTCCCCGGTGTCGCCTCAACAGCAATATTATTTTTCAAAAGATAGTTGCGTGCATAGCCGTCGGAAACGTTTTTCACTTCACCTTTTTTACCTTTTCCCTTAACATCCTTTGTAAAAATTACTTTCATTCTTCTTCTCTCCCCTCACTGTATTCATCAATTATGCGCTTCAGCATTTGCTCTGCCTCTTCTATGGTTATGTTTTCCATTTGCGTGGCAGCATTGGTCAAATGCCCGCCGCCATCCATTTTTTCCATAATGACCTGCACATTGATGCTGCCGAGCGAGCGTGCACTAATACCGATTTTGCCGTCCTTGCGCGCGGAAATAGCAAACGCAGCATCAACCCCGCTCATTGTCAGCAACGTGTCGGCTACTTGGGCAATCAGAACATGATCGGAAATTTCATCCGGTGGCGCCGTGGCAATCGCAATCCGGTCGCGATAAATTTGTGCGCGTTCAATCAGATGACTGCGCTTGATGAACAAGTCCAGATCTTCCTTCATGAACTTCTGGACGAGTACGGTGTCAGCCCCCTTGGAGCGCAAGTAAGAGGCAGCATCAAACGTACGAGAACCGGTGCGCAATGTAAAACTCTTTGTGTCGACAATGATACCAGCAAGCAGTGACGTTGCTTCAAGGACGGACAGTTTTTTGCCTTTTGGCTGATATTCAAGCAGCTCTGTCACTAACTCTGCGGTAGACGAGGCGTATGGTTCCATATACACTAGCGTCGGGTTTTCGATGAAATCTTCCCCACGCCGGTGATGGTCGATGACAATTTTATAATCTGTCTTATTCAACAACCGCGCGTCGGCAACCATCGATGGTTTGTTGCAGTCGACAACGACAACAAGACTTTGGTCGGTAATGATTTCTTCTGCGTCATCCGGGCTGATAAAGTTATTCCATAGTTCCTTATCTTGCCGTATGGCCTCTATCATTCGCTGCAGCCCGGCATTCACATCGTCAGGGTCAAATACGATAAAACCGTCCACACCATTCAGCTGGGCAATGTTCAATATTCCGATAGCAGCACCAATGGCATCCATATCCGGGGATTTATGGCCCATGATCATCACTTTATCACTAGCCTTCACAAGTTCTATCAATGCATGCGATATGACCCTTGCACGGACCCTGGTACGCTTTTCCATCGGGTTCGTTTTTCCACCGTAAAAACGAACCTTGCCTGTATCATCTTTAATCGCAACCTGATCGCCCCCGCGGCCAAGTGCCAGGTCAAGGCCGGACTGTGCCAGCTCACCAAGCGTCGGCAGAAAATTACTGCCGACACCGACACCGATACTGATGGTCAGCGGGATGTTTTGATCGGTATGGATTTCCCTTACAACATCCAAAATATTGAATTTATCTTTTTCCAGCTGTTGCAAAATTTCCGTTGACCCTACTGCCATGAATCGTTCCTGTGATGTTCGTTTTAAATACAATCCGTTTTTCATGGACCAATCGTTGAGGACCGAGGTAACTTCTGTATTCAGCTGGCTTTTTGTTGTATCATCAATGTTTTGTGTAACTTCTTCATAATTATCCAGGAAAATGAATGCGAGAACCGTTTTTTCTTTTTCATATCTTTCCTGGATTTCCGCTTGCTCCGTTCGGTCAAATAAGTAAAGCAGGCGTTCTTCCTTGTTGACGCTCGTTTCAAATGAATAGCCATCCAGCGTGACCCATACCGTTTGCTTGTTTTCATTGATCGCCGGGATAAGGTCCTCCGAAACAAAGTTCAATGATTTGTTTACCAAAGTCTCATCTTCCGAAAAAAAGCGATGCAAGTAATTATTGGTCCATTCAATTTGATAATCATCACTGTAAAGAATGATTCCGATTGGCATTTCAAGCAAGGCTTCTTCGCCAACCTTTTTGACGCGGTGAGACAGGGTTGTAATATACTTCTCTGTCTCATTCTCCCTGATTTTTTCTGTGCGTACACTATGATAAAACGACACCACAAGCAGAAGTGTCATGACAATTCCTAATATCCATTGGTAATACCATATGACAGCAAGCAACAGCAGCGATAGTACATAAATCGTCCACAAATGCTTGCCAATTCCAGATTTTTTTTGAAATTCTGGCATACATGTTTCAGCTCCCATTTCGATACCTTGAAAAACGATAGTATCATATGCTTTTTCAGCTGACAAATTCGCTTTCACCTAGAGGATGTTCAAAAAGTCCGGTAAAAATGACACATCCGCAAAAGGCGACCTTCTATCTCCTTTTTGAACACGTATTATACGACTATTTCTTTTTAGCGATTATATTTCGTAAACCGAATCCTATATCAATTATACCAAGGATTCGTACCAATGGAAGCAGTATTGTCGGTATAATTAACAACAAAACGATAACAATTATTGGCATTGCCTTTGTTATATGCTTTGCATGGGCATAAAAGAAGACAAAAGACAAGCCTTGAAGCATCATGAGCGTACCCGCTAAAAAGAGAACATTTTGCACCCCAGAGAAAAGAAGGGACTGCTGGCTAGGCCCGAACAGGGAGATAACCAATGCGAAAAAGTAAATCCAGACGATAGCCACCGGAAATTGCATCGAACGAAATGGCGGGAAATGAAATTGCTTATGTTCCAGCCGATTAATCACTTTATAACCGAGCAATTGGCTGATCCAGGCGATCAAGAGCGACATGATCACCATCATCGAAGGAATCAATAATTTAAATGCTTCAAATTGTTTGCGCAACATTTCGAATTGCTGATCCATTCCCTTGTCCATGCCAAGTTGTCCCATAACATGCTGGCTGTTGGTAATGGATTCATCCAGCAGTTGATCAAATTTTTCGCTAAAATCAATGCCTGTGACAAACTGGGCAAACAAATAAGCAAACAATAACCCGACAACAACCCCGACAGTACCACGGGCAAGTGTTTCAAACCCGGGTGTATTACGATGCATTGCCGCGCCGATCATAATGCCACCGATACCGGCAATTACCGTTGTCGGCAGACTGAAAACCGTCGCAAACAAACTAGCAATGATCGCAGCTGCAAGCAGCATGATCACAGCCGGTTTCCAGTCATAGCGGTACGCATATATAATAAATGGAAGTGGCAATACAAAATAAGCAACAATGACTAAATAAGGAATAAAAAAGGATACGACTAACAATACAAGGTACAGTACCACCATGATGGCACCATCCGTCAGTCTTTTCGTTTGATTCATCATCACACCTCAATCAATTTGCATGTACATGTTCATTACCATATGATAACATGTTTGGCCCCTTTTTTGGAATGAATGCGTTTTGTGGCTAAATTACTGCCAACTGCCGTCAACTCCGATATAATGGATATAGGATTGATAGGTAAAGGTGAGTGTCATGATTTTTTGGAATTTGTTTATACATAGTTTAAAGCTGCCAAACAAACAGGCGATGTTTAAAATTAACCGGGCCGGAATGGATATCATGCTGATTTATATGCTGATTTTAATGGCGATCGTTTCCATCCCATCCTTTATCAGCATTCGCAGCAATCCGGATGAAATGTCCGCCCAAGTCAACATCATTTTTCAGATTGTTTATTTTCTCATTTTTTCTTATTTGCCTTTGGTGATTATCCTGTTTCTTTTGCTGTCTGGTGTTGCTTTTATCACAAAAGGAATGAGCAAACTACTGCACCGCAAGCTGAAATATTCCCTGCTGTGGAAGCAAGTTGCCGCAACAACAACGATTCCATTTCTTGTCTATACGATTGTCGCCCTCATCTATCCGATAAATGAGAAATGGCTGTGGCTGTTCATCCCATACAGCCTGCTAATGATGTTAAAGGTTATTACAGTATTTCCAAGACGGCGAAAAAAACGTAGTGGGGGACGATCCCTAAAGGAGAGTGGCACAACATGAAGCGAGCAGTCATCCTGTTTTTCTTGCTAGTATTGATAGCAGGCTGCAGCAACAACGCTGACAACCATAGCAAAAACATCCAAAGCACAACCCTGTCCGTATCCGCTGCGGTGAGTCTGACAGATGCGCTGGATGAACTGAAAACGCAATATGAAAAAGACCATGATATTGCACTGAAATTTAATCTTGGCGGATCGGGCACATTAGCACAACAAATACAGCAAGGTGCACCAGCTGATATTTTTATTTCCGCCAATGAAGATTGGATGGATACATTGGAACAAAACGGCGATATTGATGCCGAAACACGTCATGATATCGCAAGCAACCGGATCGTTATGATTGCCCGCAAAAATTCCAACCTAAAGCTGCGTTCTATTCAGGATTTGGACCCGTCCAAGGTCGATCAGATAGCCATCGGAAATCCGGAAAGTGTCCCAGTAGGAAAATATACCAAACAGACATTGGAGAATATGCATTTGTGGAAGAAACTATCGCAGGACCAGCTTGTACAGGCGAAAGATGTTCGTCAGGTGCTTTCCTATGTTGAAACAGGGAATACAGAAATTGGCTTTGTCTACGAAAGTGATGCGAAGATTTCCGACAAGGTGAAAGTGCTTGCTGTAGCTGACACCAATGCGCATGACCCGATTGTTTACCCGGCTGCAGTCACTTCTGCATCCAAGCATAAGGAAGCAACAAAGGAATTTCTCTCATTTTTACAATCGGACCAAGCACAAAGAACCTTGCAAAAATACGGATTCAAACAAACAGCGAATGATTGATTTCGGTGTTGAGGCGGGAGATTTTTTCATACGTTTGGCAGGAGACTTTTTCATGCGTTTGATTGAAGCAAAATGATTTACACAGTTGTTTGGTCCAAACATGATTTTTATACATACAAGGGTGAATATAAATGGATGCAATCAATTGGTATCCCCTATGGCTTTCCTTTAAAACTGCCGCCATTGCCACCATCATTGTTTTTATCGTCGGCGTGTTTTTGGCACGTATGTTGGCGAGAAACACCTTTTTCGGCAAAGGCATCATCGAAGCGATCATCATGCTACCTCTCGTTCTGCCGCCAACTGTTGTCGGTTTTGCACTGCTTTATTTATTTGGGAAAAACGGACCCATTGGCAAATTGCTTTTGGATTGGTTTGATTTCCAGGTTGTCTTTTCATGGTGGGCCGTGCTTATCGCAGCAATCGTTGTCGCCTTTCCATTGATGTATCAAAGTGCTGCGGCGGCTTTTAAAAATTACGATGCGACGCTTGAGTCTGCAGCATATACAATGGGAGCGGGAAAATGGCGCGTGTTCTGGACAATTTCTTTTCCGCTGGCATGGCCCGGGCTGCTTGCCGGGGTGGTCCTCACTTTTGCAAGAGCGCTCGGGGAATTCGGTGCCACCCTGATGCTTGCCGGCTACATCCCGCACGTAACAGATACCATACCGCTCGCGATTTACTTTGCCGTGGAATCAGGCAACATGAAAATGGCCGGCTTCTGGGTCGCCATCATCATCGCCCTTGGATTTACCGGCATGCTATGGCTCAACTGGTGGTCCCGCCGAAAAATTCATGGAGACGATACGAAACCCGTTTCTTCACGGAAATCCTGATGGGAACTGGTTCATACAATTTATGAAATAGTGCAAGAAAATTGGAAGCACCCAAAAGGAGAATCAAGATGCTCAAGGCTAAAATCAAAAAAAGTCTCTCCCATTTTCTGTTGCATGTTGATTTTGTCGTTGGGGATGAAATTGTCGTCCTGTTTGGTCCCTCCGGATCGGGGAAAACAACCATTTTGAACTGTTTGGCAGGACTAACCAAGCCCGACAAAGGTGAAATCCTATTAAACGATCGGCAGTTATTTATGACCAAACAGATCGATATCGCAATCCAACATCGCCATATTGGTTATTTATTTCAGGACTATGCTTTATTTCCACATATGACGGTAAGAAGAAATATTACCTATGGAACGAAAAGCAAAAACTTGGTTGATCAGTTGATGAAAGAATTACATATTGATCATCTGCAGGAAAATTACCCAGGAGAAATATCCGGTGGGGAAAAACAGCGGGTTGCTCTTGCTCGTGCATTGGCGACTGAGCCACAGCTACTATTGCTGGATGAGCCATTTTCCGCACTGGATGAGGCTACCAAAGAAAAAAGCCATGAAGAATTGATTCGTCTTCACAAGCTTTGGCGGATCCCCATCGTCATGGTGACACATAGCCATCAGGAAGCCGAGAAACTGGGGGACCGGATTTTATATATGGAAGAAGGTCATTTTGTATCCAGACATGCGTAGTAACAGAGGAGGCACTGGAGTGGGAAGGGGAGGGGGTTCCTGAAAATGACAATCGCATGGACTGATATTTGTCACTCGTTGCGGCGATGAACTACCAAACGGGGATATTTTTGCTTCGTTTTGTCTTTCATCGGGCTTATGAGCTACCGAATGATCCGTTTTTTCATCCGTTCGGGTGTTCATCGGCATTATGAGCTACCGAATGACACGGTTTTTCTTTCGTTCAGGCGTTCATCCAGCTTATGAACTACCGAATGACTTGATTTTTCCTTCGTTCAGGCGTTCATGCGGCTTATGAACTACCGAATGACGTCATTTTTCTCTCGTTCGGGCGCTCATCGGGGGTATGAACTACCGAATGATACGATTTTTTTTCGTTCGGGCTCTCATCCAGCTTATGAACTACCGAATGACGTCATTTTTTTCTCGTTCGGGCGCTCATCGGCATTATGAGCTCTACCGAATGATCCGTTTTTTCTTTCGTTCAGGCGTTCATGCGGCTTATGAACTACCGAATGACGCGTTTTTTCTTTCGTTCAGGCGTTCATGCGGCTTATGAGCTACCGAAACGGATGAATTTTTGCTTTGTTCTGTCCCTCATTATGCCAAGAAACTGCAGAACAAATGATAATATTGTTACGTACCACACTTCAATAGAAAACAGATTTGGAAAAGTACCACTCCCCCGCACCTCTTAACCGCGGAATATAGATTTGTTTTTTTTCCATAAAAAACAGCCTCACCCTTTGCCACGGATGAAGCCGTTTTGCCAATTTAAATTTTTCCAAATTCATTATTCACTTGATTCAGATGCTTGAAGCAGTCATGAAACTTTAACCCAATTTGCTGCTTCATTGCTCGAAGGAGAAGGCGGAAATTGTTCGCCTTTTTCCATTTGAATTTCAGTGTTGTCTCCAGAAGAGGAAGAACTTCCGTTAACTAAACTATCTACCTTGAAAGTTCCGCTTTCTGGTGCCTTCTCTCCCGTTTTGTACGTTTGTTTTGCCATCAGAACTCACCTCCAAGTATATTTAAAAGAAGAGATTTTGTTCTCTCCTCTTTTATATTATCTGCATTCCCGATTAAGTAGAGGACAAACGTAAAACTACGGACATTTCATAGATGTAATAGAAATGTAAACGTATTAATATACACCAGAAACAGATGTGTGCAAACTAACTGGATCGTATATAAAAAAACTGCCATGTCTATTTCATCTTGCACAAAAGATGAAATAGACAAATGGCAGTTTTTTATTGATTATTCAGCAACGTATGGCAGCAAAGCCATTTGACGAGCACGTTTGATTGCTTTCGTCAATTTGCGTTGGTATTTTGCGGATGTTCCAGTTACACGACGAGGAAGAATTTTTCCACGATCAGAAATGAAACGTTTCAATAGATCAACATCTTTATAGTCAATGTGTGTAATGCCATTTGCTGTGAAATAGCACACTTTACGACGTTTCGCACGTCCACCGCGACGAGCCATGTGTATCCCTCCATTTCCGTATATTTTTCGTTTTGGTTTACTAAGGTGGTAAAACAAAAGCATTTATTTAGAACGGTAAATCATCGTCTGAAATATCGATCGGTTCACCATTATCCTTAAATGGATCATCATCCATCGGTTCTTGGTTTTGATTCCGATTCGGGTTCGGATTCATCTGGTTGTTCTGATTGCGATTTTGATCATAGCCTGATCCAAAGTTATTGTTGCCAAAGCCTCCGCCTTGCGATTGCGAAGCACCTTTGCTTTCCAAAAATTGTACGCTGTCAGCTACAACTTCAGTTACATAAACCCTTTTACCATCTTGCCCTTCGAAATTACGCGTCTGGATGCGTCCATCGACACCAATCAAACTGCCTTTTTTCATGTAGTTGGCAAGATTTTCGGCAGGTCTGCGCCAAATAACACAGTTAATGAAATCCGCTTCCCGGTTTCCTTGCTGGTTTGTAAATGGCCGGTTGCATGCAACTGTAAAGTTCGCAACAGCGACACCGCTTGGTGTATAACGTAAATCAGGATCCTTTGTCAACCTGCCGACAAGTACGACACGATTTAACATCAGAACCACCCCTTATTATTGGTCATCTTCACGAACCGCGATATGGCGAATGATGTCTTCAGAGAATTTTGCCTGGCGGTCAAATTCATTGACTGCTGCATCGTCACTGCTGAAGTTAACGACAACATA
Source organism: Tigheibacillus jepli (assembly GCF_030732005.1). Lineage (GTDB taxonomy): Bacteria > Bacillota > Bacilli > Bacillales > Amphibacillaceae > Tigheibacillus > Tigheibacillus jepli. Next base: position 21,590 of record NZ_JAROCA010000022.1, on the reverse strand, counting down.
ATATCCATCACGGTATTTGTTGATTTCATATGCAAGGCGACGTTTGCCTTTTTCATCAACTTTTTCAATCTCCGCCCCATTATCAGTCAAGATTTTGTTGAAACGCTCAATCAATTCTTTTTGCGCTTCTTCTTCCATGTCTGGGCGGATGATGTACATGATTTCATATTTTCTCATCCGTAGCACCTCCTTCTGGTCTTAGCGGCCCCCATCTCTTATTTGACATCGTGCCAAAATTTGGATAAGAGCAAGGAGTAATAAACTTAATTACTCACGAGAGTGTATTATAGCAGACTTTTGTCCGGATGACAAGTTATTTCAAGGGATCCTGAATTATTCGCTTTTGCTCTTTTACAGTTGCTGTCTACAAACTTTGTTTTGAAAAAGTGGTCGGATAGCGCATTCGTTTTTTTATAGGTACAGAAAGTATAAAATTGGGCTGTATGAATGTCATTTGCTATGACAGCCACGTCCGGCTCCAGCGCCCGGCAACTAGCAGAGCTTTTTTGATGGGGCGAGTAACCGCAGTCCCAGAGTGATCCAGTTTGTACGTTATTACGACGCACAGGACGTGCTAGTACAGGCGTTGCGACAAAAGCTCTTCGATGGGACGAGTAATCGCAGTCCCAGGACGTCGCGCTTTTAGCTTGTAAGGGCGCCTGCGCCTTTGTTTCTTACACATTAAACCGGAAGTGCATGACATCGCCATCCTGAACGACGTAATCTTTTCCTTCCAAGCGGACCTTGCCTTTTTCACGTGCATGAACCATGGACCCTGCTTCGATCAAATCTTCGTAGGATACTGTTTCTGCGCGAATGAAGCCTTTTTCGAAGTCGGAATGGATAATGCCTGCAGCTTGTGGTGCTTTCATGCCTTTTTTAAATGTCCAGGCGCGCACTTCCTGTTCACCGGCTGTAAAGTAGGTTGCTAAGCCCAATAGTGTATAGGAAGCTTTGATCAGTTGATCCAAGCCGGATTCTGCAATCCCTAATTCTTCCAAAAACATTTGCTTTTCTTCCGCTTCCAGCTCAGCGATTTCCGCTTCAATTTTAGCGCAGATGACAATGACCTCGGATCCTTCATTTGCAGCATATTCCTTTACCTTTTTGACATGTTCGTTTTCGGATGGGTTAGCCACTTCATCCTCGCTGACATTTGCAACATACAGCATTGGCTTGGAAGTCAGCAAATGCAACCCTTTGACGATTTTCATCTGCTCATCTGAAAAATCAACGGAACGAGCCGGCTTCTCTGCTTCCAAGGCTTCTTTTAATTTCTCCAACACGGTAAATTCGGCTACTGCTTCTTTATCCTTTTGTCTGGCGAGTTTTTCTACACGCTGATAGCGCTTGTTGATTGTTTCCAAGTCTGCCAAAATCAATTCCAGATTAATAATTTCAATATCATCAATTGGGTCAATTTTACCGGAAACGTGGGTGATGTTTTCGTCGGTGAAACAACGGACTACCTCGCAAATGGCATCAACCTGGCGAATATGGGATAGAAACTGGTTGCCAAGGCCCTCGCCTTTGCTAGCGCCCTTTACAATACCGGCGATATCGGTGAATTCAAAAGCGGTGGGTATTGTCTTTTTCGGGTGTACCAATTCGGTTAATTTATCTAAGCGATCATCGGGAACTTCCACAATACCGACGTTTGGGTCGATCGTACAAAATGGATAGTTGGCTGATTCGGCACCAGCTTGTGTAATCGCATTGAACAATGTCGACTTTCCCACATTGGGAAGCCCGACAATTCCTGCTGTCAATGACATCTAAATTTTCACTCCTTAAGGATTGCAACTAACATGAGCTCACTATCATTATTATAGTGATTACAAAAACATAAGACAAGCAATCAAAAACGAAAAATAGGCACCAAAACGATGCCTATTTTCCATGTTTACCCTATTATTTTTTCTTTTTCTTGTCTGTCTTGCAAATATTATAGCTATTTTTTTAGCTATAGTCAAATTTTACTATTTTTTCAAAAATCATTTTTATTCAGGTGCTTCAGATGTTTTAAAGACCTTTTTTACTTTTTTTGTAAATTCCCTGCGCGGCAACATGACGCTATGTCCACAGCCAAGACACTTGATTCGGATGTCCATGCCCATGCGGATTATTTTCCAGCGGTTTTCCCCGCATGGATGAGGTTTTTTCATTTGCACTTCATCATTCAAAGCAAATTCCTTGTCTGCCATTTTGCTTGCTCCTTTATTCTTATTCGCGATCGTGTGCATGCTTATTTATCATTCCGGTGTCATCGCCTTCATGCTTATTTATCATTCCGATGCCATCCACATCCCTGGAGTACATGACAACGCGCGGGGATGGTATGTCGATACCTGCATTATATAAACCTTGCTTCATCTCCTTGCGTATCATCCGCGCACCGGCCCATTGATAGACCGGCAGTGTTTCGGCAGTGACACGAATGACAAAATAAGATGCCTCGAGTGACTGGACGCCAATAATTTCCGGCACACTGATAATTTCTTCATATTTTTCCGGCAGCCCGGCGGCTATTTCTTCAATGATTTTTTCCGCTTTGAAAACATCACTCTCATATGGCACATTGATATCCACTACCGCCAACCCATTGTGTATGGAATAGTTGATGACTTGTGTAATATTACCATTTGGTATGACGTTGATTTCACCCGTCCAGCTCAGGACCTTTGTTGTGCGCAATCCGATTTCCTCTACTGTTCCTTCTACACCAGCCACAGAAACGTAATCGCCAACGGAAAATTGGTCTTCAAAAATAATGAAAAACCCGGATATAATATCTCGAACAAGATTTTGCGCGCCAAAGCCTATTGCCAAACCGGCGACGCCAGCCCCGGCAAGCAATGCACCAATGTTGATCGTGAAAACTTCCAAAATCATCAGGATGGCTGTGAAATAAACAACGTATGCCACCACATTTTGGATCAGCTTTTTCATCGTCTGTTCCCGGCGTTGTGAAATGCGGACCGCTTTAAGCCGCCTTCCAAAAGCCCGTTCGATCACATTTTTAGAAATCTTAACAACGAGCGTGGATAAGACTGCAATTAAAATAATTTTCAGCAAGCCTTGTCCAATCGTAATCCATAAGTCGGGACCCGTTATAAAATCCCAAAAATCATACACCTTTTTTTCCAAAACAAAAACCTCCAGTAAAGCAAAAACCCTGCTTTAAATTTTACAACATTCTTGATGCGAATAAAAGCAATGCAGCCCTGTTTAGGGAACGCATCTTGTTTTTAATTTTTTCTGCGATCAAATACCGGAAAAAGCAAAAGCCTCGTCAGTACGTATAGATTTAACACCCCGTATAAGGGATAGGTATAGCCGATCAAATTCGAAAACCCAACAAGCGTCAGCGGCAGCATCGATACGAGGATCAATGTTACCAACAACCACAATGGCATGCGAAAATAGCTTTTGATGCGAGTTACAATACCAAGAACACCAGCAGCTGCTGTCGTGAAAATAGCAAACCACAGCATAAAGGACATAAAAATGAGCATGTTGACAGAGTAATGTTTTAAAATGGCAAACAGCGGAATTTCATAAACAAGCAGCTCATCCGCAATTTGAATCAGACTGTTATTATAGAGATACGATATAATTCCTAGAATCAGTCCGCTGCCAATACTGGCAATCCAGATTTCCTGTTTGGAACTAATTTTGTTGCCAATGGCGCCGATAACCGCAATCAACGGCAGGATATTCAATGCAGTAAATGGAAATGCCGACATCCAATTGCGCTGCTCATGCCAATGGGAAAACAACTGCAAATCCTGATCAAAGATAAAGCGCAGCAATACAAACACCAGACCAACCAGCAAAATGGGCAGAATGATTTCATTGACAGATAACAAGCCGTTGATTCCTTTGGCAAACAAAATAATCAATACAACGACCATAATACCTATACCCCACCAGTAGGATAGATTAAACGCCTGCCCGGTCGCACCGCTTCCTGAAATCATGACGACTGTTGTTGTATACAAATAAATAAAAATCATTGCATCATATATACTACTCAATCGCGCTCCAACAATCTCCTTGAGCACCGGCCGATACTGTGTCGATTGGTAGCGGTAGCTCACTGACATAATGACATGGATGGAAATAGAAAAAAAGATAGCAAATAAAACAATAGCAAGTCCACTTTCATGGCCAAAAAACTCCCATAATTCCCTTCCAGATGCATACCCTGCACCAATGGTCGTCCCGATAATTAAAAACATCCATTTCATTGCCGCTCTCAGCATTCTTTTTTCCTCCATTACTTCATATTGAATTTGATATGTAGTGGAATGGATCGATGCACTTTATCATGCAACATGACCTTGTCCGTTTTTTCAGGGCCGCATTTGTCATGTATAAAAAAGCCACGCATTCCGTATACTAATATCAATATGATTGCGGAGGATAAGCTATGAATCTGATGGACCGGTTTCGAAATAAACAGGACAGTTTGCGGCTGCCATACGACAGTCCGCACACGGGGGAAGCCATTTTGGAAAAATTGATATCCTGGATGCCGACAGCGCCGCAGGATTACGTCATTGCCTGTATTGGCACGGACCGCTCCACTGGTGATGCATTGGGTCCATTGACTGGTACCTACTTGAATGAAATGAAGTTGAGACATATTTCCGTTTATGGAACACTGGATAGCCCAATCCATGCGACCAATCTGCAAGACCGGATTACACAGATCAATCAATTACATAAGCGCCCATATATAATCGCTATTGACGCCTGCCTTGGCAAAAAAGATTCCGTCGGTCAGCTGATTACAGGAACTGGTTCGATTAAGCCTGGGGCAGCATTGAACAAACCCCTTCCCGAAATCGGAAATCTGCATATCACCGGCGTCGTTAACATTGGTGGTTTTATGGAACACGCCGTCCTGCAAAACACGAGACTTTCACTCGTAGTGGACATGGCAAAACAAATTGCAATGATTTTACAAATGCTGGACCAGCAAATGACATATCAAACGATCGCACCAGCAATTGTTTTGCGTACACGGACGCGGACAACGATTTAAGAGGGAAGTATTGCAAGGCGATGAAAATTTAATCTGTGGCATGACGTCGTCCATGGAAATAAACTACTTTTATTAAACCATCATACCTGATAAAACAACACTTTTTTAAAGCAGGTGAAAAATGATTTCCAGCCTACCCGAAGCCGGAAATCATTTTCCATTTTAATCTTCTATTCAAAATAAATGCTATCCTACTAAAACATGATGAATATAAAAAATTATAATGACAGTGACGATTGCTGGTAGTAAATTACCGATGCGTATTTTGGTCAGTTTCAGCATATTCAAACCGATTGCAACAATCAGCAAACCGCCAACAGCAGTTAATTCCACAATCAAACCATCTAAAAATGCTTGCGGTATAAAACGATTGATTTGAGTTGCCAGCAATGCAATGATACCTTCAAACAACACCACAGGAACAACAGAGAACAACACGCCAAATCCAAGCGTAGATGTCAAAACAAGCGCTGTGAATCCATCAAGAATGCCTTTTGTGATCAATACACTATGATCATTGCGCAGTCCGCTGTCCAGTGCGCCAATGATCGCCATGGCACCAATGACAAAAACTAACGATGCCGTAACAAAACCCTGTGCAACACTGACATCACTGCCTTTTGCCGTTGTAAATTTACTGCCGATCCAACCTCCCAGTCGATTCAACAATGTTTCCAAACGAACTAGCTCTCCGATTATCGCCCCTGACAGCAAACTGAGTAGCACAATAATTAACGCATCAGTGGATAACGCCATCTGCAAACCGATCAGGATGATAGTAAGGCCAATGCCTTGCATGACCGTTTCTTTAAATCGTTCAGGTATTTTTGTTAAAAATAATCCCATTGTACTTCCGGCAATAATGCAAGCACCATTGACCAGGGTTCCGATTAAAACCATATCTTAATAACACGCTACTTTCATTGCAAATTTTCATAAGCCGCTGCAATTTCTGCAACTGCTTTAACAAATATTTCTACTTCCTGTTTCGTATTTGCATAGCCCAAGCTTGCCCGGACGACTCCCTGATCAAGTGTCCCCATCGTTTGATGCGCATCCGGGTTACAATGCAAGCCAGCTCGTACAGCAATTTGATAATGGGAATCCAAAATCATCGCAACTTCCTGAGAGGGAACATGATCAATGTTAAAAGCAATAATTGGCATGCGCTCTTCATCTATTTTGGGCCCGTACAATTTGACATTAGGAATACCGTTTAATCCGGTACAGAGCTGTTTTGCAAGCAATGTTTCACGTGGAACATTTTCCGAAATCCTTTTTTTATATAACGTCAAAGCAGCATATAAGCCGGCAATCCCCGGCATATTCAGCGTACCGCTTTCCATTTTCTCCGGCCATGTTTCCGGCTGTAGCATATCAGTTGAATGACTGCCTGTACCGCCGTATAATAGCGGCTTTAACGCCACATCCCCTTCAACCAGCAACAAGCCTGTACCTTGTGGGCCAAGAAGCCCCTTGTGTCCCGGCATAGCTAACAAATCAATCCCGTCCTGCATCGTTATCGGCATATGCCCGGCAGTTTGCGAAGCATCCACCAATGTTGTCAGATTTCTGTCCTTTCCAATTGCAAGCAAATCCCGCAAAGGTAAAATTGCACCGGTCACATTTGAAGCATGTGTAATCGCCAGCATTTTGGTATTCCCATCAATCGCCTGCGCTACCTGCTCTAAAAAGCGCTTCCGGTTATCGAGCCATGGAATATGTATCAGCTCAACACCATATTTTTCAGCTATGTAATGCAGTGGACGGCGAAGTGAATTATGTTCAACAGAGGTAGTAATAACACGGTCACCCGCTTGCCATGGAAAACCTTGAACCGCCATGTTTAATGCCATCGTAGCGTTTTGACAGAAAATTACTTTTTTGGGGTCGGAACATCCGAAAATCTCTGCACACGTTTCACGCGTTTTCCGGACCAGTTCCAAACTGCTGTCCGCCCGGTTATAATTTCCTCGTCCCGGATTTCCGCCAAGATTGACCATTTCATCTGTCACAGCTTGAATTACCTCAGGAGGCTTTGGATAACTGGTTGCTGCCTGATCAAAATAAATCATCCCCATTCCCTCCTCTTTTTCTACTAGTATAGCATGGATGTAAACCAAAGACTCTGTTATTAACTCGCTTAGGATAAGCCTTCCATTTAGGATAAATTTGGGCTGTGTTCCTATTCTACGACAGCAAACCCTTATCAAGGTTCAGTTTTCAGTGGGGAGGAGCAACCGAATGACCCCGACGTGACTTTTTCATAAGCCCGATAGCCAGTAGCTCAAATCTCTTTTGCCTGATAGTTTCTCAAAATAATCGTCAAGACTTTTTAATAGATGAAATACAAATTGAGGCTGGACCAGAAATTGTAATGGCGGGCTGGAGCTAGATACAGGCCAAGCCGGAAAAAAAGAGCACTAAAAATTTCATTTGAATCAAAAAACGGGGGCTAAAACAGCTCCCGCACGCCATGTCAATTATTCATCGCTTCTAAAATACGATTCAAATCGTCATTTGTATAAAATTCTATTTCAATTTTTCCCTTTCGCTTGCCACGCTGAATTTTCACCGCGGTGCCAAGCCTCTCTCGCAAAACCGATTCTTGTTCTTGTAAGAAGACATCCTTTTTCGGTTTCTTTTTTTGCTGTGCTTTTTTTTCATTCATCTGTGTGATCAGTTTTTCTACTTGGCGCACATTTAGTCCTTCCTTGCGAATCTTGTTCACAAGCGGCAGCAAATCGTTTTTGTTCTTCAAGCCTAACAACGCCCGTCCATGCCCCATGGACAGCTCGCCATTATTAATACATGCCACAACTTGTTCCGGCAAGGAAAGCAGACGCATCAAATTGGCGATATGGGAACGGCTTTTTCCGATTCGGGTGGATAGTTCATCCTGTGTAATCTGCAGTTCTTGTATCAGCTTCGCGTAAGCTTGGGCTTCTTCAATAGGCGTCAAGTCCTCACGTTGCAGGTTTTCCAGCAAAGCAAGTTCCATCATTCTCTCATCCGATAAATCCTTGATAATCACCGGAATTGTCTCCAAGCCTGCTTCTTTGGCAGCACGGAAACGTCTTTCCCCGACAACAATTTCATAGCCTTTGATGCTTTTTCGAACGATTAATGGTTGAATGATCCCATATTCAAGAATCGACTCTTTCAATTCCTCAATCGCATCTGCATGAAATGTTTTTCTTGGCTGATACGGATTGACGCGGCACTCTTTAATCGGAATTTCCTTCATCACATCGTCTTCACTGGCTTCAATATCCGGAAAAAAGGCCTCCAACCCTTTACCCAACCCTCGTGTCATTTTCCATCACTTCCTTTGCCAATTCAAGATATACCTCTGCGCCGCGTGATTTTGCATCATACGTGATAATCGGCTTCCCGTAGCTAGGAGCTTCTCCCAAGCGGACATTTCTCGGTATAATGGCTTGGTAGACTTTATCTTGAAAGTATTTTTTTACTTCTTCTATCACTTGAATCCCCAAATTCGTTCGTGCATCAAGCATTGTCAGCAATACACCATCAATCATCAATTGTTTGTTCAAATGCTTTTGTACAAGGCGGATCGTGTTGAGCAGCTGGCTAAGACCTTCCAGCGCATAATACTCACATTGTACGGGGATGATCACCGTATCAGATGCAGTAAGCGCATTGATAGTCAGCAATCCCAAAGAAGGCGGACAGTCAATGATGATGTAGTCATAATCGCTTCGCACCTCATCCAACGCTTGTTTCAATCGTATTTCTCTTGAAATGGTCGGCACCAGTTCTATCTCGGCGCCGGCAAGCTGAATCGTTGCCGGAATCACATCCAAATTTGGCGTATCTGATTCGACGAGCGTATCCTTCGCTCTGGCATCTTCGACAAGAATATTGTAAATGCACTGATCGACATCACCTTTGTTGATACCTAGCCCGCTCGTTGCATTTCCCTGCGGATCCGTGTCGACTAATAATACTTTTTTCCCGTAATGTGCCAAACTAGCACTCAGATTGACGGAAGAAGTCGTTTTTCCCACGCCGCCTTTCTGGTTTGCAATGGAAATAATCTTTCCCATGGTTACACCTACCTGTTTAAATCTGCAAAAAAACAAAACATCTCATCTATTAATCTTGCTTTCTATATCATATCATTTTTTGGCTGACAAAACAGAACAATATCCTTTTTGAAATACAAAAAATACATCGACATTGATGAGCAAAGGCGCAAGCGCCCTTACAGGCTAAAAGCGCGACGTCCTGGGACTGCGATTACTTGTCCCACCGAAGAGCTTTTGTCGCAACGCCTGTACTAGCACGTCCTGTGCGTCGTAGCAACGTACAAACTGGAGCACTTTGGGGCTGCGATTACTCGCCCCTTCGAAAACCATTTGGGGCTGCGGTTACTCGCCCCACCGAAAACCATTTGCTAGTTGCTGGGCGCTGGAGCCGGACGTGGCTGTCATAGTAAATGACATTCATACAGCCCAATTTTATGCTTTCTTTACCTAATATAAAAACGCCCCGTCCAGCGACAAACGGAGCGTTGCAAGCGAAAATATAAATAAATTATTTCTTTTTTGGTATTTTGATTGTAATTTGATAGTAATCGTCTAAATCCTGTTCGTCTGATTCTACTTTAATACCGGTATCAGAAACCATATGCAATGATTGACGAATCGTATTCATTGCAATACGTATATCTTTATTGACACCTTTAAGACGCGGTTTTCTCTTCTTTTTTTCTTTTGGCTGGTTAAGCTGCGCTATTTTTTCTTCTGTTTGTTTGACATTCAAGTCATGCTGCAATATATCTTCCAGCAATTTGATTTGCACTTCCTGATCCTTTACCTTAATCAGTGCGCGTGCATGGCGCTCGGTTATCTTTTTTTGCAACAATGCCGCTTGTACTTCTTCTGGCAGTTTCAGCAAACGCAGCTTATTGGCGATGGTCGATTGGTTTTTACCAAGACGCTGCGCTAGCGCTTCTTGTGTTAATTGATGAATTTCCAGCAACTTGGCATATGCGGTCGCTTCTTCAATTACAGTAAGTTCTTCACGTTGCAGGTTTTCTATCAACGCGACGGATGCCGTTTGCGTATCGGTCATATTCCTTATAATAGCCGGTACATTTTCCCATTCCAGCAATTGAACTGCCCGCCAGCGCCGTTCACCGGCAATCAATTCATAATGGCCTTCTTTATCAGGAATTCTTCGTACGACAATCGGCTGTATCATACCATGCGTATTAATTGTCTGTGCCAATTCAGCTATTTTTTCCTCATTAAAAAGCGCTCTTGGCTGGTATTGGTTGGGCTGAATATTTTTAACCGGCAATTGAATTACTTCATCCGGATTAAATTCTTCATTCTTTATTTCTGGCTCCCCTTTATCCCCTAACCCAAAAATACGATTAAAAGGTTGCAACACACTTACACCACCTTTTTTCCAATGTGTATGCTATCTATGTAAAGACTATTTATAAAAAATAGTACGTATCAAAATAAAAATGTTCCACGTGAAACATTTCATTTATTTCAGGCAAAGTAACTAGCATGGCTTTACATTCACATAGCCATCCGCAACGAGCAATTTCCAAAACTGCTCGCAGGTATTCCTATTCTATCATTTACTCTAACATGATACTAGTTAACTACCCTTATTTTATCATAATTAACTAGATAAAGATATGTCATTCCTATGGCTGAAAACTGCCACAGGTTTTTTACTTGTAAAGAAAGAGTATGGATTTGAGCTGTGTTCATGTCATTTCCAATGACAGTCACATCCAGCACCAACTCCCAGCAACTAGCAAATGGTTTTCGATGGGGCGAGTAACCGCAGCCCCAAAGGTTTTGGGTGGGACGAGTAATCGCAGTCCCAAGCTTTTTGGTGGGGCAAGTAATCGCTGCCCCAGGACATCGCGCTTTTAACCTGTACGGGCGCTTACACCTTTGTCACATAATCGGATCCTTGCCTGGTGTTCCGGCTTTTCGGGGATATTTTTTGGGCGTGTTCCGCTTCTTCTCAATCATCATGATACTGCGTTCGCTTTGTTCCAGTGGCATTTGAAAATCATGCACGGCTTGCACTTGGCCACCGCAAACTTCAATTGCAGCTTGGGCTTCTTTTAGTTCATCTTCTGCTTTGGCACCCTTCATGGCGATAAACATGCCGCCCTTTTTGCATAGCGGTAAACACAGTTCACTGAGAACCGACATTCTTGCAACTGCTCTAGCTGTCACGATATCAAATTTTTCCCGAAAATCGGCATTTTTACCAATGTTTTCTGCACGATCATGGTAAAATGCAACACCGGTTAATTGCAGTTCAGCTGCCAAATGATTTAAAAATCCAATTCTTTTCTTCAACGAATCGACAATTGTCACCTGCAAATCCGGAAAGCATATTTTTAGCGGGATGCTTGGAAATCCTGCGCCCGCTCCCACGTCACATACTTGGAGTGGTTTTGAAAAATCATAGTAAAAGGCAGCCGTTACTGAATCATAAAAATGTTTTAAATACACATCCTTCTCATCTGTAATCGCTGTCAAATTCATTTTTTCATTCCACGCTACAAGGGTTTTATAATAAACAGCAAATTGTTCCAACTGTTTTTCGTCCAGATCAATGCCCTTTTTACGTAATTCGGCAGCAAATTCTGTCGGATTCATGTCACTTCTCCTTATGTATAGCGATTTAGATTATCTTTGTGTGCGATGTTTCGCTCACTGTCGAACCATTAGCCGGGAATTCATCTTGCTTATAAACAAATGCAGACGTTGTGCTATTAATTACCCATTTTAGCACAACGTCTATCATTTCACGAATATAGCGCCAATGGTCAGTTGGCAATCTTTGCAATCTTGCCATGTTCAATATAAACAAGCAAAATCGATATGTCTGATGGATTGACACCGGAAATACGTGATGCTTGGCCGACAGATAGTGGGCGAACTTTTTTCAATTTTTCCCTGGCTTCTGTTGCAATGCCGCTCACATCATCATAATCGATCTGATCAGGTATCTTCTTATCTTCCATTTTCAGCATGCGTTGTACTTGTTCATTAGCTTTTCGAATATATCCGTCATACTTGATTTGAATTTCAACCTGTTCTTTTACTTCCTCCGGCAAATCTGCAGGTTCTGCCAGTAGTTGATTCAACGCTTCGTAGTTTACTTCCGGTCGTTTCAGCAAATCACTGGCTTTGACAGCTTCTTTTAACGGTGTACCATTTACAGATTCCAGCATATCCTGTACGGCTTGGGTCGGTTTGACGGTCAGTTTTCGTAACCGGGCAATTTCCTTTTCAACCTGTTCCTTTTTATGCAGAAATTTGTCGTACCGTTCATCGGAGATCAGGCCAAGTTGGTGGCCAATTTCACTCAAGCGCCAATCGGCATTGTCATGGCGCAATAACAGACGATATTCGGCACGGGAAGTCAGCAAACGGTATGGTTCTTTTGTTCCCTTTGTGACCAAATCATCAATTAACACGCCAATGTATGCTTGCGACCTGTCCAAGATAACCGGTTCTTTCCCAAGCACCTTACATGCAGCGTTAATACCGGCCATAATACCTTGTGCAGCCGCTTCTTCATAACCGGATGTGCCATTGATTTGACCGGCTGTATACAGTCCGGCGATTTTTTTTGTTTCCAACGTAGGCCATAATTGGGTCGGCACGATGGCGTCATACTCAATGGCGTAACCCGGCCGCATGATTTCCGCATTTTCCAAACCAGGGACAGATTTCACCATTTGATGCTGGATCGATTCAGGCATGGAAGTTGACAGTCCTTGCACGTACACTTCCTCCGTGTCGCGTCCCTCTGGTTCAAGGAAAATTTGATGACGCGGTTTATCGTGGAAACGAACAACCTTGTCCTCAATGGACGGACAATATCGTGGTCCTGTACCCCTTTTGGCACCTGAATACATAGAAGACATTGTCAGATTTTCATTAATGATTTGGTGTGTAACCTCATTTGTGTAGGTTAGCCAGCATGGGATTTGATCCGTGATAAAATCGACCGTTTCATAGGAAAAGGCACGTGGTTTGTCATCACCAGGCTGAATTTCCGTTTTAGCGTAATCAACCGTTTTTCCATTCACACGTGGCGGTGTACCTGTCTTAAAACGTGTCAGTTCAAAGCCAAGTTCCTCCAAGTTCTCTGACAATTTAACAGAGGCACGCTGGTTGTTCGGACCGCTTTCGTATTCCAAATCACCCATCAATACTTTTCCGCGCATAAACGTACCTGTCGTGACAATAACCGTTTTGGCATGATAAGCTGCGTTTGTTTCCGTAATGACGCCTTTGCAGACGCCATCTTCCACAATCAGCTTATTGACCATGCCTTGTCGAAGCGTAATGTTTTCTTCATTTTCCAGTATTTGTTTCATTTCTTTAATATACATCGGTTTGTCAGCTTGTGCTCGCAATGCTTGCACAGCTGGGCCTTTGCCTGTATTGAGCATACGCATTTGAATATATGTTTTATCGATCACTTTTGCCATGATGCCACCAAGGGCGTCTACCTCACGGACAACGATTCCTTTGGCCGGCCCTCCAATGGATGGATTGCAAGGCATGAAAGCAACCATATCCAGGTTTAGCGTCAGCATAAGGGTTTTCGCACCCATTTTTGCAGCCGCCAGACCAGCTTCACATCCTGCGTGGCCCGCACCAATTACAATGACATCATAATGGCCTGCATCGTATACCATTTGCTTTTCAGTCCTTTCATCAAATATATTTCGTTTATTTTCCAAGACAGAATTGGGAAAACAACTGGTCAATCAAACTGTCACTTGCAGTATCCCCAATTATTTCTCCCAAAAACTCCCATGTTCTTGTTACATCAATTTGTACGAGATCCAGTGGCATATTCATTTCCAGTCCAGCCATGGCATCTTCCAGTGCTTGTTTTGCCTGTTTTAATAATTGGATGTGCCGCACATTCGACACGTACGTCATATCACCGGCATCCAGATCACCTTCGAAAAACGTGTCGGCAATCGCTTTTTCCAATTCATCGACACCTTTTTCCTCGATTAAGGAAGTGGTGATAATTGGCTGGGATTTTGCCAGCTCTTTCACCTGATTCATGTCGAGATGTTGCGACAGGTCCGTCTTATTGACAATAACGATATATTGTAAGCCTTCAACAGCTTCAAACAACTTTTTGTCATCTTCTGTCAGCTCTTCATGATAGTTCAGTACAAATAAAATTAAATCGGATTCCTTCAATACTTGACGTGACCGTTCGACACCGATTTTTTCGACAATATCCTCGGTTTCCCGAATTCCGGCGGTGTCTACCAGTCTGAGCGGAACACCGCGAACATTGACATACTCCTCAATTATATCACGCGTTGTCCCCGGTATCTCGGTGACGATCGCTTTATTTTCCTGAACCAGTGTATTCATCAGCGATGATTTACCTACATTCGGGCGACCGATAATCGCCGTGGATAATCCTTCGCGCAGAATTTTACCTTGTTTGGCAAGTGCAAGCAACTGCTCTATCTGGTCATGCACTTGTTTCGTCTTCTCACGCATCATGTCATTGGACATTTCTTCCACATCATCGTATTCCGGATAGTCGATGTTTACTTCCACATGCGCAATGGTTTCCAACAATTCCTGACGATATTTTTTAATCAAGCGAGACAGACGGCCATCCATTTGCTTTAGCGCGACATGCATTGCCTTATCCGTTTTCGCCCGAATCAAATCCATGACTGCCTCCGCCTGTGACAAGTCGATTCTGCCATTTAAAAAGGCGCGCTTTGTAAATTCCCCCGGTTCAGCAAGACGTGCACCGCCCGCCAGCACCATTTCCAGCACCTTATTGACCGAAACCAAACCGCCATGACAATTGATTTCCACCACATCTTCTCTTGTAAATGTTTTTGGCGCCCGCATGACAGATACCATTACTTCTTCTGCAATCTCGCGGGTTTTGGGGTCCACAATTTTTCCGTAATGGATCGTATGTGATGCAACTGTATGCAAATCTTTTCCATCAAAAATTTGTGCAGCAATCTCAATCGCTTCCGGACCGCTTAACCGCACAATGGAAATTGCTCCCTCACCGATTGGTGTCGATATCGCTGCAATCGTATCAGTCTCCACTGTCGGTCACCTCCTTATCTTCACAATTTCAATCTATATCAATCAAGTCTTTTTTTTATCCACAAAACA
This sequence comes from Tigheibacillus jepli, assembly GCF_030732005.1. GTDB lineage: Bacteria > Bacillota > Bacilli > Bacillales > Amphibacillaceae > Tigheibacillus > Tigheibacillus jepli. The sequence goes on along the minus strand of NZ_JAROCA010000022.1, from coordinate 6,338 downwards.
CCACTAACACAACAGCATACCATAAAAAAACAAAAAAATAAACTTATCCACAGCATATATTTTTGACGACATATCTTGTAATGCTGCAAGACGAGTTGTCAACATGTGGATAATAAAATGCCAGATCCCCCGAACAGTTTAGATTGATTCGGAGACCTGGCAGAAACAAAGGCGTAAGCGCCCGTTTAGTAACGTACAAACTGGAGCACTTTGGGGCTGCGGTTACTCGCCCCATCAAAAAGCTCTGGGACTGCGATTACTCGTCCCACCCAAAACCTTTGCTAGTTGCTGCGCTTGAGCCGGACGTGGCTGTCATAGGAAATGACATAAATACAGCCCAATTTTATACTTTCTTTACGCCTAAAAAAACCCGGGTTTGCCCGGGTATCTGATCTTGCTATTTTGCTTCAATGACGATATGACGATGTGGGTCGATACTGTCAGAATATGTCGTGACCCGGTCATCATTTTGCAATGCCATATGAATGATTTTTCGTTCAAAAGCCGGCATTGGCTCCAGCGCAACCTTCGTCTTGTTGCGGACACTTTTTTCTGCCATACGCGCGGCAAGTACTTCCAGCGTTTCTTTTCTGCGCTGGCGGTAGCCTTGCGCATCTAGCATCACCGTATAGTAATGTTTTTTGTTCTTGTTCATAAATAACTGCACCAAATACTGCAGGGCATTCAATGTTTGGCCGCGTTTTCCGATTAGCAAAGCAATTTTATCGCCCTGCAAATCAAAAGTGACATGCCTATCATTGACTTGTGTTGCAACTTGCACATCAATCCCCATTTTTCCTGTAACATCTTCAATGAAGCGCTGGGCTTCTTCAATTGGATCTTTGACAAGCGAGATCTTCACGATGGAACGCTTCGACCCGAATACGCCAAGAAGTCCTTTTTTGCCTTCATCAATTACTTCGATTTCAACCTGGTCCCTTGATGCGTTTAACTGCTCTAATGCTGCTTGGACCGCCTCTTCTACTGATTGTCCACTAGCAGTTATTTGCTTCACTTTTTGCCCCCTCCTGTACTCGCTTTCGCTTCTTTTTTCATCATAGGTTGACGAATAAGTAAAGTTTGCGCAATCATGAATACATTACCTACTATCCAGTATAAAGGAAGTGCTGAAGGAAGGAAAATTGCAAATACACCGATCATAATTGGCATCATGTACAGCATGGCCGTCATTTGCGGATTTTGCATCTCCCCGTTGCCTGCCATCATTACCTTTTGCTGGATAAATGTCAGTGCAGCAGCAACTACCGCCAAAATAAAGTAAGGATCCGGCGAACCAAGCTGGAACCATAAGAAACTTTGCTCCTTAATCGCTGAGGTACGCATAATAGCCTGATAAATTGCAATCAGCACAGGCATTTGCACAAGAATTGGCAAACATCCGGACAATGGATTGACTTTATGCTTTTCGAACAATGCCATTGTTTCTTCCTGCAGTTTTCGCTGTGTATTGGCATCCTTTGAACTATATTTTGTTTGCAGCTTTTTTAGCTCCGGCTGTATTTGCTGCATCGCCACCGAGCTTTTTAATTGCTTGATATTCAATGGCAGTAAAATCAAACGAATGATTACTGTTACGACAATTATTCCCAAACCGTAGCTATTCCCCAACAATTTCGCAAAATAGGTGATTGTCAGTGATAGCGGATAAACGAAATACTTGCTCCAAAAGCCGGTACTTTCGGAAGTAATCGGCTCATTAATCGAGGTACAGCCGCTCAGGAATAATACAAGACCTGCCAAAGCTATACCAATAAGAACTTTTTTACGCAATACCTGCTCCTCCTGTTCCACAATTCATAGCGTTCTAACTCTATTTTATATGAAAGCGCCCGCACAATCTATGAAAAAATAAGCTATTTTATCTCAATAAATGCTGTTTTTTCAATAAATGTGTCAAGCTCTTTTTCATTTCTGCAACAGACATATTTTTTGTAGGCTGGCGGGCAATAATAATGATATCAAGATCGGGCTTAATTTCATTCTCCAGCTCCAAAAATGCCTGTCTCAAATACCGCTTGATTCGGTTGCGTGTTACGGCATTACCGATTTTTTTACCAACCGATAGTCCAACCCGAAAATGAGCCTGGCCCGGTTTTTCCAAATGGTAAATGACGAGCTGCCGGTTGGCAAAGGATTTTTTATTTTTAAATATACGCTGAAAATCACGATTATCTTTCACGCGATATGCTTTTTTCAATTCAATCACCTTACAAAAGCTTGTCCATCTTTTTCAGTCTTTAACATAAAATGCTTTTCATTACTAATGGGCAAGCCCTCTATGTAATTCCATGAAAGCCCCTGTCCATCATCAAGGGCGGTGTGCTTTCATAGAAAAAAAACCACTGACAATATGCAGTGGTCTATGCCGATAGTACTTTTCTACCTTTTTGACGGCGGCGCGCCAACACTTTACGACCATTTTTAGTGCTCATGCGTGCACGAAAACCGTGAACTTTTTTTCTCTTACGGGTATTTGGTTGATATGTTCTTTTCATTCTATTGCACCTCCCTGAGGGATCTAAATCGAATCCAGATTAGACAGTCTTCGTAATTATACTGAAAAAATGTCTCATCTGTCAACACACATCGCAAATGGCCACTCCCTTTTTCAAATGCTTCTCATAGCTTCTTATTTTTCATTTTAATGCATTATTTTTTTATCCACACACCTATGTGAAATTTTTTATTGCCTCAATTTGGCTTGTTCAACAATTATCGACAAAATAACCACAATATCCAGCGCTGTTCATAATTTTTGTCTACAGCTGTCGGAATATGTGGATAAGTACTTTAAAAAGCGTTGCATGTCTATGTATTATTTGATATGATTATTGTGTTTTAATTTGTGTATAAAAATAATCGCAAAACCAGTTATTCACAATCTGTGGATAAACTGTGGACTATTGTTCACAGTTTTGTTTATAGAGTTATCAACAACTTTGTGCGCAATGCTAATAACCTATTCAACAACTTGGTATACTGGCACTTTCCATCCACAAGATAAATTTTTCCAAAACTATATAATCTGCAGTCTCTGGCAAATCGATAATTTTTGTCGCAATTGCCCGATCCGTCTATATACACTCGCAGAATCCCTGCCATTATCGCCATTATTTCTTTTATTCTCTTTATCTATTTATATGGTTTCATGCAAGGATTATGCGACATTTTTGTCGTTTTTAGAGGAAACTCGCAAAAAAACGCGATAAAAAGTGCAATGCAAAACTTGTCATTGCGTCAGAGCTGGAATAGCCATCACTGCAGGCAAATAGAGCCATAAATGTTATGCGTCCTTACACCGAAGAAGGAGCCAAGCACCTTTTTATATACTTAATAACGTCTGACACAACATGCGAAAAATTTCGATTGCATGATGACGGTGCAAGCTAAAGCAGCGATAAAACACAGCATCTGACAATTACGTAGATGCATACATTACATGAAAGGAGTGGCACAAGCTTGGAAAATATTGACGAACTCTGGACAATTGCCCTGGAAAAAATACAGGAAAAAGTGAGCAAGCCAAGCTTCGACACATGGCTGAAAGAGACGAAAGCTGCGGAGCTAAAAGGTAAAACCCTTGTGGTATCAGCTCCAACTGATTTTGCCAGAGATTGGCTGGAGGAACAATATACGCAGCTCATTGCGGATATTGTCGAAGAAATAACCGGCTCCCTGCTGACGATTAAATTCATCATCCCCGATTCACAGCCGGAAACCAGCAATACAAAACGTGTCGAAAAGCCGAAAAAGCAGGAAGAAGATATTCAGGAACTGCAAAAAACGATGCTGAATCCAAAATATGTTTTCGATTCTTTCGTAATCGGTTCGGGAAACCGTTTTGCGCATGCCGCTTCCCTTGCTGTAGCGGAGGCACCCGCTAAGGCATACAACCCGCTGTTCATTTATGGCGGTGTCGGACTGGGAAAAACACACTTGATGCACGCTATCGGACACTATGTGCGAGACCATAATCCGAATGCAAAAGTTGTTTATTTGACATCGGAAAAATTCACGAATGAATTTATCGACGCCATTATGGACAACAAAGCGACAAATTTTCGCAACAAGTATCGCAGTGTCGATGTTTTGCTAATCGACGATATTCAATTCATTGCCGGCAAGGAATCGACACAAGAAGAATTTTTTCACACATTTAACGCACTCCATGAAGCAAACAAGCAAATTATCATTACAAGTGACCGGCCGCCTAAAGAAATACCGACACTCGAGGACCGGCTGCGTTCGCGTTTTGAGTGGGGGTTAATTACCGATATCACCCCTCCTGATTTGGAAACAAGGATCGCAATTTTAAATAAAAAAGCAAAATCAGAAGGCTTGGATATACCCAATGAGGTCATGCTTTATATCGCCAACCAGATAGACACGAACATCCGTGAACTGGAAGGCGCATTGATTCGTGTTGTCGCTTATTCTTCACTCGTCAACCAGGATATTGACGCCGCCTTAGCTGCTGATGCATTGAAAGATATCATTCCGAGCAATAAGCCTAAGGTAATAACCATCAAAAAAATTATGGAAGTCGTCGGGCAAAATTACCAAGTTCGCATGGAAGACTTTATCGCCAAAAAGCGCACAAAATCGATTGCCTTTCCAAGACAAATTGCCATGTACCTTTCCAGAGAAATGACGGACAATTCCTTGCCGAAAATTGGGGAAGAATTTGGTGGTCGTGACCATACAACTGTCATTCACGCACATGAAAAAATTGCAAAAATGATCGACGATGATACGCTTTTTCAAAAAGAAATCGAGGAATTGAAGGAACAAATCAAATCTCTTTAAAACCTTATCCACCTGTGCATACTGTGTAAAAACGTACGACGTTACAAACAGTTTATCAACATGTGGATAAGCATGCGTTACAAGTCAAAAAAGCAGATATCCACAAATTCACAGGCCCTATTACTATTATTACTGTCTTTTTTATAAAAAAATAAATATATAATGCTGGCGCATGATCCTTAGCAGACCAATGCGAATAGGAGGAAGTTTTATATGAAATTCACTATTCAACAATCCACGCTTATGTCCAGTGTGCAAGATGTCATGAAGGCTATTTCTTCGCGAACTGCCACGCCAATTCTCACAGGCATGAAGATTGAAGCAAAGGAAAATGGCATTGTTTTAACAGGAAGCGATTCCGATATTTCCATCGAATCGTATATTCCGGCAGAATCCGATGATAATGTCAATGTCGAAAATATCGAACCTGGCAGCATCGTTTTACATGCCCGTTATTTTCCCGAGATTATCCGCAAGCTTCCGGAAAATAACGTCGAATTTGAAGCAGATGAAAATTTTAGAGTAACCATCCGCTCCGGAAAAGCTGAATTCAATCTGAACGGACAAAACGCAGAAGAATACCCGCAGCTGCCAATCGTGCATACCGATAATAGCTTTGAAATGCCGATCGCTTTGCTGAAGCAAATGATCAAGCAAACAAGTTTTGCTGTTTCAGCAATGGAAACACGGCCAATTTTGACGGGGGTCAATATCTCATTAAAAGATAACATCCTGAATTTCACAGCAACAGACAGTCATCGTCTCGCATCCAAGGAAATTCCTGTTGAAGCAGACGGTCTGGCATTTTCAAATGTTGTTATTCCCGGTAAAAGCATCAATGAATTGAACAAAACATTGGACGATAGCGAAGATACTGTCGAAATCTATGTAACAAACAATCAAATTTTATTTAAAACGAGACATTTGAATTTTCTATCACGTCTGCTTGATGGCAATTACCCGGAAACATCCCGTCTGATTCCAAATCAAGTAAAAACAGTGATCTACGCCAAAACGAAAGATTTGATCAGTACGATTGACCGTGCATCCCTTTTGGCAAGGGAAGAACGTAACAACGTGGTGAAGTTATCCACAAGTGGACAACAAACATTGGAAATATCGAGTAATTCACCGGAGATTGGTAACGTTACGGAAGAACTCACTGTTACCGCAATTGAAGGGGAAGAATTGAAAATCTCGTTTAGTTCAAAATATGTGCTGGACGCTTTAAAGGCGATTGATGTGGAAGATGTTAAAATTGATTTCACCGGTGCGATGCGCCCATTTATTATCCGGCCGACCAACGAGGAAAAAATTCTGCAGTTGATATTGCCTGTAAGAACATATTAATTACATGAAGAGGCTGGGACATAACTAGCCAAAAATGGTAAAAAAAAGATTCCAAGCAATAAAAAATTTGCTTGGAATCTTTTTTTATGTTTTTTTCTTCTCCCGGCACGATTTTGGTATGGATGGCGGCGTATTTTCTTAAATTCACCGCCATCAATGCA
>NZ_JAROCA010000021.1 GCF_030732005.1 Tigheibacillus jepli | reverse complement strand
CCGGCATCGTCGACTACCAAAGCAAGTGTGACAAGGGGGCAGTCTGTTCGTTTCTCCTTGGATTTACCCCGATGGGCCAGCTCGTTTTTCTTTGCGCTGCCCTCAAAATATGTATTGGTTAAATCATATAGGAAAACCTGATGTGGCCGTGAAAATAAATTAGCTTCCCTAATGCGAAGGCCACGCTCAATGTCCGTTTTATTGGACAGCAATAAATCAGCAATTTCATAAATCGCATCCTTGCCAATATGGGAAAGATCAACAGAAAGCATTTCGACAAGTGCTGTCCTCTCCCGTAACCAGCGCCAGGAGGCCAGATCGCTGGATGGCGCAATGAGGCGTCCAACGACAGCGGCTTCGGCCAACGCCTGTTCCGTTGGTGAAAAGCCGCAATCATCCAATAGCTGATCAAGTTCCAGTTGTTGCCAGGCAGCATGTCCGACCAATTCGGGGCCAAGTGAACGGGATTCTCCTGTGGAAACTGAATTCAAATCGACGGAAGCATAAACTGCCTTACTGCGGCGTTGCTTTTTCGTGTCAACTTTCTTCTGGTTGAAGGAGTAGTTGGCCATCGCCGATTCAGCAGCTTCAGCAATTTCTTTTTCCTCTTCGAACAGGGTGACTTGGCCGGCCAGGCGGCCTTCCAATGCGGCGGCAAGTTTTTTCCACTCGGATTTTGGAAGGGTAAGTGTACCAAGTTGCATTACTACCCGTTGGCGCGGTCCATTTTCTGTACGATAGGATTCGACAAGAACATGCTTTTTATATGATTTATTCGTCATTTTATTTTTGGTAATCGTCTCTCTTATAAACATAGTTTTATTATAACCAATGGAGCGAGTGAAATCAATTATTTTCAATATTAAATTTATTTTAGGTCACTACATTTGCGTTTCAAAAACCAAAACATTGATAAATCAATGTTTTGGAACGTCAAAAGGCAGTTTTTGGGGTGTTTTTCTCAAAAACTGCCGAAACTTGGGCTAGCAATATCATCCCATACATCTGAAATTGGGATCCCTTTTGCTTCATCTAAGTAAATTCGTCTTGTTTTTGTAATAGGCTTGTATCTTCTACCATTTTCATCGATTTTTGAAAATCTCTTTAATTGTTCCTGACTATAAGGCAAATATTGTTTGTTAAATGTAAAAGTTTCACTTTTACTGTAAAATAATATTGTATCATGTCCTCTAACATAGTTGTTTATCATACTTTTATATCCAGAAACACCTTTTAAAACCCAAATTATTTCTCTTTGAAAGTTTTTTTCTCCAAAAATTTCGTCCATTAATACTTTCAAATAATGAGCTTCATTATTATCAATTTGAACATAGATACTACCATCATCCATCAATAATTCCTTTGCAATTTCTAACCTATTTTTCATATAAGTAAGCCAAGTGGAACGATTAAATTTGTCATTATATTTAAAACTATCGTTCCCTGTATTATAAGGTGGATCAATATAAATCAACTTTACTTTTCCAGCATACTTTTCTTTAATTGTATGAAGTGCAAGTAAATTATTTCCCTTGATTATCAAATTATCATCTTCATTAACATGGTCGATATCTTCTACAACATCTTTACTGTATTTTTTGGCATTGACTAATATTTTCTTATCTAATAAAACATCAATTTCCTCTTTTGCAATCACTTCATTTAAAAAGGGCTCGTCCGGTCTTAAATCATTTTTATCTGTATCTTCTTTCGACATACTTGCTTTGAGAATGGTGTCTTTATAAGGGAAATCTAATACAACATCAGTCGATTCATCAAAAAATTTACCGTTTACGGTTAAACCAATTTTTTTCGAGTACTTTGTAAACGAATCTTGCCAATACTCGTCTGCTTCAAATAGCTCGATTAATTTATTCGTATGCAATACAATATGCCCGTTAATCGTGATGGTGAAGTTCTCTTTAATCGTTTCATTCTCAATAAATGCACCTAGTAAATCCTTATCGTAAGCGTCTAAATCTTGGATGACTTTACTTTTATTCAATTGTCCTTCAATCATGTATTTTTCTCCGAACTGTTCCAACACTTCTTTAATTGCTTTATTAATTTTTGTTTTCATGACTTCCCCTCCGTAAACATTAAAAGATTGATTTATGTTCTCTCTTCTTAAACTCTTCATAATTTAATTCAACAACATCTTTCAGTCTTGTACTTATCTCTTGGATTAACTGTTCAGCATCGTCTTTAATATCCCTGTAATCCCTATCTTCCTGTTTTTCATACGCATCAGCTGAATGAATTCCTCCAAAAGAAGGGTGATTACTCTGATGTTCTCTTTCCAGTCGAAAAATATTGTTGCTTAATAACCAATTCAAATCTCTAAAGATCTTTTTAATTATAGGTTTCGTTGTATTATTCATTCTAGATAATAAATCTAATAAAAATAAAATAATATCACTGTTGTTCTCTTTATTCTCATTTGACAATAGTCCCTGAAGTAACGGTAAGTAATGCGTTTGGAAATGATAATCATTCAATATTGGAAATTCATTTTTCAACATATGTGCAGATAATGTTATTTCCTCATCTTCATGATTAATTAACTCTTCGAAATTAGGAATAATAAGAACTGCCGTGTCTTTTAATCGCTTAAAATCCCCCGGTTTATAATCCATTTCTTTTAAAACCTCTTCTAACTCAAAGAATTTTTCTTCGCTAATCACTTCATTTAAATGATAGTAATCAAATATATCTTGTAGATAATCAGCTATATCCCCATAAAGTATCCAGTTACTATCTACTCCTGTTTTTTCAGAAAGCAATTTTAAATTTTGAGAACTCGGCACATTAGCTCCTCTCTCCCAAGAACTAATACTACTAATAGGCACATCTAATAATTGACTAAATTCTTTTAACGTCATTTGTTTTTCTTTTCTAATTTGCCGAATCCTTGAACCTATGCTTAGTTTGTTATATTCAAACATATTATCATTCCACTCCTTTATTACATTTTACATTTTTGTTTTACGTACTTTTATTACCATAAATATACCTTCTTCATATTTATAATTCAAATATTAACAAATAATACTTGCAAAACCAAAAATATATTGTATTATAAAAATAAAATTACGGTTTTCGTTAATGTATAACGTAAACCGAAAATAGCATTAGGAGGTGGAAAAATGGCTGTCAATATTAAAGATCTGGTTGATGTTTCAAAACTTGGCAAAGAAATGTTATTGGTCGAACCGCCTTCACCTTATACTCGATTTATCGACGGAAAAAATACGGGTGAAATCGCGGGTTACAGGTACCCGGTCGTTTTGACTGAATACAATTGGGATAAAATTCAAGTCAAAATCGAAGGGCAAACGCCACAAATTAATCCAGAACAAATCAAAGACGGAAAGCCGATTAAAGTGACTTTTGAGAATCTAGAAGTCAACCCTTTTAGTCAAAACGGCAGAGTTGCGTTATCTTTTAAAGCTTCATCTATTTCTATTGTCAAACAGTAACCATCATGCTCTAGGTAAATGGCATCGCCATTACCTAGAGCATGATGAAAGGAGGCTGGTACAGATGTTCAAATTGAAAAAGAAACACACTGTCACGTTTAAAAGGCGAAAATTGCTCCATATTATTTATGCCTATTCTCTTATCGTTTTATTCTTTATCACGATTTATGTAATCGATCATTATGTATTCACACGCTCTTCATATGAGATAAATACTATATTTTATCTCATACCAATTATAGCATTCGCATCCTTCACTTTTTATCTTTTTTATACGAGTCGCTATTCATTCTCTAAAATCCAACAAATAAAAGCGAAACTTAGACACGTTATTCTTTTTAATAAATTGTATGTAACGGATAAAGATACCAATCCATACAAAGCCGTAACGTCCATGAAGTTTAAATTTTACTTTCAAGATCATTCATTAATCATTGAATCATATCCAAACGGAGCGCCTTATACGTTACAATCGGTTAGCCTGGCCAAGAAGCTTGAGTCCGCTTTATCAATGAACTTAACAGATATAAAACATCGTTCACCTCATTTTGTAACATACGAATTTAGCGTAAATAAACCAGACCGCATTATCGTCGATAAAGCATTGTTAAATGATTTTGATCCATTAACAATTCCTTTAGATTCAGAAAAGGATTGGAAGTTTACAAATGTTCCACACGGTTTAATCGCTGGAGCGACTGGTTCAGGAAAAACGTTTATGATTTATTATTTAATTTTGCAATTTGCCATTAGAGGAGCTGATATTTTCATATTAGATCCGAAACGAAGCGATTTATCCAGCTTAAAATCTAGTATTCCTAACGCTTCAAATCGAATTGCTAGCACTCCAGCAACGATGGCAAAAATCTTAAGGGAAGCCAACGATGAAATGAATAAACGTTACGACACGATGTTTAATAAAACCGATGTCGAATTGGGTAAAAATTATATTCATTATAACTTGAAACCGATCGTTATTGTTTTTGATGAAGTTGCCGCTGCAATGGAAGAAGACAAAAAAATCGCCAAAGAAATTGATTCATATTTAAAGCAACTCATTCTAAAAGGCAGGCAAGCGGGAATATTCATGATTTTAAGTACTCAAAAACCGAATGCAGAAGCTGTTTCAACGGTCATACGTGATCAAATCGGTTTAAGGATTGCTTTAGGACAATTATCGAAAAGTGGATATCGGATGACGTTAGGTGACGAATGGGATGAATTGCCTTCAGCCGAAACCGAAACTGGAAAAGGATTCGTATTTTTAGATGGTGAAGGGTGGACTTTGCCGAGACCTTTTGAAGCTCCATATCTGGATTTTGAAGGATTAAATTATCGTCAAGAACTGTATTCAGCAATGATGAATAACAGATAGTTTGCTTCGTCATATTCGACCGTAGAAAAGTGATGACTGCTACGTCAGTAGCAGAGTGGAACGGTCAAGCGGAGCGGTCACTTTTCTAACGGTCGAGAGCTTGAGCGAAGCGAAAGCTGTTAACTTGTTATATATGCAAATTTAAAGAGAAAAAGGTGGTGTTTAAACATGGAAAATTGAAGTATTACAATACAAAAATAATTGAAACTAGTTTTACAGAAGTATATGAATATGCAGAAGTGATTGGGTATGGGTTTACAAATCCAGTGAATAAAACAAATGGGGAATATATAAAATTTGAAGATGCTTCATACGAAGAGAAAAGTAAACGTGTAGAGCGAATGAAGAAATATCATAGAAATGAGCGTTGGGAACTTGGTCGATTGATCGATGCAAACTTTGATCATCGAACTAGTTTTTTAACCTTAACGTTTAAAGAAAATATAGATGATATTCAAAAAACGAATTATGAGTTTAATAAATTTATAAAAAGATTGAATTATAAAATATATAAATCGAAAGAAGCAAAATTAAAATATATTGGTGTGTGGGAGTTACAAAAAAGAGGTGCGATCCATTATCATATTGTTTTGTTTTCTATACCTAAAATTCCTTATAAAGATTTGAAAGAAATCTGGCCACACGGGTCAGTGAATATAAAAAAGATTGATGTAGATCAAAGAGAAAATATCGGACGGTATATTAGCAAATATTTTGAAAAAAACATAGATGATCCGAAATTACTTGTAAAATTCATGAATAAAAAAAGAGTGTTTAAATCAAAAAACCTAAAGCAGCCCAAAGTTAGACTTGAATTAAACGATGAATGGAAGACATTTTCTGATGACGAGGTTTTGTTCCAAAAAACGTACACGGGCTATAAAAAAGTCGGTCAGGAATATCAGGAATATCGTATTCGGTACACAAAACTGAAGCATAGGAGTGATAATAAATGACACAACAAATTGATCACGAGATTATACAGTCCATTAAAGACCAGTTAGAAATATATTTTAACAAAATAAATCAGCACCAAGAATGGCTTGATCTGAAATCAGCCGCTAAATATGCAAATGTCTCTTACAATACATTCATTAAATTTCGGCAAATGGGTTTAAAGGTTGCTGAAGTTGATGGGGTAAAAAGGGTGAAAAAATCAGAGATAGACCGATTTTTACAAGAGCATAGTTTTTAGCGCATTGTGGGTTTATCTCATAAATGAGTATAATGGTTTATGAGGTAAACCCTCTTTTTAATCATTTGCCCCCGCAATTGATTGAAGGAGGTTTTACTAAGTGATTAAAAAATACAAATTGAAAAATGGGGAGATTAGATATGAATTTCAAGTTTATTTAGGAACAGATGAAGCCACAGGAAAACAAATGCGAACAACTAGACGCGGTTTTAAAACGAAAAAAGAAGCGGAACTAGCATTGGCACGAATTAAATTACAAGTCGCAAGTGGTGAGTTTAGAAAAGAACGGGCTGAAACATTTAAAGAAGTTTATGAATTGTGGTTACTTCAGTATGAAAACACTGTGGAACAAAGCACGTTTGTAAAAACGGTTAGCTTATTTAATAACCATATCCTTCCTGGCATTGGTGAATATAAAATTGAAAAGATTACGGTTGATATATGCCAGAAAGCTGTAAACGACTGGGCGAAAAGACTTAAAAATATTAGCAAGGTTAAAGCATATGCTTCTCGAGTATTTAACTTTGCTGTCAAACGTGATTTTGTTCAAAAAAATCCATTTGATTTAGTCGAGCTTCCAAGAAAAAGGAATAAACAATTACCTGATGAAACAGACGAAAAGAACTTTTACACTCGTGAACAATTAATTGAATTTCTTTCATGTTTGGAAAAAGAAACAAACGTGAAAGCATACGTGCTATTTCGTTTGCTCGCATTTAGTGGCATGAGAAAAGGAGAAGCGTTAGCGCTGACATGGCGCGACATAAACTTTAAAACAAAAGAAATACGTGTTAATAAAGCGCTTTCCCGTGGAAAAGACAATAAACTTTACATCAAGTCAACAAAAACGAATGAAGCTCGAACGATAAAGATGGATGAAAAAACAATGAACGTATTAAGGATGTGGAAAAAGAAACAGAAAGAAGATTATTTGAAACTTGGTTTTAATACAGCCAAACTATCTCAACTCGTTTTCAGCAATGAGAAAAATGAATTTGTACAACCGACTAAAACTCGTGAATGGATGCTATACGTTCAAGAAAAGTACAATTTAAAGAAAGTGACGACACATGGTTTACGTCATACCCACTGTTCGCTTTTATTTGAAGCAGGTGCTACGTTAAAAGAAGTACAAGATCGGCTCGGTCACAGTGACATAAAAACGACAATGAACATTTACACACATGTTACTAAAAAAGCTCAAGAACAAGCCATACAGAAGTTTTCAAGCTATGTAAATCTCTAAAATACAACGACATTTTGACTACGTATTTGACTACGTTTAAATGAAATGTATTGACATTCCATGAAAAAGAAAAAGCGTCAAATTCCTTTCATATCAAGGATTTTGACACCTAATGAAAAATAATCAAATTGTATGGTGGAGCATAATCAATCCAACTCCCGGAACTCCCGCGGTACCAATACTAGCCAATGTCGCTGTTAAAATAACCATAATGATATCACTGAAACCCAACGATATTGCGTAAACCTGAGCAATAAAAACTGTTGCTACCGCCTGCATAATCGCTGTTCCATCCATATTAATGGTCGCCCCCAATGGCTGGACGAAACTGCTAATGCCTTTACTTACCCCCAGGTTTTCTTGTGCAGCTTTCATCGAAACCGGCAAGGCGGCATTTGAACTGGATGTACTAAAGGCGACAGACATTGCGGGAAAAAAGCCCTTAAAAAATTTTAGCGGGTTTCCTTTTCCAAGAAACCGGATTGCCGAGCTGTAAACAATCAGTCCATGAACGGCCAATCCTAAAATAACAACCCCCATGTATGCCCCCATTGATCCAATTGCATCCAATCCAGCTCCCCCAATTGCAGAGGCTATCAGAGCGAATGCACCGTATGGAGCAGCCTTCATAATAAGGTTTACAAGAAACATGAGAAGTTCGTTTGCTTGTTCAAATAAACGGTAAATTCCTTTCGTTTTTTCACCTAGAAATGCAAGTGCGAGACCAATGAAAATTGCAAATGCGATGATTTGTAGCATTTCGCCACTTGCCATGGAGGAAACCGGATTATTAGGAATGATATTGATGATTGTCTCTACGACCGGTGGAGCTTCTTTCGCTTCAAAGTCTGCACTGCTTACATCAAATACCCCTTCTGCTCCCGGTTTTATCAGATAAGCCAAGCCTAGACCGATACAAATAGCCAGCGCGGTGGTAACGAGGAAAAAGGAAATGGTCTGAATGCCTATTTTTCCTAATTTAGCGGGTTCCCCCAGCCCGGCAGTGCCCAGTGTAATCGATACAAATACGATTGGTACGACAACCATCATGATTAGGTTAATAAATATCTTGCCAACCGGATTCAACACATAGGTATCCATGTTTGAGAAAATGTTTTCCGGCACGAACGTTAGCCCAATCCCCACAATGACACCAAGAACAAGGGCTATTAATATCTTTTTCGTTAAGCTCATACGACTTCCACTCCCTTTTTATAAGGTTAGCATTGCAATGATCCACCGTATGTCATTTCTGTTTATTTCATTCGCATCCCTCCCTCGTATTATAAGTTTAGAAACATCTAATTCATTTCCTGGACGAACACCTCTATATGACAACGCTTTCAAAATATCGGTGTTCTTTCAAACTTATTTAAGATTACAAGCTGGAATACCATAGCTTAACATTAAAAAGCCCATCGTCGATTCCTTGCATTCAATCAAGCCACAGTATCCCTTTTTGATACAATAACCCATCTTCAGAAAAGTTGCAATACTCAATTGAAAAAAATTTAAAATTACGGGACATAAGAGCGGGTTCGCTGTCTCGACTTGCTGATCTGGCCGGGACACGGAACCTGTCCCTATGTCCCCACTCATACAATTTCCCTATTTCTGTAAATTTTTATGGACAGCCGCCAAGATAATGTATATAAACACAGGGCTGTCAAAATAGCAAAACCAAACAACTGGCCGTCACTTAATGTGCGAGGAACGATTTGCGACTCGGACAAGTACAGATACAAATAGTAAAATGCATACGTCCCCGCGATAACAAGGAGAATATACAATATAAGCAATACAAAAATCACTTTCCGCTGAGAAGACAGCCAATAGAAAATGGGAAAGCATAATGCTCCAGAAAGCACCATCAATATAAAGCTGCCAATCACTTCTTTCCAAAGTGAGGGCTCCCAGTCCCATTTGAAAATCAGTTCCACCAATATGACCGTGCCCATACTGATAACCGTAAAGACTAGCAAACTGGCGTATCGGGCACTGACGACCTCACTTCTGGTAAATGGCAAAGCATTCCACAACGTATGTCCATTCGCTTGGTCATCCGCATAAAACGCATCCATCGTAATAATGGCGCTTATAAGAGCAATAATGAATATGACATCTTTATCCAAAGCCACAAAGAAGACAAGCAATGCGAAATATATAATCCATGAAAACTTATGTATGACGATATCCTTCTTAATTAAATGCAGCATCCACTTTACCTCCCCGAGAGTAATACATGATCTCTTCCAAACTCGCTCTCTCAATGATTGCCTCGCTGCCAAACAACTTCTCAACCGTTTGATAGTCTGCGGTCAATGCC
Organism: Tigheibacillus jepli; assembly: GCF_030732005.1. Taxonomy (GTDB): domain Bacteria; phylum Bacillota; class Bacilli; order Bacillales; family Amphibacillaceae; genus Tigheibacillus; species Tigheibacillus jepli. Next base: position 49,686 of record NZ_JAROCA010000021.1, on the reverse strand, counting down.
TCAAACCCATTATCCGACCGTCTAATGGAAAGAAAATATTGTTCGGTATCCTTATCAAGCAATTCTGCCCCACCGCGAACAATAGCATATTCCTCTTCTATTTCGTTCAATGCTTTCGAAAAGACGATCTCTCCCTCTTGAATCAAGGTGATATAATCAGCAAGTGACGATAAATCACTCATTATATGCGTTGACAAAAATATCGTCTTTTCTTCATCCAGCATTACTCCGCGCAGCAGCTCCATCAATTCTCTGCGAAAAATCGGATCAAGGCTGGAAGTCGGCTCATCCATGATAAGGAGGTCTGCATGATGAGACAAAGCAAACGCGAGAGCAGCTTTCATTTTCATCCCATCAGAAAAAGACTTCATATTTTGCCGGAGTGGAAGTTCAAACCTATCACAATAGTGGTGAAATAATGTATCGTCCCATTTTCGATAACAAGCGGCTATCAATTTTTTCATTTCAAGCAACGTCAATTCTCCATATAACATATCATCATTGAAAACGAATCCAATTCTTTCTTTGATCATTTTTTCGCTTTCTTTATAGTTCATCCCGAATACACGTACCTCACCAGCGTCAGGCTGAAGCAAATTCAAGATCATCTTGATGATAGTTGATTTCCCGGCTCCATTGGCACCGATAAAACCTGTCACAAATCCTTTTTTAATCTGAAGCGACAAATCTTTGATGCCAAAGCCTCCGAATGATTTATGTACATTCTGTAATTCTATAGCGTGCTCCATCTTCATCTCTCCTCATACAAAACGGTTAGCCATTCTTTGATTTCCTGCAGCGACAATCCTACTTCTTTGCTGCCTGCAATGGCTTCGATTAACTTTTCCTCGATTGTCGTCAATTTCTTTTCTTTGATGACATCTTCATTTTGTTCCGCGATAAAAGAACCTTTACCTACGATTGAATAAATGAATCCTTCTTTTTCCAATTCCTCATATGCACGTTTTGTCGTAATCACACTGATATGCAAATCCTTTGCCAACTGGCGCATCGAGGGGAGAGCATCTCCTTCTTTTAATTCACCTGATAACACTTTTTCTTTGACCTGATTTTTAATTTGTTGATAAATGGAAACCTTGGAGTTATTGGAGATCAAAATTTGCATTCGTTTCCTCCTTCCTGTTGTGGAAATAACAACATCGTATATACATTATATACAATATATACACTGTATACAATGGGGAAATTAAGCTTCCTATATTTACACAAAATAAAAGTATTTTATACAAAATAAAAGAGGTGACTCATAAATTTTGGTCTTTTATGAGTTACCCCTGAAACCGTAAAATTTCAGTATTTTGTCAGCACAATTAAATAAACGCACCTGCCTACTTTTGTACGCAACTGAAACAAGGGGCAAATGATCAATCATTACAAATTTCATATTCCTCTGTGCACCCCTATATATGTTTGCTCAATTACCTTTATTTCTTCATTATTCGTGTGAAATATATACAATTCCCGATTTTGATTTTCAGCATGCAGTTTTTTATACACTTTCCATGCTGCATTTCCATTCTCAAAACCATCAATACCCGACATTTCTCAATGATTCTTTCATTTCCTAAAATTTCTGATTCTATTGCTTCGACTAAGACACATCGACCTGGAAAATGCTGACGAACATCGGACCATTTCATTGACATCACATCCAAGCCATTGGTAATTGATGTTTTATTATGATATTAAATTTAATTATAAATCATACAACCAGGATAACCAAAACATATTACAATCCAGTCTTCATCTGAACAAAGGCGCAAGCGCCCGTTTAGCAACGTACAAACTGGAACACTTTGGGGCTGCGGTTACTCGCCCCACCGAAAACCGTTTGGGACTGCGATTACTCGTCCCATCAAAAGCATCTGGGGCTGCGGTTACTCGCCCCATCGAAAACCGTTGCTAGTTGCTGGGCGCTGGAGCCGACGTGGCTGTCGCTGAAAGTGACATTAACACAGCCTGAATTTGTCGAGTAGGAGGGAACCTTTCCATTATGGATTGTGCTCCGCCCCCCTCGCAGAACCGTGCAAGCGGTACTACCGCACACGGCTCCTCTCCATCATCATTTACAGAATATAGCTCAGTTCACTTCTAAGATTATATATGTTCACTTTTACCCGTGGCTTGGGCAATGGGAATTTTCTTAGAAATAGATTGAACTTATCCCAATCAAATGATTTCTTCTGGCTTCTTCGATTTAGCCACTTAAACAGTATTCTTGTGACCTGATAGCGGTATACGTCAACTGTCCGTATATTATCTGTGATACAGTAATAGTTGTAATAGCCTGTTAACGACCTACTCATTCGATTCATGATAAATTCAACATCTTTATTTCTGTTTATTTTGACCCATTCCTTGCACTTCGTGAGTTTTGCTTGCATTTTCTTTCTGCTTGTTTTACGCTTGACACGAAATTTCCCATTTCTGCTTTCGCAACAATAATGAGTGAATCCAAGAAAATCAAAGGTAGATGGCTTTGACTGCCCTTTACGCTTACAGTTTTCTTTTGCGAAGCGTCCAAATGGAATGATTTTCGTTTTGTCTTCTGCCATTTCCAGGTTGAATTTCTTTAATCGTTTTCCCAGCGCTTTGTAGAAGTTCTCGGCATCACGTTGATATTGGAAACAACATACAAAGTCATCAGCATATCTAACCATATACGCTTGGCCTTTGCATTGTTTCCTAACCACTACCTCGAACCAGAGATCTAATACATAATGGAGATACACATTTGCCAAAATTGGCGAAATGAGGCCACCCTGGGGTGTGCCTTTATCACTCTGAAGGTACTTGCCTTCCTCCATATATCCAGCCTTAAGAAATCTGGTAATGATTCTTAGAAAGCTGGGGTCATTAATACGATGCTCCAAGAACGCCATCATCCAATTGTGGTCAACGTTGTCAAAGAAACCTTTAATGTCCGCATCGACAACATAATTTGTATAACGCTTTTCCATGTAGACATTCAATATCTTAAGCGCATCATGGCAGTTCCTTCCTGGTCGAAAGCCAAATGAGCTATCCAGAAAATCATTTTCATAGATACTATTTAGTATTTCGGCAATCCTTCGCTGTACAATTTTATCTTCGTATGAAGGAATCCCAAGTGGTCGCTTCTTATTGGAACCGGGCTTATCGATATAGACCCGTTTTGCAGGTTGTGGCCGGTAACTTTTCCGCTTGAGTCGCTGTACCAATTCATCAATGTTTTGATCTCGCTCTTTCGCATATTCAGCTTTTGTTATCTGGTCTACACCTGTTGCTTTATTCCCAGCCAGTTCAAAATGACATCTTTTAAGTGATTCTTCGTCAAGCAGATGTGCAAGTGATGTGAATTTCATCTTAGGGTTTTCTTTTGCTAATTCTGCTATTCCTCCTAGTTTTGTTGTCATTAATATTCCCTACCTCTGTGTGTAGTTAATGTGTCCCCAACAAGAGCTATAATGGAGTGGCAATTGCCTTCCCTCTATCGGTGATACCCTACCTCATTGGTACTATGCTGCCATCCGACTTCCTATCGTGCATTTGGCTTCCTTGCTTTATTATCACTTGTCCACCATACTCTCCAGTATTTGGAAAGGCAGATAGGACCTCCCGAGTTGCGATATTCCAACAATGTCCAGCGTGCCAAGGTCACAGACCCCGGGGAAATCTACTTCATCTTGCCATGACGATTCATAGATGTTGCTTTCTGAGAGTATAACATCATCAGCTTTCCCATATATAAGTTTTCGGGGCTCAATCCCTTCAGCCATTTGGTTTTCGGCCCACCGTCTTGCTGTCTACGCTTAAAGATAGGAGTTACCTCCAATCCTCCAAGACTCGCTACAGGTGAATGGCTAATTCTTACCTGATGGGGTTCCCACCCATTATGGAATATCACCTATGCTCGGACGCTCTATACTTTCTTATAACACAAGTAAGGTCCACAAAAAAGAAGCTTCCCGAAAGTTTGCTTAAACTTTTGAGAAGCCTCCATTAATTACTTCAATGTTAGCTAAATACTAGCATTTCATTTTTTCTTACATCAAATCCTATACCAAGGGCTGAGGGCGTTATTACATCATCCCAGGCATGCCGCCGCCCATGCCGCCCATGTCAGGGGCACCGCCAGCATTTTCTTCTGGCAGGTCTGCAACGACTGCTTCTGTCGTCAAGAACATTGCCGCGACACTAGCTGCGTTTTGCAATGCGGAACGTGTAACCTTGGTAGGGTCAACGATACCAGCTTCAATCATGTCTACCCATTCGCCAGTCGCTGCGTCGAAACCAACACCGACTTTTTCGCGTTTCAGGCGATCAACAACAATGGATCCTTCCAGGCCGGCGTTGTGTGCGATTTGACGGATCGGTTCTTCCAATGCACGAAGTACGATGCTGGCACCAGTAGCCTCGTCACCTGTCAAGGAAAGTTCTGCAACTTTTCGCTTTCTTTATAGTTCATCGCGAATACACGTACCTCACCAGCGTTATGCTGAAACAAATTCAAGATCATCTTGATGGTCGATTTCCTGGCTTTTTTTGTATTGTAGGTGAAAGGTTCTTGCAGCTGGTGAGAAAGGACCCTTTTACAAACAGTACCTTGGCTCCCACACAGATTAGACTTCTCCCGATAGTCATTAACAACGTGCTTTGCGGTACGCAAAACAAAATCCCACTGTCTCCCAATTGGACAGTAACCTATCCAGTAAGGCATGGGGACTTATGAGGCTCCCATATTCTGCTTTATTATCATTATTTTGATAGTGGATAGTTTATAGTGATTAACAATACTTTTGAAATATAAATTCACTTTTAAAAATAAAATATTGAAATTAAATAACAAAAAGTTTATACTACCAGTGAAAGCAGTTTCATAAAGTGCTGAGTTAAATCTATTTGGATATAGACTTTCCCAGTGCTGGCTTGACTCAAACAAGAGTTAATTATGTATTAAAAATATATATAGAAGGGGATGGGATTCATTTTTAAAAATTGGAATTCACTTTCAATGGAGAGCAAAAATCCTGTGGAAGAACTTAGAATAAGGAGGAGAAGTGTAAATGAAGGTTAAGAAAAAACAAATTGTATTAATTTCTATAACTGTATTGCTTTTATCACTAATTTTAGTTGGATTTTCAAGTAACGCTCTGGCGGGAAAAAATAGTGATAAAAATAATTCAACTAAGAGAAATCCAAATGGTAATAGTAAAGTAATGGTCTTTCCAAATAAAGAGATTGGTGAAATAAATAAAGAAATTTATGGTGTTCATGTACCAGCGTGGAATGAAACAATTTATGACCATGGAAAACTTAATTCAAAATTAAAGCATCAACTAAATAAATTAAATCTAGGATTTCTTGTGTATCCAGGGGGAAACTTTGGATCAAATTTTATTTGGAATGACCCTAACTTACCGACTGAAATGAACACAGATCAATTTTTAAAATTAAACGACCAGCTAGGCACTACTGCAAAAATAAGTGTAAATCCAATGGAATCACCCAAATTGGCTGCAGATTGGGTTGATTATGTCAATAATGAAAAAAATGCAGATGTTAAATATTGGGAAATAGCGGATGAGCCATATTTAACAATGAAGACGGAAGACTTCATACAAACTGTGAAAGAATTTGCACCAGCAATGAAAAAAGCTGACCCAAACATAAAAATTATTGCCAACGTTTCAGCGCTAGATTCGGATTTCACGAAAACAGTTATTAAGGAAGTAGGTAATTTGATTGATGTTTACTCTATTCACTCATTGCCGCTTCCACCATCACAAAAATTTAATAGTAGCTCACCTTATACGGAGGATAATAAGCAAGCCTTTTTTGATGATTTACTTAAAACTCCTAATACATTAAGAGATGAAATTGATAGAGTTAAATCCTGGGTAAAAGAATATCAAGGTAATAAAAATGTTGAATATCATATTGGCTCTTTTAGTACTGTTTGGTCCTATCCGGAAGATTGGACAGTTAATTCTCTTCCAGCTGGCCTATGGACTGCAGACATGTTAGGTACATTTGCTGAGAAAAAGATAGACGCGGCCGCATACTGGGCACTAATGAATCCTTATCCGCCGGGAAATGGTGATTATGGGTTAATCAGTCCTGAAATGAAACCATATGTAAACTATTATGCATTTGAATTATATGGCAATCATTTTGGGGATACCATGATTGAAACAAAACAAAAAGATGATAGTATTTCTACTTATGCAAGCACTAGTGAGAACGGCAAAAATTTATATCTGGTTGTCGTGAATAAGTCTTCAACTAAGGATAAAGAAATACAATTTGATCTTAAGAACTTTAAGCCAAGGGGTGACGCAGCAGCCTGGATCCTTGATGGGCCAACAGTCCCTGATCACGTTTATGATTATGGTTTAAGAAAAGAATCAATAAAAAATATAAAGAAAAACGGAAAATTCACTTGGACAGTTCCATCTTATTCTGCTGTTGCAATAGAAATCCCGAGTAAAAAAAGTAAGCTTTCTTTTAAAGATAGTCCAAATCTAGCAGAAGATAAAAATGTAACTGCTTCATCATCTGCATTCAATACTGACTATAAGTATGCAGATACAAATGATTTTATTCCAGACAATGCTGTTGATGGAGATACTAAAACCCGTTGGGCATCAAAGGTTTTTCAACAGGATAAAGAATACTTTGAGATTGACTTAGGACAAAAATTAAAATTCAACCAAATTAAAATTAACTGGGAATATTGGGCTGATAAATATGAAATTTTGACATCTAACGACAGGAAATCTTGGAAAAAAGTAGCAGATCAATCAAGTGTTAAAAGAGAAAAAGAAACCCCGCAGCCCAATGATGTGATTAATTTGGATTCACCAATAAAGGCACGTTATGTAAAAATTAATATGAATCAGAGGCCAGCAAAAACGGGAGCAGCTGCCGGAACATCTCAATGGACTCCCGAGGCATACTCCATATGGGAGTTAGGTATTTACTTAAAGTAATTCAGAATGAATCAGACATATAAACAAATAAAAACCAACCCCCCTACTAAGGTAGATTGTTTGTCAAAGGTATACAATCCAAACTATCAGCCAGCGCCTAAAGGCGCTGGCTGATAGTTTGCCATTTACATATGCTTTGTAGGGTTGTGTATTTATACTTTATACGAGTACCACTATTATTTCCTACCACATTCCGCTTTGGATCAAAACACGAATTTCCACTGATTTCATTGAAACTTTAACCTTGAACATCGTGCTATTCTTTTTTATTCCCTGTCAAAAAGTTTATTGCATCTCTAGTTGCATCTAAATGTTTAATTGTTTTATCATACAGTGTTGACGCAACGCACGTGAAAAGAATATCAATAACCTGCAGCTGCGCAATTCGAGAAGTAGTCGCAGCACTTCGGAATGCTGGTTCCTTTGTTGCGGATGTGTACAAACGAATATCAGCATACTCAGTAACAGCATTGTTCCCATATTTTGTTAAACTAATTGTATTTGTTCCTTGTTGTTTTGCCAATTGAAGTACCTTAGCTACTTCCAAGGTTTTTCCTGAAAATGATATACCGACAACAACATCGTTCGGCGCAGCATTAGCCACCTGCAGGGCAGCAATGTGCATGTCTGTGAAAGCATACGCATTTTTATTTATTCGAAGAAATTTTTGTTGTGCATCCTGCGCTATAATACTGGAAGCCCCAACACCAACTAAATGAATTCTTCCCGCCTTTTTTAAAACATTAACAGCCTTTTCTACCTCATCAAGTGTAAGAAATTCAGCTGTTTCCTGGATTGCTTGAATACTATTATTAGTCATTTTTTCAATAACCGTAGTTACTGACTCATTAGGTTCAATATCGGAATATCCCATCACCGCTTTTTTTTGAATATCGCCAGCAATTCTTAGTTTCAATTCCTGAAACCCTTTTACGTTTAGCGACTTGCAGAGTCTTATAACCGCAGCTCCACTTGTACAACTTCTTTTTCCAAGTTCCATTGTAGTTAATGTGATTGCTTCACGTGGGTTTTTTAAAATATAAGATGCTATTTTTTTTTCAGAAGGAGGCAGAAAGGGAAGCATTTCGGTAAGCATCACGATTCCCCCATGTGTTGACATTGTCACCAACCCTTTTCTTTAGGTAAAAGTTGTAAAAAATTCTACCTTAACATTATCCTCAATTAGTTTTATTTCTGTTAAATATAAATTCCATGATAACAGCGCCGTTTCTACAATCTAAATTTTTACAATTAACCAACTCAGCTTCCTTTATATGGACAATTTTACCATTAATAAAGAAGGCTGACATCAAATTGATATCTACCTTCTTTATTAGCTTAAATATTGTCATCTATACTCTTTCATATAAATGAATCATTTCTTTGGCCATATGCTTGATAGTTTCTGTACTCATTAATTGATCTTCAGCATGCATGAATAATAAAGAAAAGGGAACCCCATCACCTTTTGCCTCTTGTTGAATTAGACTGGCATGCACTTTATGTGCTTCGGTGAAGTATTTATTTGCTTCATCAAATTTGTTTTGTACTTGGTCGAAGTTTCCATCCCTTGCTTCCTGCAGTGCTTCTACAATAAGTGATCTCGCTGTACCTGCATTGCTGATTATCTGAAAACAGATTGTCTCCATCTCGTCCATAGGTTACCCCTCAATCCTTGTTTGCCAATTTTTCAGCGAATGATAATACCGCCTGTCCATCATTCATGCCATAATCTACCGGGCTAATCACATCTACTGGAATGCCATGTGGAGCAGCCAATTTTTCAGCATCCTTTTTCCAAAAACGCATTTGTGGTCCTATCAATACGACATCCGCATTTGGGATATGGTTGCTTGCTTCCGCTTCAGCCACTGCCCAAATCTTATAATCCTTGCCATTCTCCTGGGCTGCTTTTTCCATTTTTGTTACCAATAGACTTGTTGACATTCCTGCACTACAAACCAATAATATATTCATTCTTAAATCCCCTTTCTGATAACATTTATTTAATATTTACATTACACACTTAGGGCTGCTGTTTCAAAATAAAAGCTGTTCCGCCATGAATATAATCAAGCAACGGGAGATCTGCTTGCACCACATGACCAATCACGTTTACTTTTGGATCTTCATCTAGGTCTTTTAATGCAATATGGATTTCACCAGCATACCTTCCATATCTTTCATTATCAATCGTAATTGCGCCTTTTTTGCGAGGAATCGTATTTTTCGGGCTTAACATACCGTGATTATGAAGATCTACACGTGAACCTTCCAAGCGGATAACATCTTGTGCCGCATCCAAACGATTGCTTTTTGGTTCTTCCAGGTATACATGGAAATCCTTGAAATCAGACTCATTTTCCCTCTTATATTTTAAGGGAATAATGCCCTCAGACAAAAGCTTGAAGGTGAAAAGTGTTTGATCAGTCAATGATGGGTCCCCAACATAAACGTCATCGGTAAGACAATTTTCCGTAAGATCCAAATAAGCATAAACCGGAGATTCATACCGATGGGATTCTACCGTTGGCAGTCCTTCATATAGTGGCTGACGTTTTTCCCCATCACCCGGAATAAAAGCCAAAGTGCCGATATTATATCGTTTAAGAAAACGATTTTTTTTAATAACATATTTCGTTGATAATCCTGTCTCGGGTCGTGGGTAAAAATTATGTGCCGCTATTGTATTTTTAGTGTTCAAGCCTAAATGAACAAGTTCCTTTAAAAATTTTTCTGTCAAGGTACTGGCATTCAAAAAAACTTTTATTCGGTTGGATAAATCTACAATTTCTTTAGCAGTAAATCCGTAATCCACCCGGATACCAGTCGCACCCCAGCGAGATAATGGTTCAACATCTTTTACGTCTAACCCAATATGCCGAAAAGAATCCGGAGAAATATCAACTATCAAATCCAAACCGTTATTTTTTGCTTGATCTCCAAGATCTTGCAGCAGATATTTATAGGCAGCTGGATTCTCTTCCGGTATATGAAGCGATGTAAAAATGGAAGAAAAACCGTTCTTTATAGCTTTCTTAATCCATTTTTTATTGAAATCTTGTTTATCTTTTGCTAAATAGACAGAAATGCCAAGCATGCAAATACCCCTCTTATTCATGCAAATAATTTTGTGTTCTAGTAGCAATCATATATGCTTTGGAAAGTCTTTGGTTTCCAACTTCCACTGCCCTGATGGTGGCCATTGTCCGATAATAATCCTGATATGGCACGTTTGCTTCGTTTGCCCTGAATAATTCGTAATGCGAAACTGCTTCAAACCACTGGTCGAACGTTTCCTCAATATTAATATACACCTGTGGTATAAATCCATTTAGATCTTCGCAGTTTTCACCAAAATAAACATAGTCCACTTTATGCGGTTCTTGTCCTGTTTTAACATTCGAATCTGCAGCCATCTTGACCGCCTCCAAAACAGCATCATGTGTCATTATATGACGTGGGTGAAGACTTCCCCTCCAATGTGTAATTACAATATCTGGCTTTTCTTCTCTTAATAATTTACATAGGTCCAACTGGATTTTTTCTTGTGAAGGTAATTGACCAGCGACATAACCCATCCAAATGGATTTTGCACCCATTGCACTTGCAACTTTTGGCATCTCTTTCTCTAGCTGTTTCCCGTATTCTTCAGGTGTTTTTTTCTTATTTCCACGCTCTCCTCTTGTAATGTGAACGAATGAGGCCATATGTCCTTCCTTTGTGTATTTTATGGCTACGGCCCCCCCCATTAATTCAGCATCCAATGCGTGTGCGCCGATTGACATAACATGATGTGTCATTTTCTTGTCCTCCTTGTTTAAAAATAAAACATTTAATCTTTAAGCCTTGAATTTTTTCATTGTTGCATGACGTTTCATAACCCTCATTCCTGCCCTATCATAAAACCGTTGTGCATCATTATCAGTCCATGCTAGCCATACATGGTATATTCCCCGACTATACATGTCCATCAACATTTCATAAAACAGTACACTACCGATCTTTTTGCCTCGCAGCTTTTCTGATACACCAAACGGACCAAAATGTCCTTCCAGGTCATCGATTGCACGTTGACAGTAGCCAACAATATTATCATGATTATCAACAGCCAATAGAACCCTTTCTTCTCCCTTGAATTTCTGCAAAGTTTCTCGGATATTTCTAACCCATCCACCAGGGAAATTTTCTTTCAAGAACTGTAACAATGGTAAAGTATATCTTTTTGTAAATGGAATAACGCGGATACCATGTTCACTTTCCAAATTCTTTTTGATATCAAGAATCTTATCTGGAATAACAAAATTGTATAGCACCATATCCATCCCAACAGCTTCTCCTAATACTTCATAACCTAAAGATTCAAAAAACGGGATAGAATTGCCGTATGCATCTTTATCGGGACCAGGGAAGAAGTAGTTTGGACTGTATGCTCCAAGTGTAATATTGGTCTTTCCTAACCTATCAAATCTTTCTTCCAAATTTTTGACCAACCTTGTTCCAATTCCCTGACCTTGATAATCGGGATGGACAAACATGACGGGAATCCAAGCCCTTTCCGGTTCCATCCCCCTTTCTTCATATGGATATTTACGTACCATTCCCAAACAATAGCCCACAATTTTACCACCACTATTATCTTCTGCAACTAAACAGAGGTCTGAATCAAAATTCGGGTCAAGCATCACCTTAGAATGAAACATTTCTGTGCTAACAGGATCCTTAAATAAACATTTATTCCATGTCTCAATAACCTCTTCCTCATCAGAATACTGGTATGGCCTAATGTTTACCTCTATCATTTTATTCAACTCCTTTTATGCATTATTTTCTGTTTCATTTTGTTCTTTTAATGTCTGCCGTTCTAAAATTCTATAGAATGGCAGCCAAATAAAGAACATGATTACATAGTTTAACGTAGATAAAATAGCTGCTGCCCAGCTGCCACCCGTGCCTAAATATGCACCAATTGGACCAGGAGTTGTCCAAGGCAGTAAAATGTATGGTGCAGGCACCAAACCGGAGGCAATTACCAAATAACTAATTACGAAGATAACCAAGTATCCAAACACCCACGGAATGAAAAGAATCGGATTCAATATAATTGGCAGTCCAAATATCACTGGTTCAGCAATATTAAATAGAGATGGAGCTACAGCAAGCTTACCCAACGTTTTATAACGTTTAACACTGGACATCAGCATCAGAATAATCAAAGGTAATGGGCTTACACGGACAAAGTAATTCAAAAATTGCTCACTGGCAATAAACGGTATTGAATTTCCTGCTCCGGCAGCCGCCTGATTCTGCCCAAGCATGTCCAGCCAAATAGGCTGCATGACTGACGTAACAACGTTTGTGCCATGTATACCCACAAACCATAATAGTCTATCCAAAAATACACCAATAAACTGTGCTATAAAGCTTGCCCCACCGGCAACAATCGGTTTGAAACCTGCCATAATTAAACCAACAAGATCCAAGTTTAGTGGATAGCGAATTATCCACCAAAGTGCAATTGTTACAAAAATAGGTATTAACGAAGTAAAGGCGTTTGCCACCATCGGAGGTACACCTTCGGGCATTTTCATTACAATATTTTTTTTAACAAGCAAACGGTATATTTCAATACTGATAATCCCTACAATTATTGCTGCAAACATTCCGGTGCTGCCTAAATTATCGGCAGGTAGATAGGAACCAATTTTATCATTTGTTCCAATTGGAAATAACATCAAAAAACTAAACAAACTGATAATCGCTCCAGAAAGAGGATCCACTTTATCATCAATTTGCTTATAGTATGCAGATAAGTAATAACCCATCCCTAGTGACAATCCAATGGATAGCAGTCCCATTGTTGCACTGTTTCCTGCCCAAAAATAAGAACTAATCGGTTCAATTAGTTTTTGCCAGGCAGGAATTGGAAATGAAGCCAGTAGAACAAAAAATGATGCAATAATAATGATAGGCATTAACGAAATAAAAGCCTTTTGAATGGAATCAAGATAGCGATTCTTTGATATTTTAATCAAAGGAGGGGCTATCCTATTTTCTACCACATTCGTCAATCGGTCCATGAATGACATGAATCTCACTCCCCCACATCAATTGTTATTTTAATGTTTTATGAACAAATCCCTTTGCTTTTTCAAGTTTTTGAACAGCTTCATCATAAGTTGATCCCGTCAATAACATTATAATAGCCACTTTGGGTTTCTTTTGCGCCGCCATCAAAAATTTTTCAGCGGTTTTGTGATCACATGAAGTCGCTTCCATAACAATGGATTTTGCTCTTTCCTCAAGTTTTTTATTAGTTGGTTTTAAATCAACCATTAAATTTCCATATGTTTTCCCCATACCAACCATTGAACCAGTAGATAACATGTTACAAATCATTTTCTGAGCAGTTCCAGCTTTTAACCGTGTGGAACCAGTCAATACTTCTGGCCCGCAATCTACTTCAATCGCTTTTTTTGCAATTTTGCCGATTTCAGAATTAATATTACAACTAATGGCAACAGTCTCTGCACCAATTGAATTTGCGTATCGAAGTCCACCTATGACGTAAGGGGTACGGCCGCTGGCAGCTATTCCAACAACAACGTCTGTATTATCCATAGAAATGGACTGCAGATCTATTTTGCCGAGGTTGAAATCGTCTTCTGCGCCTTCAACCGCTTTCACAAAAGCCCTTTCCCCACCAGCAATTAGTCCTACCACTTTTTCCGGATTGGTTCCAAAGGTAGGTGGACACTCAACGGCATCAAGTAACCCGATTCTACCACTTGTACCTGCTCCCATATAAATAATTCTCCCCCCAGATTTTAATGAAGTATTAATTGTGTTTACTGCTTTTGCTATTACTGGTATTTGTTTACGTATAATAGAAGCTACTTTGGCATCCTCATTATTCATCGTTTGTAAGAATTGCTCCGTTGACATGTTATCTAGATTCCTCGTCAGATTATTTCTCTTTTCTGTTGTCAAATTCTTTAGCATTCTACGCATCCTCCCCCCCTTATATGTTGAAATCGTTTACAGCCATATTATAATACGAATGAAATGAAATTTCAATATATAAATATATAATGTGAAATTGTTTTTTAACGATTGATATAAATGAACTGAATGCATAGTAAAAAGACCTCTCACAACTTCAGTAAAACTTATGAAAGGTCTTCTCTAAAAGTTTGTTTATGGCGTATCAAAAATGTGGAAGTTAGCAAAAACTGGCATTTTGCTAATAATCATTTTTCTTCGCCATTAGAATTTAAAGGCGTTATTACATCATCCCGGGCATGCCGCCGCCCATGCCGCCCATGTCAGGGGCACCGCCAGCATTTTCTTCTGGCAGGTCTGCAACGACTGCTTCTGTCGTCAAGAACATTGCCGCGACACTAGCTGCGTTTTGCAATGCGGAACGTGTAACCTTGGTAGGGTCAACGATACCAGCTTCAATCATGTCTACCCATTCGCCAGTCGCTGCGTCGAAACCAACACCGACTTTTTCGCGTTTCAGGCGATCAACAACAATGGATCCTTCCAGGCCGGCGTTGTGTGCGATTTGACGGATCGGTTCTTCCAATGCACGAAGTACGATGCTGGCACCAGTAGCCTCGTCACCTGTCAAGGAAAGTTCTGCAACTTTGTTGTATACATTCACAAGTGCAGTACCACCGCCGGCAACAATACCTTCTTCAACAGCAGCACGTGTTGCGTTCAAAGCATCTTCAATACGAAGTTTGCGTTCTTTCAATTCTGTTTCGGTTGCTGCGCCGACTTTGATGACAGCTACGCCGCCGGAAAGTTTAGCCAAGCGTTCTTGCAGTTTTTCTTTATCAAAATCGGAAGTAGTTTCTTCTGCTTGGGCACGAATTTGTGCAACACGAGAAGCAATGTTTTCCGGATTTCCGGCGCCTTCCACTACAGTTGTGTTTTCTTTTGTTACAACAACTTTAGAAGCGCGGCCTAATTGCTCGATGGAAGCATTTTTCAATTCAAGGCCAAGATCTTCCGTGATTACTTGACCGCCAGTCAAGATAGCGATATCTTCCAGCATTGCTTTACGGCGATCACCAAATCCAGGAGCTTTAACAGCTACAGCATTGAATGTGCCGCGAAGTTTGTTCAGTACAAGTGTTGCCAGCGCTTCGCCTTCCACATCTTCTGCAATCAACAGAAGCGGCTTGCCTTGTTGCACAACTTGTTCCAAAACAGGCAGTACTTCTTGAATATTAGTGATTTTCTTATCCGTGATGAGAATGTAAGGATTTTCCAAAACTGCTTCCATTTTATCTTGGTCAGTGACCATGTAAGGAGAAGCATATCCGCGGTCGAATTGCATTCCTTCCACTACTTCAAGCTCTGTATTGAAGCCTTTGGACTCTTCCAAAGTGATAACGCCGTCGTTGCCAACGCGTTCCATTGCTTCGGAAATCAATTCTCCGACTTCTTTATCATCAGATGAAACAGATGCAACTTGTGCAATGGATTCTTTGCCTTCGATTGGCTTGGAGATTACTTTCAATTCTTCAACTGCAGCAGATACTGCTTTTTCAATACCACGACGGATGCCAACAGGGTTTGCACCGGAAGTTACGTTTTTCAATCCTTCCTGGATTAGGGCTTGAGCCAAAACTGTAGCTGTAGTCGTACCGTCACCGGCAACATCATTTGTTTTGGAAGCAACTTCGGAAACAAGCTGTGCCCCCATGTTTTCGAAATGGTTTTCCAATTCGATTTCTTTTGCGATTGTTACACCGTCATTTGTGATTAATGGGGAACCGAATTTTTTATCCAATACAACGTTGCGGCCTTTTGGTCCCAATGTAACTTTCACTGCGTTTGCCAATTTATCTACACCACGTGCCATTTCGCGGCGCGCTTCTTCACTAAATTTAATTTCTTTAGCCATGTAAAATACCCTCCTTATATCGTTTCGAAACTTGCTTTATTTATGGATTTGAAATTAGCCGACGATAGCTAAAATGTCGCTTTCACGAAGAATTAAGTATTCTTTGCCTTCATATTTTAATTCAGTACCGGCAAATTTAGAGAAAATGATATGGTCTCCTTCTTTAACTTCCAGGGCTACTTTTTCGCCACTGTCCGTCACACGACCAGACCCAACTGCAACTACATTGCCTTCTTGCGGTTTTTCTTTTGCAGAGTCAGGCAGTACGATTCCGCTTGCTGTTTTTTCCTCTTGTTCTACGAGTTCGATAACAACTCGATCTCCTAGTGGTTTAATCATGTAGACAACCTCCTTAATTCCTATCATCTTTATTTTTTATTAGCACTCGCTACCGTTGAGTGCTAACACCAATTATTATAATAATTAATTCTTGCCAAAAATGCAAGTGATGTACTTCGAAATTTGTTCGGGTTTTTTAGACAAAATTAGACAAAAATCGAAGCTTACGTTTGCTTGCAGTTTAACGTAAATTTGCCTGTGTATCAAAAAAATCACCCGCATGCTTTTAGTTGCTTGTGCATCTTCCATATTGGCATTCATCCGATTCGGTGCATCTATATGGTATGTTTCGCGGTGCCCATTCAAATGTGGTAAAATAAAAAGGACTTTCATCATACTGGCAAATAGCTTTTTAAAGAATGATTTGAAATAGACAACATAAAGTGAAGCTTCAATCAGTATACTGGTTGTTAATTGAACGGTCAGGAATTTTATGGCGGTTTATCCACAATTTTTTCGAGATTATTATCCAGTTTTAGATGTGGGTAATACAGCCAGTTATCGTTAAAAATGACAGCATGCTATTTTAATTCGAGGGGGACGTTGCTTTTTGAATAAACGTTACTGGTGGGTGATCATCACCTACGTGATTATGCAGCTTTCCGGGATTGTTGGCGGTCCGCTGTTTTATTTTCTATTTCCTATAGACAAAACACAGGCCATCGTTTACTATACGATTTTTAGTTTCATTGCCGGCGTGGTCGTGTTTCTCCTGCTTATGCGGCCGGAGATGAAACAAGGTTCCGACAAAGATGCTTCGCCGCTTGGAAGTACAATCCTTTGGATGGTCGCCGGTGTTTTCATGGCCATTTTTGCCCAAGGGATTGCGGGATACATCGAGCAAAACATATTAGGTATTTCATCACAATCCGAGAATACACAAAACATTTTGGAAATAGCACGTGCATTTCCGATGTTCACAATCATTCCGGCATTGTTTGCACCAATCTTGGAGGAAATTCTCTTTCGTAAGATTATTTTCGGTGGCCTGTATGTACGTACAAACTTTTGGATTGCTGCACTTGTTTCTTCTTTGATATTTGCAATCATTCATATGGATCCGACGCATTTACTGGTTTATGCTTCGATGGGGATTACATTTGCCTATCTCTATGTCAAAACAAAACGGATTATCGTGCCAATTGCCGTACACATGGGCATGAATACGGCTGTTGTACTGACGCAACTATTATTGAAACCGGAAGATTTGGAACGAATACAAAAGAACATGAATTTTATTTGGCTGCAATTTATTGGAGGATAATTTTATGACATCACTTATCAGTCGAGCTGTCTTGTACTTTGCAATGGGCGCGCTATTTATATTCTTTGCCGTGCGCAGTGCACATGAAACAATATGGAACGTTACAACCATGCTGCTAGCAGTCATTGCCACTTTGGACTTTGGCATGGGGTTTAAGCTGATTGGCTTGCATTTCAAAATAAAACGGAATCAGAAGAAATGACAAACCCGGTTTTTACCGATTATATTTTTATTGCGGGTGATCTCGGTTAGGGGATGCCCGTTTTTTGTAGGTAAAGAAAGTATAGGATTGGGCTGTATTAATGTCATTTGCTGTGACAGCCACGTCCGGCTCCAGCGCCCAGCAACTAGCAGAGCTTTTGATGGGGCGAGTAATCGCAGCCCCAAAGTGCTCCAGTTTGTACGTTGCTAAACGAGCGCTTGCACCTTTGGTCTCTATGATTGCCTGTTTACACCATCGAATTTATTCACTTTCCAAGTTCAATGTATCCTTTTCCACACATGTCTATAGTCAATCCTACCGTTACTATCCAGTGCAATATTGGCATACAAACTATTTTCCGGTTCATACACATTATGAGAACGATGATTCAAGAAAAAAATGACAGCATTTGATAATAAAAAATCTTCCAACTCAAAATATGCCTTCCAACGATCTTCCTCATCCCTTAATGTTTGCAGGTCAGCTACTTTTTGCGCCATGCTGCGCTTCATGCTCTCCGTTAAACAAGGGTAAATGGTCAGTTTCGTGGACTGGATTGCAGTCAAAACGGACAACAGGCGATCTTCAGACAAAGCAATGCCGCCCACAAATAGATCGTACGTTTTTATTGCTTCTCGATTGCTAATTAGGTTGGAATCAAGTATATCAATTGTGGCGGAAATACCGAATTCCGCAAGCTGCTGCTGCAAGATAATTGCTTCCCGCCTATGATTAACACCCTCACGAATTTGCTGTGCTGCAATCTTTAATTCAACATCACAATGAATATTTTCCACTATTTTCTTAGGACACTGCTCCCGCTGCAATGACTTTTCAGTTAAAAAACTCGTTGCAACTTCCTCATAGCCTTTTTCATCACAAAACATTTGCGGATCAATCATTTGGCAAAGCAACTGGCGGAACCGCCTTTCTTGAACTGGACCATCTTTTGCGCAGTTGAAAGTAATATAATCTGCACCTTCCTCCCGAATTCGGACTTCTTTCCACGAGTCATCAGGTGCATTTAAAAGAAATGGATTAGCATTCTCTTTCGGCTGAAACAAATCCGGTGTCATGATCATTTCAATACGATCCAGCCATGGGCGCGCCGCGTAGTAATTCGGGAAAACATCCAGCCTAACCATTTCTTTATCATGCCGCTTTAACTGGAAAGGTCCTGAGCCGATGGGATATTTCCGGAACCTATCTCCTTCCTGCCGAATAACATCAACAGGAACAATTGATGTAGCCATATTTGCAAAATATCTGGGAAACAAATAATCAATCGTTTTGAGTTTAAAAACAATCGTCGTTTTTGATGGTATTTCTATTGTTTTCAGATTTCGCTTTAGCAGCATATTTCCCGGTAGCCTTTCAATCGTTGCTTTGACGTCCGCACTCTTTAATTCACGGCCATGATGAAACAGGACATTTTTTCGCAAATAAAATATCCATCGCATGCCATCCATACTTTCCCAATGATGGGCTATTTTTGGTACTAGCTGTTCAGAAAACGGATCAAATTCTACCAATCGCTCAAATATCTGTTGCACCATATGCGAATCATGACGAGACCTTATCATGATTGGATCCATCGCTAGACTTGTCTCATAAAAAGGGTACCGAAGTACATCCAGCTTCTCCACATCATCCTTGGTCTGTGAGACACCTAGTTGTTGATAAAACCAGACCTGAAAATCGTTTTGCGCGTGCCTTCCAAGTCCCTGCACAATTCGAAACGCTTCTTGATAATTTCCTTCAGCCGCGTTACGCTTGGCTTCCTCCATCCAAAACGCATCATACGTAAGGTGTAGCGTTATTTTAGGCTTCCTTCCTCGCCCACGCAGGACTTTCCAAGTCAAATAGCCTTTCTTGTCCAAATAATTCACGATGGTTTTTACGTGGCGCTCAGAACAATTTAGCAGTTCTGCGATTTCTGAAATGGTCGTTTCTGTTTCCAAGCCTTTTTCAAAATGTCTTATTAATACCCTTAGATGTTTCCTATATTTCATATACCCTCCAAAAAGGTGAACAATTTAATATGTAAAATTCACTTTTTATTCACTTTTTAATAGTTTACACTTTTCTTACGTATTTCATCAACTGGAGGAATATAAAATGACAATTCCCGCTTTCAATCATGAAAATAAAGCTGACGCTACACTTTGGAAAAACAGAAATTTTCTGCTCATCTGGGGTGGGTCCCTCATTTCTAATTTCGGATCGCAAATGTATGCCATTGCAATCCCATTGTTGATTTATGATCTTAGTCATTCCGCTCTGGCAATGAGTACAATGCGTGCGATTGAATTTTTTCCAAATATATTAATCGGAATCCTTGCCGGGGTTTTGGTGGATCGATTTAACCGTAAAAAAATGATGCAATGGACTAGTCTGATTCAAGTTGGGGCCATGCTTTGTATTGTCCTGCTTTTAGCATCCGAACAGATCCATCTGTGGCACTTATACCTGCTTGGATTCATCCTATCCTGTGCGGGATACACATTTGGGAACGCACACCATTCTGTTTTGCCGCAAATCGTAACAAAAGATCAACTTACAAGCGCAAATGCAAAGCTTTCGTTTATCAACACATTGATTAATATGACCGGACCAGGTCTGGCAGGTGCATTTCTTGTTGCATTTTCTTTTACATCTACCTTAACCATTTACACGATTTGTCTATTTATCTTGTTCTTGTGCATGTGTTTTTTTCAACTTCCTGCTCAAACTGATAAAGCCCGGAAAAAGAATAGCTTACGTGACGATATAAAAGAAGGAATTGAAGAACTGTTTCATAATAAAATCTTGTTGACACCGACCATTACGGTACTGTTTATCAACTTTGCTTCCAGTCTTGTCATTGGGGTGCTCGTTTTTTATGTGACTGATCAACTGGGAGCAAATGAAGCACAGGTTGGTCTCATGTTTACCATCTCCGCTGGTGGGGGTTTGTTAGGGGCGATGGTGGTAAGCAGCATACGGAAACGATTTGGACGCGGAAATATTTATACCTTCTGTTTAATATTTGATGTGATTGGAATGGGGTGCTTAATTGCTGCATCGACTTGGTGGGCGATTGGTATTGCGCTAGCGATTCGTACTTGTTCGACCACCGTATCCAATATCGTTTATTTCACCATTAGGCAAGAATTCACACCAAACCATTTACTGGGACGGGTTGCCGGAACATCGTCCATGCTTATGAAACTAACTTTGCCATTTGGTTTATTTATCGCTGGACTATGGGCAGAATGGTTGCCAATACCTATTTTATTCGGCATTTCTTCGTCTATTTTTTTGATTCTATTCATGAGGCTCTATTTTCACCCATTCAGAAAGCTAATGTAAAGGATACAAAACTGTCTATGTTCATAAAATCGCCTCTGGAAACACTCGGGATAGTTTCTCTTGCCTTATGTTGCTGACGAGAGACCCTATCCCAATGTTGCTATCTCATTTTTAATAAAAATCGAGAAGTGACAAGGTAAACTAAACTAATCCATGCCCCTTACATTAAAGCCTACTACGTTTTGGACCCAATAAAAGCTATCTTTCTTCATGCACTCCAAGGTGCCATTCCCTTTATTATCCTTACCCACATAAACAAAGCCGTACTTTTTTTCATTTCTCCTGTACCCGCGCTAACTATATCAAATGGTCCCCAATAAGTATATCCAATGAGCTCAACTCCATCTTCTATAACACCGGACAGTACTTTCAAATGTTCATTTATACAATCAACCCGATATGAGTCGTGTATACGTTTTTTCCATTCTCCACCAAAACTTCATCCACAGCTCCAAGACCATTTCCCACCATTTACATCATGTTCGGCTACCGTACTAATTGCCGACAGGTAGCGAAAACCAAAATGTATGAACTTCCCCGGTGGACCGGATGCCAATTTTTCCTTGATGCTGTTCAACAATCTCTTTTGAAATAGCTAGTCCAAGTCCAGTACCACCGGTAGCACGAGCTCTGGATGGATCAAGGCGATAAAAACGTTCAAATATTTTTGCCTGTTCCGCCTCCGGAATCTTTTTACCTGGCCCTGTAATGGTAAACTCATATACCGATTCCAGACGCTTCCCTTTTACCGCAATAGGCCCTTCCCCTTGATAGTAACGGATAGCGTTATCAAGCAAATTACTGATCACTTGAGAAATTGCCTCTCTATTGACAGTAACGGTTCCAGGTTCCATCTGGATTTCACACTGGATACCTGCGCGTTTTAGTGACCATTGAAACATCCTGACAGCTTGTTCTATGAGCTGGACAATATCAATTGATTCTTTTTCCAAAAACCTTTGTTTCGATACATAATCCCATTCTTTTAATTGATCGAGCTGCTCTACCATATTGGTAAGTTTGCTTACCTCTTCGTAAAGCGACTGATATAGTTGAAGATCACCGGTAATAACCCCGCTTTTCAACGCACTTAGGTATCCATTCAGGTTTGATAACGGTGTTCTGAGTTCATGAGATAAATCGGAAACCAACTTTTGTCGGTGTGCTTGATTATCCTTCAATTGTTGAATCAAATCATTAAAATGACCAATCAATTGACCTGTCTCATCAGGAAATTTTTCTTCAATGGGATCCGGATAATCCCCCTGTTTCATCCGCTTGGTAGATTCAATCAATTTTCGAAGTGGCCGGATCAATTTTTTCGTCACATAAAAATGAATAAAACTACCGATCACAATCGCTGATACACTAAATATCCATAAATATTGAAAGAGGGTCGAATTGAATTGTCCTTGTTTGTTTGGAGTCATCAACCCCATCCCATCAGCTAAAAAGCAAGCGGTGTTATAGATCGCCCAAGTGCTAAGGATAATGAAAAAAGCAATCACCACAATATTTGTCAGGGTTAACCGCCATAAAATTTGTTTGGGTAGAAACCGCCATTTATGTTTATTCATCGACAAACTTATACCCCATTCCCCGAACCGTTTGGATGCGTTTAGGTGTGGTAGGATCGACTTCGATTTTACGTCTCAGTTTTTTAATGTGAGCATCGATCGTCCGATCCAGCACTATCTTATCGGCGTAGGGATAAAGTTGATGAATGAGATCTTCTCTTGATAAAACGATATTGGGATGCTCCATAAAATAATAGAGAAGATTAAATTCATGTTTTGTTAAATCCAATTGCCGATCAAACAATAACACCTCACCTTTTCGGGGTTTTATACACAAACCGTTATAGGTAATCTTTTGACAATACTGTCCCGTCCTTCGAAGCACTGCTTCTACATGTGCCACAAGTTCATCCGGATCAAACGGTTTCGTCAGGTAATCGTCCGCTCCAATTTTTAGCCCATTTATTTTATCTGTCGTCTTTGTTTTGGCGGACAGCATGATAATGGACACTTCATTGCGTTCTTGGTCTCTAACCCATTTACATAGATCTTCCCCGCTTACTTTTGGCAGCATTAAATCAAGCACAATTAAACATGGGTGGTACGTTAAGAATACCTCTTTTGCAGCTTGTCCATCGGCAGCTTCTACGACATCGAAGCCAGCCTTGTTTAAATAAATGGCAATAAGCCTGCGGATCATTTGGTCATCTTCTACAACTAAAATCGTTTGTTTCACACCGATCACCTCGCTCCCATTGTATATGAACCAGCGCTTTACTTCATTTGATTCAACCCGTCCACCATCATGTCATACTGCAATGCGCCAAAAGCCTTGTTGCGGATAATACCATCAGTATCAATCATAAAAGAAGTTGGAATGGGTTGGATGCTATACATGCTTGCCACCTCAATATCCTCATCCAATAGAATCGGAAATGTCATATCGAATTCATTCACGAAGTCTTGTATTACTTGTCTATTTTTTTCCGTTTGTGTCAAATTCACCGCCAAAATGGTTACATCATTATTTTCATAAAGCTTTTCCAAATCTGGCACTTCAGCACGACAAGGCGGACACCAGGTAGCCCAAAAATTTAACAAAACACGCTCACCACGAAAATCGGACAATTTTACCTTCTTTCCATCCAATGTTTCCAGTTCAAAGTCAGGTGCAATATTACCCACATCCAAACCAGTGATTGGTTGATCCGGTTCACCTGCCGTTTCTTCCGCCGCTTTATCCTGATTGTTATCATCGCCCTGATCCATTTCTGTTTTTCCTGTCGATTCAAACTCATCTGTTCGATCCATTTCTTCTCCAGAGTCTGCAGATTCGTCTGACTTTACCAAATCATACATGGCCCAACCAAACATTCCGACTAATACAATGACAATGATTGTCTTTTTCACACATCAGCCCTCCCACGCCTTAACACAATTTTCCTGACCATTGTTATTTCATCTTTTCCAATTCCTGCACCATTTGATCGTAATTCATTGCACCAAGGGCAACAAATTGAATCCGGCCTTTTGAATCAATCATATACGATGTCGGATACGCCCGTACCTGGTAAGCTGTTGATACATCTTCATCGACATCCTTTAATACTGGAAACGACATCTCGAATTCCTGGACAAAATCGGATACTGTTGCTTCATTTTTCTCCGATGCAGTCAAATTCACCGCCAAAATCGTTACATCCTTTTTATTGTAAAGTTTCTGTAAATCAGGAATTTCAGCCCTGCATGGCGGACACCATGTCGCCCAAAAATTCACTAAAACCCTTTTCCCTTTAAAATCAGATAAATGAACCGTCTCTCCATCCAAAGTTTTTAACGAAAAATCAGGCGCCACATCTCCTTTGGTGAGTCCTGTGTTCATTGAATTTTGAGTCTCCCCTTGATCAGGAGCCGGTGAAGTGATCATCGCACCACCAGTATTTTCCTTTATTTCTTCGCTTGCTTCATCTTTTGAACTGATAAATTCATAAGTGGCATAACCCAGCATACCCACAATGACAATGATAAAAATGATCTTTTTCACGAATGACTCCCTCCATCGTCAGCCTAATCTTGATAGCCATGTATTTTCCACAAGATCAAGCAGAAATTCTGTAATTCTCGGCATTAATCCGAAAAATAGTACCAAACCCATCATAATCATAATTACTGCACCAATCTTCATAATCACCTGACTGTGGCGTACAATCCACCTTGTCCGGCCAAGGAAAAATGTTAAAATCATAAACGGCAACACAAAGCCGACGACGTACATGATCGTATAAAATATCCCTTGTCCCGGGTTACTGGCAGCCAAAAGCAGGATCGATCCAAAAATCGGACCTATACATGGCGTCCAGCCTGCCGCAAATCCCAACCCAACAAAGAAAGTACCAACATAACCAGCCGGCTTTTTCGAATAATGAAACCGTCTTTCTTTCATTAACGTAGTAATATTAAGCCAACCGCCAATGAACAGTCCCATAACAATGATAAATATGCCGGCAATTCGCTGGATGAATAGGCCTGATTCTCCTACAAGCAATTGTTGGATCCATTGCCCCAAAAAAGAAGCACCGGCGCCCAGACCAATGAAAACCAAGGAAACCCCGAGTAAAAAGGTAATCGAATGACTCAATAATTTCCCCCGAACTTTCGTATCCTGCTTTCCCTGTAACTCTTTCACACTTACTCCAGTAATATAGGATAGATAAGCAGGGAATATAGGGAGTACACACGGTGACAAGAAAGATAGTGCACCAGCTCCAATCGCCAAAAACATCCCGACAATCAACATCGTATCTGTTTCAATTCCACCCATTATAACCCCTCTTTCTTCGTGTCCAAATATTGAATAACATACAAAAAATGAAAAACAATCCGATAAACCATGGGGCCATGATATAGCCAAATACCGATACATAGGGTTGAAGCACCCATAAAACCAGCATTCCAATGGTCCACCCGGTTAAAAGGACCATGAATTGTATCATGGTCTGCACCCGTCCAAGGGTACTAAACCATAAAACTAACAGTAACGCCTGTACAATAAGCCGTGCAAAGGCATATGTATTATCGTTCCAAACCAATTGAATAAACTCGTACGTAAAAGATGCAACAAGAAAGACAGGTATAAACGATTGGATAACTCCTCGCATGTCGGTCTTGTGTTGTTTGGACTTATACAAGAGAACGATAGCAACGCCTAAAACAGCAAAGTAGAATGCCCCCGAATCGCTTGGATATGCCAAAATTGCCAAGGGATCCGTTACAAATATGGAGAAATGCAAGATGATCTTACCGACCCAAATGAAGATGATAAAATTAATCAGCTGCGAAATCAATTCCTCCATGTATTTTCTTTTTTGTTCGCCTTTTGCCGGGCTTAATAGATAGAGCGTGGCAAAGCCGATTACAAAACTAAACGCAATCACACCAACAGACATCAGCTTGCTTGCTGCAGCCATAATACTTCCTCCATTTCACTCCATCTTTTATATTACACAGTGAATATGAAAATTTGATGAAAAACAGAAAAATGAATTCTTCGTGTACGCCTGAGGCTAGATAGATTGAAAGTCAAAAAAGCTGGCTTCCATTTAAAAAACCAGCTTTCCTTTGCTTATATTAGGCAACATCATAACCTTGTTCTTCAATAGCTTTTTTCATGTCATCTACAGTTACTTTTGATGAATCAAAAGTAACATCTACATTGCCAGCATCTAAATTAACCTCAGCAGCTGATACGCCATCTAATTTTTTTAATGCGCCTGCAACTGACGTTATACAAATATTTTGTAAAAAATTATTGCATTGGGTTAGATGAATCAATTCATTCATGTTCACTGTTTAAATTGATGACCTCCGAAACTGCTTGTTCAGCTGATTGAAGTGCACCTTCAAGATGACCCCCATGCTGTGCGTTTGTCTCTGTTCCGGCAAAAAAAATTTTCTTTTTCCAAATCCCTGCCGGTTGTATTTGACCATAACTCGGAAAATCTCTTAGTGGTGCCAAATCTTCTGCGACAGCTGTTTCAGAATCCTTAGCCCAGTCCTTATATAGAAAAGCACTTATGTTTTGTGCAGGGGATCCAAACAGTCTAATCAACTGGTCGACAACCAATTTATAAATATCATCCTTACCTATTTTCTGACGCACTTTTGCTGGTATTCCGAAAAAGCCGAATAAAGCGCCCGCACCTGTTTCAGGAGAAGCATCATGAATTTCTTGCAATGGTCCTATCCGGCTAGTTGCAAACCCAGAAAGTCCCGATTCCCTCCAAAAAGGATAATCATAGATTGCAACTGCCTTAGCCTGGCCAGCCATCCATGTAGGCTTGTTAATAAGGTCAGCAATAAGATTCGAGGAGAGAAAAGGTGTAAATTCAATACGACGGGCAACAATTCGAGGTGGTAATGCCAAGATAACAGCACTTGCAGGAAATTCCTTTTTCGTTTCATCTGCAAGATCTGCTTCAACCGTGATAGTACCATCTTTCTCTAGCCGGATCTTTCTGACTTGTGTTTCCAAATCTATTACTCCTGCCGGTATGGTATCGGCTATAGCATCAACTAGCGTTTGCGCCCCTCCTGCGAATCGAACCGAACTTACAACCGAACCTTCTGGAAGTATATAGCGCTCAGGTGTTTTGTTTTGAAATTGTTCTGAAAGCATTGCTCCATCATTGTACTGGAGGGAAGTCTTTACATTCAGTTCTTTAACAAGTTGGGCAATGGTTCTTTCGTATTCTGGCCAAAACCATGTTGGACCAAGGTCGAAATGTCCTAATTCCTGCCTTTTTGAATCAGAGATGCTCAGGATTCTTCCGCCAATTCTGGCCCTAGCCTCCAACACTTTGCATTCAATTCCCTGTGCATGAAGTAGAGATGCAGCCCGTAAACCGCTTAAACCCGCACCGACAATGACTATTGGTTTTTTCATGTTCTTTTTCCTCTTTCCAACTGGTGTAATACAAAAACTGCCCATCCAGTGAAGTAATATGTACTTATGGGGCAACCTCTTTATTATGCACCATTATCTTAGTATCATATACTGATTGCAATATAGCCATTTATATATAGAAGGCATGCTCCAACCGCTCTTGTAATGCTATACATCGATTTCGGATTCAGTTATGCATCGCTTCCACTATTAACTAAATAACCATATTTTGAAAGAAGAGAGGAAGAAGCTATTGCTTCCTCTCTCCCAACTACATATTGTTGTTTATAACCGGGTGTGTCAAGAATTATGGTATTTGCAAATGCGAGTCCATTGTCCTCTAAAAAGTTTTTCATCATCACACAATATGGACAAGTAGTTGTTGTGTAGACTGTAATTTCATTCTTTGAAAAATCCTCCAGTTTTTATTTAAAATTTTGTGATTCACTTTAAATAACTTTAGTAGACACCTTCAAGAGCAAACTAATATTACTCACAACCCTTTCACTTTTTTATTTAATGATGGTTCCTTCAAACTTCGCTTCTGTTTATTTTCACTGCCTATAAACCATATCACGACTGGAATAAGTACTAAGGATACAATTCCACCAGCAAGTGATAACATTTCATAGCTCGAACCGGCAACCACCATCCCTGACATAGCGCCGCCGGTTGACCCGGCTAAAGCGATAAAAACATCAACTGTACCTTGCGTTTTAGCACGCGTTGAAAGCTCTGTTGAGTCAACAATTAAAGCAGTGCCACTTATCAAGCCAAAATTCCACCCTATACCAAGTAAGGTGAGTGCAAGAATCATTAGCAATAAAGAATCTCCCGGTGCAGCTGCCGCTATGCCACCTGAAATAAGTAGTGTAAGCCCAGATGCTATTGCCATGGCAGGTCGGCCAATCTTATCGACAAGAATCCCTGTAATAAGTGAAGGGAAGTACATGGCACCGATATGAAACCCGATAACAAGTCCGATTGCCCCTAAACTGTGGCCGTGATGCCCCATGTGAATTGGTGTCATTGTCATGATGGCAATCATCACAATTTGACTAAGTACCATAATGATAGCTCCAACTGTAATTCCCTTTTTATTCAATTGATTCTTTTTTGGAATCTCATTAATTTCCATATCTTTTTTATTCGCATTTATTTTTAATGCTATAATAAATGGATCAGGTCGTAATAAGGCAAATAGCACAAGACCTGCCAATATAAATGCTGTTGCTGATAAAATAAATGGTCCTGCAAGTTCTGGAACACCAATAGAATGAGCTAGACTACCCATCACGTCCACTAGATTCGGTCCTGCAACTGCACCGAGTGTCGTGGAGACCATCGCTATACTAACAGCAGTACCTCGCTGTTTGTTCGTTGCTAAATCCGTACCAGCATAACGGGCTTGTAAATTAGTCGCAGTACCCGCACCATATACGAGCAGGGATATGAATAATAAAACTACACTATTTAAGACAGCGGCAAACACTACACCTACTGCTCCAACCCCACCTACTATAAATCCTGTTGCTAATCCCATCCTTCTTCCATAACGATTTGAAAGTCTTCCCACGATCAATGCAGCTCCTGCTGACCCCAACGTGAATAAAGCAGCAGGAATACCCGCAAATGCATTCGTACCGAGCATTTGCTCCGCAAGTAATGCTCCAACTGTTATACCAGCAGCTAAGCCCGCACCACCAAACATTTGTGAGATAACGACAATGATTAATGTACGCTTATATAATTGTTTTTGTTTTTCGGGATTATCTATATACTCTTGTGCCAAATTTTTCGTTTTACCAACCATCTTATATACCTTCTTCCTGACTTTTTGTACTTTTTCCAAACTATAGGCATTAATCCTTTATTTCCTTAAAACGCTACGGCTTTTACTGTTATCAAACAGTATGTTCCTCCGTAATAGACAATAGCATCATGGTTGGTATGAAGTGATTTTTCATAGAATCTGCACCAGGAATAGGATAATTTTCATATCCCGCTTCTGACTAACTTCAATGAAATTTGTTTCTTGTCTCAGACATCTGTAATCGAAGTGAGTACTGATTTGCTTTTCACCAACTGGCTTTCTGCACCCCAGGTATTTGTCCCTTAAGAGCAAGCTCGCGAAAGGCTATTCGAGACATCCCGAACCTTT
Source organism: Tigheibacillus jepli (assembly GCF_030732005.1). Taxonomy (GTDB): domain Bacteria; phylum Bacillota; class Bacilli; order Bacillales; family Amphibacillaceae; genus Tigheibacillus; species Tigheibacillus jepli. Next base: position 20,001 of record NZ_JAROCA010000021.1, on the reverse strand, counting down.
TCATATACCCTCTTGGTCTCCCGGTTAATTCACAGCGATGATGCGAACGAGTGGGTGAGGAGTCACGCGGTAGTTTCCTTAATGCTTCATAATCTCCATTTTCTTTTAACTCTTTCCGGAGCATTGCATATTTTGCAACGATCTCTTGCCTCTTTTTTTCCTTTACAATCTTAGACTTTTTGGCCATTTATGGTCCTCCTTTTATTTACCAGGGAAAATCCTTGATTTAATTCTGAATTAGTTTGGTAAAGCTTTTCATCCACATTACCCTGTGTTTCTTGTCTTCGTATGGAGTAGCAATCATTCATGAAGAAGATGCTAATCGTAAAAGATACTCTAGCGCTGCTGGTGTCGCACCTCATCATATAAATCCTGTTCTGGTCAAATTAACAATTATAGATATGAATAGTCTACAATATCCATAATAATGCAACACATATTATAGATTAAAAAGGACGCCAATAACGATGAAATGCTAAGAATACAACTGATTTCAGAGTACGCCAGCGGATCTATTGGCAATTTCAGAAATTTTTTGATATCCTAATTCCTCTTCCATTTTCTTTTCTGCTGAAAACATTGTCTTTTGAATCAGACAACCGGGATCATTATTCATACAACCACTGTACAAAGACGTAGTTCCTTCAATAGCGCGAATGACATCAAGAAAAGAAATGTTTTTCCATTCTGGTTTCAACTTGTATCCGCCATTGGCACCGGAAGTAGATTCTATCATTCCAGCCTTGACTAGATTCATCAGAATCTTTGACAAATACGTTGGTGAAAGGCCCTGCTGTTCTGCCAACTGCTGCACACCCACCCTTTGATTCGGAAAATTGACTGCAAAGTCAAGCATAATGTGAAGGGCGTAGTTCGTGGCCTTTGAATATTTCATGTCATTTCACCTTCTTTCAAGAGTCGGAATATCTATAATACATCCGGTAATATCACACTTTCAAAATTCATGCCTCCATATGCAGAGCAAACAAACAGAGAGACTCTGTTCCATTCATGGCAGGTTGGTAAGCCCTTGAAGTTATAGCCAGATTTTGACGAGTAAGTCATGAATATTACTATTCCCGCTCTCCTATGAACTACATGTGCCTTTTTTAAAGTTACATTTTTATTCATGAGGAGAAAGCGAGGACTAGCTCTCTCCTCACTTGACTTGTATAAAGTGTTTTCTGCTTTTCCATACCTTATATTGGACCTCGACACTGTTTAACTTAAGTCACTCCAATTTAATTCAATTGAATAGTTGAATAATAACCAAATTATAGTGCAACCCGATAAGGGTTTAAATTCAATCGAAACAAAACTTTTTACTTGACTAATTGCATCACTTTTTCCGGATCAAATCCTAATACCCATTGACCGTTTATTTCCGTTTGTGGAACCCCCATTTCACCAGTTGTTTTTACCAAACGGTCTGCAGCAGCCCGATCTTGTTGGACGTTTACTTCTGAGAAAGGAAGCCCCTTTTCCCTCAAAAAATCTTTCATCATCACACAATATGGGCAAGTAGTTGTTGTATAGACAGTAATTTGATTCATTAAAAACCCTCCTGTTTTTATCTAAAATTTTGTAACCCAAACATTTAGCTTATATTTGGGATAATTTGCTACTTCAAAGGGCAGATTAAATATTCCTCATCATATTAGTATGTCTTTCCACTTATGTTTGTCACCTCCCAAAAATCCAGGACGAAAAATTTCCTGAACCAATCATGACAAAGTCACTCGTTTCATTGGTTCTATAAACACATGAGTAGTGCTCAGTAACTGGCTATTTTCATTGCCAATAGATCCGGATTGCCCGTTGCACATCTTCTTAATATCCCCTTGCGCCTTACGTTTTAGCACAGGGGAATATAAATAAAAATTTTATCAGGCAACGTCCAAAACTAATAACGCCAATTTAATTCATATGATGCTGAAATTCATTCCAATCTTGAACGCTTTTTTCTAATCTATAAGCATTGATACCTTGACTTCTTAAATATTCTACGGCTTTTACAGACAAAAGACAGTACGATCCCCTGCAATAGGCAATAATGTCGCGGTCGGTTGGCAATGATGAGAGTTTTTCCCTTAATTCTTCAACTGGCATAGAAACAGCTCCTGGAATATGAGCATTTTCATATTCTTCTTTCGGCCTTACATCTAGCAGTAAGACTTCTCCTTTTTGCATCCGGTCGTTAAGTTCAGCAAACGAAACCCCATCCATGCCTAAATTGGCATTTAAAAATTCCTGTTTTATCTGCTGAACCTCAACAAACTGTTTCTCAGACAATTTATGCAAGGAATTGATGAAGCCAGAAATAGCTTCATCTGCTAATTCATAAATCACATAGTTGCCTTCCTTACGAAATTTGACCATTTTAGAATTATATAAGGTTTGTAAATGTTGGGATACGTTCGCCACCGACATTGTAGTTGCTTTCGATAATGCTTCTACCGATTTTGGGCTATGAGATAAAAGGTCAAGAATTTCCAAACGCTTAGGACTGGAAAGACTTTTACCTATTCTTGCAAACTCTTGATACAATAAATCTTTTAGATTTCTTTCATTGAGCATCTTCAATCACCTTTTATTCAAGAATATTATTGAATAGGTAATTATAACTCAAATTCACTATTTGGTCAAAAAGCCCCTTATTCGTCTCTTTGAGTACACCTATTTGTTTCAAACAATTTAATCATGATCTTTTATCATTTCGTATTTAAAAGTTTTTCCTTTATTTCCTCGTTATAATGTTGTGCAGCTTCAGCAGCGATACTTCCATCACCAGTAGCTGTTACAATTTGTCGTAACGTTTTTTCACGAATATCACCAGCTGCAAAAATTCCGGGGATCCTTGTTTCCATTTGTTCATTCGTTTCAATATAGCCATTTTCGTTAGCAATACCAAGGCTTTCAAACGGCTTAGACAACGGCATCATTCCTATATAAATGAAAACACCGTCAGCTTTAAATTCTTGTTCAGTCCCGTCAACTGTCGAAACCAAGGTAAGGCCCCCTACTTTCCCATCCTTCTCATGAATTTCCTTTACAGTGTGGTTCCAAATAAAATTAATTTTTTCATTTGCGAATGCTCTGTCTTGAAGTATTTTTTGTGCACGTAGTTGGTCACGGCGGTGAACGATTGTCACTTTTGAGGCGAACCTTGTTAAATAAACCCCTTCCTCAACAGCTGAGTCCCCTCCACCTACGACAACTAGCTCCTTTCCTTTAAAAAAGGCTCCGTCACAAACCGCACAGTAAGACACACCGTGTCCTCCCAACTCCGTTTCACCAGGTATACCAAGTTGCTTATATTCCGCACCAGTTGCGATGATAACAGAATAAGTTTTGTATTCATTGGCACCAGCAATCACTGTTTTTATTATTCCATTATCTATAATTTCTTTTATATCACCATAGGCATATTCAGCACCAAACTTTTTTGCATGGTCATACATTTTTGTAGATAATTCTGTGCCTAGTATATTTTCGTAACTGGGAAAATTCTCGACTTCTTCAGTACTGGCCATCTGACCTCCGGGAATCCCACGTTCAATCATTAATGTAGACAAATTGGCGCGTGAAGTATAGACGGCTGCCGTCATTCCGGCCGGTCCTGCACCAACAATGATCACATCATAAATTTTTTCTTCAGACAAGTTGCTCACTCCTATTTGGAAATACCTATACTATCCTTAATTAAAGAATTACTGTTTTGACAGCCTATTCGCCATTTCCACATTCAAAAAGACTGTCAGTTCATAGTTCTTAAAGCTGTGTTAGCAAAGAGAGGTGTATCATACACTTCCTGACTCCTTGATATAAGGCAAGTTATTATTCAACTATTCAATTGATTTATTGAATAGTTAAATTGTAAATCCTTTTCTCCTGGATGTCAAATAGTCTACTCACCTTATTCAAGGTAGCAATTGTCTTTGGATAAAACGGTATTACATTTACGAATGAATAAATTTCAAGATTCATTTAGAAATGTTCAAAACAGCTCGAAATCGAGTAGTTGCTGTCATCATTTTTTCATATGCTTCGCTAGCACATTCTAAAGGAAAAATTTCAACCATCGGTCTTACATCTGTGAGAACACTAAAGTTGACGGCTTCTTCAATTTCTCTTGCTGTTGCTTTTCCAGTGAACGAACCTTTAATCGTGTACGGTCCTTTTAAAAAGTCCATTGCAGACAACTCCAATGGCTCAGCAGAACTAGCTACAATAATCAGTTCGCTATCTGAACCAAGCCCAGTAATCAGAGAAGAAATAGCTTTGGCATTTGGAGCAGTAGCAAGGATTACTTTGGCCCCACCTAATGTCTGTAACGCATGGGCTGGATCTTCCTTTTCCGAATTAACGTAATGATGTGCCCCAAGGTGGCGTACCAGTTCTTCTTTATTGCTGCCACGAGAAATGGCAACTGTACGGAATCCGGCTTTCTTTGCATACTGGACAGCCAGGTGCCCAAGTCCACCAATTCCTTGAATGGCTACAAGATCCCCTGGGCGAGCTTTACTGTTTTTTAATGCATTAAACGTTGTTTCGCCGGCACACATAAGTGGGGCTGCCTCCAATGCAGATAATTCGTCTGGAATGCTGCATAAACTATCTTCATACGCCACCATATATTCAGCGTAGCCACCATCCATCGTCAGACCTGTTACATGGTTGTTCCCTCCGTTATATCCAGTGCCGACACGTTCACCAATTTCCCACTTCTTGGAATTGGTTCCAAGTCCTTCAATTGTACCGATTACTTCATGACCAGGAATACGGGGGTACGCTGGGGCATCGCCTGTAATAGTTCTAGCGTCTCCACGACACACTCCGCAAGCTTCTACACGCAACAGCACTTGCCCATCTCCTGGCTGGGGAACGGGGACCTCCACTAGTTTCATACTTTTTCCTTTGGATGGAATTTGTATAGCTTTCATCTTTTTCATTTCAAACTACCCCCTAGAATTTTTTGAATCCCCTTAACCCTTTGTATTCATACAAAATGGAATTATACTGATGGTTATCCTTTCGTTCGTAAATCCTTGTGGTTTAACAAAATATCAGGCGTAGACAATCTTGCAGGCAGTTGGAACGAAACGAGACCAGCCACTATGAGCAAGAGGGTGGTACCACCGAATGAAACAATATGGGTGCCAAACGCTTCATAACCCCATCCCCCTAAAAAGCTGCCAACAGCTCCCCCGATTTGATGCCCAAAATATGCCCAACCATACAGGATGCCGACCAGTTGTACGCCGTACAAATCACCGAGGATCGCAGAAGCCGTTGCAGTGGAACCTGCCCATACCAGTCCTCCAATGATTGCAACGATATAAAGCTGCCATGTCGTAACAGCAAACACCAAACCAAGAAAACCAAATCCGCGTACTATATAGATTAAACCCAAGATATTTTTCCTGGGATACCGGTCCGCAACTGTCCCTAACGCCAGCGTACTAAAAATAGCCGTAAAGCCAATCAACCCGACTCCAAATGAAGCAGTGGCGGGAGAGAAATGATGATCTGTCAGCATTGGAACGGCATGTGAACCAAGAAGGTTCATACTAAATCCGCAGGCAAACAGCCCAACTACAATCTTCCAATAGGGTTTCGTTTTCAGGGCGTCTGTCCATGTGATGGTTGGTTGCGTATGCGGGGTTTTTGTCAATTTGTCAGCATCCTGGTTACTCGTTTCTGAATTTCCCTCTGATGGTGCTTCACGCATGACAAACACAGCAGACGGAATGACGAGCACAAGAAAGAGAAAGCCGAAAAACAACAAAGTGTAATGCCAACCAATGGAGTGAATGAGAACAGTCTCAAGCGGTGTAACAACTGCAATACCTGCCATTGCTCCAGTTGTCATATAAAAGAGTGCCTGCCCCCTTTTACGGACAAACCATTTACTGATGATCGGTGTCATAGTGACAGGACTCATGAAGGAGAGTCCCAGCGACAGTAAAACACCGAATGAAAGCAAAAATGATATTATATTTTTGGAAGCTATCGTCCATACAACCGCAATGCATGTAAGAACCAGGCCGGCTAAAAGAATAGATCGTGTGTTGAACCGTTTTAACAACCATCCCGCAATCGGCATTCCAGCTCCGTAAACAAGCATCCCTATGGCCACAATCATTGAAAATTCCGTTCGAGACATGGCCAAATCGGAAAGAATCGGTTTTTCAAAAGGACCGATCCCCAAACGTAATCCGTTGGTGAGGAGGGTGATGATTGCAGCTGTTGCGACCAGGTACCAACCAAAATAAATTTTTCCCTGAGACCTCAACTTCGCATCACCTTTCCATTTCATGTGCAAGATTCGCAGATTCCTTTATATCTTGCATATATGATTGAAAAATTTCAATCTACTATGGTCTTTTCAAATAAACTGCTGAACAATGCAATCAATCTATTATAGAAAAAATCCATGTAATTGCTAACCTTCCACGTCGGACTCGATAGATACTTTTCCTTCCGCTTTTATTTGAACACCTGCTTTCCTTAACAAATTTCCGACCTCGCAACGTTTGTCTGCAATTTCAATTGCTTTATGAGCTGATTGGACTTGGGCTTCTGTTGCATCAATATCCAAAGTGATATGCGGGGAATGGGTGATCTTAAAACCTTCTTCTTTTGATTTAGTCGATTCTGTATCCACAGTCATTTGAGTAACTGGTAATTTTCTTCCTTCAAGCATACCGGTAAGTGTCATGGTAAAGCAGGCAGTTGCAGAAGTTATAAGTAATTCTTTTGGCTCTGCACCTTTCCCGCTGCCACCTGAAGATTCAGGAATTGCGATGTTGGTTTCCAGGTAATTTGCTTTAATATTTCCGCTCCCTTTTGCTCCTCCATTCCAAACAGTCTTTAGTTTTGTTTTTCCATCAGCCATATTTATCTACTCCTTATATTTAGTTACTGAACTCCGATGAATGGGTGAGATTATAAAAAGAGAGGAAAGAACTAACTCTCCTCTTTTTGTAACACGCTAGCGATATCATCGGGCTCTTTGGCATTACTTTCCTTCAGCATACTCAGAACCCATATAATCATTAATATCCCGCTTTCATCATTAACAATCGGCTTTTAATTGACACTATAAATTCTAATCTCAGGATCAGAATTCAATAAATCCTTCAGTCCACCGACAACATCGTTATTAAAGAGGTCACTTTTAAGATAAGCTTGTGCATCCTCCACGCTGTTAAAACCATGTTGTACCTGGACATCTTCGTCACGGATTAAAAGCTCTTTAGAAACTGCTCCGGGAATTTCCTTCAAAAAAGGTTCCTTATAAGTTGCATAAACCTTTGCTGCATCTTCCCGATTTGCAGCATCAACATCTAAAGTAATTTGAAGATAAGCTTTTGGTGTAGTTGCCAAAATAATGCGCCTCTATTTTTTATGTTTTAGTTAATCAATCATTCAATTAACTAATTGAATTATAGTATTGATATGATTATGCGTCAAGGAACAGCTCCTGCATTTCCTCAAATCCTGACTTCTTCAGTTAAACTGTCAGTTTGGTTTTTTCTAATTCACGGTGTAATATACTTCACCCAGGAGCTTTATTCCTTCAATAATTTTCTCTTTTGCCATATTGGAGTAATTTAAACGTAATGCATTTTTTGTTGCCCTATTAGGAAAAAACGGCGTACCAGGAACACAGGCAACATTATTCTTCAAGCCCTCTGTAAAGATGTGCTCTGCGCTAACGTCTTCTGGAAGCTCAACCCAAATGAATAATCCTCCTTCTGGCTTACTGTAAGACAAACGCTTGGGGAAAAATTCTTCCAAACAAGATAGCATTACTTTGCATCTTTCTTTATATACAGCTTTAATTTTATTAATGTGCTCTTCAATATCATAAAGTTCCAAGTACTTTGCAGTCATTCTTTGAGCGAAACTGTCAGTGTGTAGGTCTGCTGTCTGCTTAAAAGCAACATATTTTTCAATAAAAACTTCATCTGCACAAATCCAGCCAAGGCGAAGGCCCGGTGTCAACATTTTGGAAAAGGTGCTAATGTAAATTACTCTTCCTTCTGTATCAAAATGTTTAACAGGCGGAAGTTCATTTCCCGAAAAACGAATTGCCCCATAAGGATTATCCTCCACGATCAACACATTATATTGATTGGCAAGTTCAACCATCCTTTTTCGCCTTTCCAGTTTTAGCGTACGCCCTGTAGGGTTTTGAAAATCCGGAATAGTGTATATAAACTTCGTGTTTGGATTTTCTATTAACTTTTTCTCTAACTCTTCCATGATCATTCCTTCATCATCCATATCTACCTCGACGAATTTAGCGTTATAAGTCTTGAAAGTGTTAATAGCAGCAAGGTAGGTTGGGCTTTCACAAATAATAGTATCTCCTCCATTAATAAAGAGCCTGCCACTCAGATCAATCGCTTGTTGTGACCCTGATGTGACCAGAACATTCTTCATATTGGTGTTAATGCCAATCCTGCTCATCCTTTGGCACTTTTTCTATGGAGGCATGCATATGTTTATATTTCAAGCAGAGGCGTTGCGAAAAGATTGGAATGGAAAGACCCTATTCGAAAATATTGATATGGACTTAAAAAAAGTTACAATGGCATTGTTTGGTAGCGATGACGTTGGTAAATCAATGCTGTTAAATGGTTCACTGGGGAAAATTTCTTTTGATTACGGTAATGTACAGCCTGACGTTCCAGTAGAAAATGGGAATGTTTGAACAGGATCCAGTTAATGCTCCGGCGTAAACACATTTGAATTTGTTCAGTCAGGGGCCCTGGAACGAATAAGTTAAAAAATAAGCTGGATGTTCTTAAGGAACAGTTAACCAATGAAACATGGAAATATTGGATAAATATAAAAAAAGCCAAAAACGCCCATACAACAGCAGTGTTCAGGCGTTTCAGCCAACTTTTCCGTGGCTTCGATTATTTCACTTTCTTCAACAGTTTTATCAGTTCTTTTTTGGTGTCTTTTGGAATTTCAGATTGTTCAACTGTGACGAAATTGACAATAATCAAGTCATTTCCTTTGAAGAATGCGCGACCTATTTGAGCTTGATCAAGTACGAAATTGGCATCTTTAAAGGTCAACTCTATCATCGTTTCATTTTCGGTCGTATCGAATCCATTCACTTTTATTTTGCCTTTGCCTTCGTTTTGTTTGAATTGATCCTTCACAAGTTGTATCCATTGTTTTGGAGTGATGACGCCTTTTGTATTTGCCAAGAATTCCATACTGGGGTTGATCCCCTCAAATTCATCATTTGTAATTTCGAAATCTGCTCCTGCATAATCTTCGTCTTCCTCATAGTTCACCAACTTCATAGGAATATCCCAGTTAAATTGAACATTTTTCAACTTATCGGCATATTTGCCTTCCATTTTTGCATCTCCATCCGCCTGTGCACTATCTTCCTCATCAATCGGGTTACCATCTTCATCCAAGTATGTCACATCTTCTATTTGCGATAGGTATATTTTCCATTTGCCGTTGTCGGGGCGCAGTTCGTGATAGCCTCTCACTTCATTATTCCTAAATTCAGGCAATGGCTCATTCGCCATTGCCCTTTGCACAAAGCTTACCTTTGCTTTATCGGCGGTTTTTTCCACTACCTTCATATCAGAAATTTCCGTTGATAAATCCAAATCAATAATTTCCTCCAGTTGCTGCTTGGTTGTATCAAACACTGGTGATTCACTGTGCCCTGTATCCATATACGCATCGATATCTTTGTCCTTAAGGGCTTGCAAACTGGCGTCCACCACCGCGAACAATTCCTCATCACTTGGAATTGCATCTTTCTTTTCTTTCGTTTTGTCTTTGTCCGCCTTTTCTTCCGCCTTCACCTTATCTGTATCATTATCCTTGCTGGCATTATCCGAGCAGGCCGCCGCAACGGTGCAAAGTATCAGTAGCATGAATCCCATTAAAAGTTTTTTACTTATTCCCCTCATCGTTTCACCTACACCCCTTTATTTTGATTACCTCTTCATCATATCGGATTGTTGTAAGATAAAAAAGATGCCGGAAGTACCAACTTTTTAAAAATTGGCACCTTCGTCTCATTTTAAGGAAGGATGTACCTTCTTTTGCTTTAGGGTAGCTGGAACCGCTGTAAATCTTTTTAAAACATAAAAAAAATCCGATAAGAATGGTAGCTTCCTATCAGATCAACACATTATATTTCCTCTTTATCCGGCAGCGGGTAATGGTTCATAAAATAAACAAGTGATTGCAGTTCAATCGCCAAGTCAATATGATGGACGCGGACATAGTTTGGAACGCTGATCCTTGCCGGGGTAAAATTAAGAATTCCTTCAATCCCCGCTTTTACCAGCCGCTCCGTAACACCTTGCGCTTCGGAAGCGGGGATGGTTAAAATTGCCACGCGTACATCCTTCAATTTCTCCTCTAGGTTGTCGATAGGATAAATCGGCACGCCTTCCACATCTTGCCCTACCTTTTTAGGGTCTGCGTCAAATGCCATGACGATTTTGGTGTTGTTGTTCTTCAAAAAATTATAATGTAAAAATGCGGTACCCAGATTGCCGACACCAATAATCGCCACGTTTGTCAATTCGTCCTGATTAAGCGTTTTGCGGAAAAACCCTAATAAATACTCCACGTTATAGCCATAGCCTTTTTTCCCCAGCGCACCAAAATAGGAAAAATCCCTGCGTATTGTTGCTGAGTCCACTTTTACTGCCAGGCTTAGTTCTTTTGATGAGACCCGGGATTTTCCTTGATGCTGCAAATTATTTAAAAACCGATAATATAACGGCAGGCGTTTTGCCGTTGCTTGCGGAATTTTTCGTTCCATATACTACTCCTCCTTTAAGGACGATGATAATCCCCGGACTTGCCGCCTTTCTTTTCCAATAAGTAGGTTTGACCAATCACCATGCTTTTGTCGAGAGCCTTGCACATATCATATATTGTCAAGGCTGTTGCAGACGCTGCGGTCAATGCTTCCATTTCTACGCCGGTGCTGCCTTTTGTTTTGACAAAGGCTTCTATTTTCAGTTCATATGTATCGTGCGTGATTTGCCATTCAAATGAGATATTGACGCCTTTTAATTGAAGCGGATGGCACATCGGAATCCAATCGGATGTTTTTTTGGCAGCCATAATGCCAGCAACTTGTGCAACTGCAAGTACATCGCCTTTTTTCATCGTTTGATTGGTAATGCCTTCATAAATAGCTTTGTTGACGAAAATACTGCTGCGTGCAACTGCAGTACGCTGGGTTTCTTTCTTTTCGCTTATATCTACCATATGGGCGCGCCCTTGTTCATTAAAATGCGTGAATGCGGTCATGCCAATCCCCCCCTGACTCACCTGTCGCAATGTATTCGCTTACGTTCGAATGTTAATTGCTCTCCTACCATTTTACCAGAAAAACAGCTAGAAGTCGTGATTCTTTTCACAAAAGGATTACTGGCGTGATAAACTAGTAAAGTAGGATGTTGTCCTTATTAATATGAGGTGAGTAATATGATTATTATGCAACTAAGCGGTGTTTCCAAGTCTTTTGGTGCCGATGAAATTTTATCCAACATAAAACTGGAAGTCAAAACGAAAGATAGGATTGCCATTGTTGGCAGAAATGGTGCCGGCAAATCGACGTTACTGAAAATTATGGCTGGCATGATGTCGCATGATGCCGGGGAAATTTACAAGCCAAAAGAAGTCACGACCGGCTATCTGTCCCAGCATACCGGACTTGAATCGGACAATACGATTTGGGAGGAAATGCTGGAGGTATTTGCCGATGTACTGGCGCGGGAAAAAGAACTACGCGACCTGGAAGCAAAAATGGCAAATACAGCAGCAATGCAGCCTGACGCCTATGACAATCTGCTGAAAAACTATGATCGCCTGCAGCTACAATTTGAAAAAGCGGGCGGTTATACCTATGAATCAGAAATTCGCGCTGTTTTGCACGGGTTGAAATTTGGGGATTACGATGAACATACAAGAATCAATGAACTGAGTGGCGGTCAAAAAACACGCTTGGCACTTGGCAAATTATTGCTGGCAAAACCAGATGTATTGATTTTGGATGAACCGACCAACCATCTGGATATCGACACATTGACTTGGCTTGAAGGCTATCTGTCAGGCTATCCCGGCGCTGTTGTGATCGTATCACACGACCGCTATTTTCTCGATAAAACTGTTTCGATTGTATATGAAGTTTCTCGCCATCACATCAAAAAATTCCATGGCACCTACACCGCCTATTTACAGCAGCGTGCCGAGCAATATGAACAAGCATTGAATGAATACGAGAAACAGCAAACGGAAATCAAAAAAATGGAAGATTTTATTCAGAAAAATATTGTCCGAGCATCCACAACGAAACGTGCGCAAAGCCGCCGCAAGCAATTGGAGAAAATGGATCGCTTGGATAAGCCAGTCGGTGATGAGGCTTCCGCAAGTATTGCGTTCGAGACGAACAAACGCAGCGGCAACGATGTCCTGACCATTCAACATATCTCGTTTCGTTATGATGATACTGCTGATTACTTATTCCACGATGTAAGCATGCAGCTGCATCGCGGTGAAAGTTTTGCAATCGTTGGCCCAAACGGTGTCGGGAAGACAACTTTGCTGAAAAACGTCATTGGCAAACTGCAACCAGCATCAGGAACCATTCGCCTCGGAACTAATGTAGAAATCGGCTACTATGATCAAGAACAAGCCAACTTGCATTCATCTAAAACAGTACTGAATGAATTATGGGATGATTATCCAACAACAAATGAAAAAGACATCCGCACAGTGCTGGGAAACTTTTTATTTTCCGGAGATGATGTATTAAAACCAGTACATGCTTTGAGCGGTGGAGAAAAGGCGCGTTTGGCTTTGGCAAAGCTACGCATGCAAAAAGCAAACCTGCTCGTGCTGGATGAGCCGACCAACCATCTAGATATTGACAGCAAGGAAATGTTGGAAGCCGCACTTACTGCATTTGATGGAACCATCCTGTTTGTTTCACACGACCGTTACTTTATCAATAAAATCGCTGATCATGTTGTCGAAATGCAGTCCGATGGTGCAACCATTTATTTAGGCGATTACGATTACTATCTTGCTAAAAAACAGGAAGAACAAGAAATCGCCGAGCTGAAGCAATCAACGGACAACAAGGTGGCTCCATCTGCAAACCGGCTTAGCTTTGAGGAAGAGAAGAAACTGCAAAGCGAAAAGCGCAAAAAAGAGCGAAAAATCGCTGCCCTGGAAGAAAAAATTGATCAATTGGAAACGGAACTGGCTGCGTTGGAAGAGAAAATGACCGATCCGGAGATTTTCCAAGACCATGAAAAAGCATTGGAACTGACAAATCAATGCAATGCGATGAAAGCAGAAATTGAAGCACATATGCAGGAATGGGAAAACTTGCAGGAGTAAGAAGAAGGTGCATCAGCCATACACCGGCGATGCACCTTCTTCTTATTTGAACAGAAAATCATTTTGCCTAGAGTTTTCCACAGCCACGCGATAAACCAATCCAAGACCAATCATGGATGAAAGCACTGAACTTCCGCCATAGCTGAGCAAAAGCAGAGGAATCCCTGTAATCGGCATAATCCCGACAATCATTCCAACGTTTTGAAACGCGTGAATAAATATCAAGCTTAAAAAACCGAAGCAAATAAACGAGCCAAAGACCGAATAATTATAGCTTGTCAGGCCATGGACGAGCATTCGGTAGAGCAACATGAAGTACAAGAACACAACGAGTGCACAGCCGACAAAGCCGAAACTTTCTCCTATAACTGAGAAGATGAAATCTGTATGTGCCTCCGGTAAGGATACTTGCAATCCGTCTATTCCTTTTCCCGTCAGCTGGCCCGACCCGAGTGCGGAAATCGAACGATCAAAATGAAACGTATCATCACTCGATTGCTCCGAGGAATCAAACCATGTCAACACACGCTGGACCTGATACGGTTCGAGCCCAAGCACCTGTTCAGACATTTGCGGAAACGTCACAATGATCCACATTGCTCCAAGCAAAGCAACTCCGCCGCCCAGTACCAGTGTGGCAATGATCTTCCAATCGATACCCGAAAGCAGTACAAATACTCCAGCAATAAATAAATACACCATTGACGAACCAAAATCCGGCTGCAAATTGATCAAAAATACCGGGATTGCCGTAATTATTCCTATTTTTAACAACAGCCAGACATCCGTTTTCCACGTTGTTTTTTCGTATTTTATTTTATGTTTACTGATGACAGCAGACGTATATAAGATGGTAGATATCTTGGCAAATTCCGATGGTTGCATGGAAAACCCCGGTAATGTGAACCAGCTTTTGGCGTTGTTAATGGTACGAGCGATACTCTCGGGACTTACAAGCAAAACCGCCAAAAGCAAAACACCGAACAGGTAAGCGAAAATACTTACCTTGTACAGTTGCTCCAAATCAAATAGCTGCAGAAATGCGACAATACTGATACCCGCAACAAACCAGAAAATCTGCAGGACAACGAAATTTTTACCCCCATATTGCTCCAATTGCTGCGCATTATATATGGCCAGCAGGCTCACACCTGCAAACAGGATAAACAGAACGATAAAATCTAATTGCAAGTAATGCGATTGTTTGTTTGACATGCACTTCTCACCAATTCCTCTTATAAGCTTGGAAACAACAATAACCCAAAATACATAATGATATTGTAGCATATCCCTATTTTTTTGCACATAAGCATCGTTTGTTTCCATATACCTGTATGATTTATATCCACAGCTTCCATCCTGTAAAAACGTTGATTTCATCCTATATCAACAAGGTTATGCACATTATCCACATTTCCTGTGGATTTTTTCCACAAATTTACCAACAAACGAAATTGCCTTTGCACGCTTTTTTCCACATTTGTCAACAAGTCTGTGGATAATCGCTGTGAATAACTAAATGCTATGCACAAACTACACGGTGATAGAATTGTAAAGTTAGAGTAAAAAAACCATCAGCAAGACTTTTGGCTGATGGTTTTTTTCATAGGTAAAGAAGGTATAAAATTGGGCTGTATAAATGTCATTTACTATGACAGCCGCGTCCGGCGCAAGCGCCCAGCAACTAATAAATGGTTTCCGGTGGGACGAGTAATCGCAGCCCCAGGACGTCGCGCTTTTAGCCTGTAAGGGCGCTTGCGTCTTTGTTCTAATTATTTTTGCTTATTATTGCTTATTATTGTAATGGCAGCGATGGATTGGCATTCAAATCAAGCCCTGCCCTTCTGCCTTGCTGATATGCAATCGTGCCTGCAGCTGCTATCATCGCCGCATTATCCGTACAAAACTTAATCGGTGGGATAAGCAGTGGTATGCCTGTTCCGGCAAATTTATTTTCAAGGGAAGTGCGCAATCCTTTATTTGCTGCAACCCCTCCGGCTATCAATACTTGTTTTACTTGGTATTTTTCCGCAGCGTTGAAAGTCTTTTCTGTCAAGACCTCCACAACACTCGCCTGAAAACTTGCCGCAATATCCGCTTTTTTAAGGGTCTCCCCACGCTGCTGCGCATTGTGGATTGTGTTGATAACTGCCGATTTCAATCCACTGAAACTAAAATCGAAGCTGTCTTGTTCCAGCCATGCCCTTGGGAATGTAAGGTTTTCTTCCCCCTGTGCTGCCAGGAGGTCAATTTGGGGACCACCCGGATATGGCATATCCAGCATTCTGGCTACCTTGTCATATGCTTCACCCGCAGCATCGTCTCTTGTCTGTCCGATTAATTCAAATTGACCATGCTCCTTCATCAAAACCAGTTCCGTATGCCCACCGGAGACAACAAGGGCAAGCAGTGGAAATTGCAGCTCCTCAAGCAAGCGATTTGCATAAATATGACCGGCAATATGATGGACCGGTACAAGTGGCTTATGTTTGGCAAAAGCCAAAGCCTTTGCCGCGCTTACACCGATCAGCAACGCGCCGACCAGCCCTGGCCCCTGCGTAACTGCAATTGCATCGATTTCATCCCAGGTTAATCCTGACTGTTCCATTGCCTCTTGCAGAACAATCGTAATTTGTTCTACATGATGTCTCGATGCGATTTCCGGTACGACGCCGCCAAAACGCTTATGGCTTTCAATTTGCGACGCCACCACATTCGCTATGATCTCCTTGCCGTCCTTTACAATGGCAACAGCTGTCTCATCACAGCTTGATTCGATTCCAAGTATATATGTTGCATTTTTCATTTTAACGTCACCCACATTACCATCGCATCTTCCTGATTGTCTGTATAATAATTTTTGCGGATGCCGCCTTTGACCAGTCCGAACTTGCGATACATCCGCTGTGCAATATGATTGGACACTCTTACTTCCAATGATAAATGTTCTGCTCCAAGCATAATTGCTTTGCCTAGCAAAAAGCGAAACAGCCTATCTCCAAATTTCCTGCCTCGATATGCCGGCAAAATCGCGATATTGGTTATTTGCGCATCATCCATTACTACCCACATGCCGGCATATCCAATCACAAGACCGCCCAATTCAAGTACAAAATAATGGGCATGGAAGTTTTGCGCAATTTCCTGATAAAAAATATGTCTTTGCCATGGAGATGCATACGTTGCAGTCTCCACCTCCATGACCGCCTCTATATCCGCCAATGTCATCGGACGTATTGTTGGTTCATCCATTGGCATGATTTTCCTTTGCTTGCAACCATTTTGCTTCTGCCTCAGCCAAGCGCAAATAGTTAGGCGTTATGTGGTATACCGAGTCATTCGCTTCATTTTCACCAGCAAGGATAAGATGGGATGGATTGGCCATCTGATAGGCAGATGCATCCGGAATAACCGCCAGTGAAGGCATGCTTGTTTCAATGGTAGTTTGATGCTTTTTCATATCCGGACTCAAAAACAATACCTTCTGTTCCTTCGATGATAGCAATTTCAGCCATTCCTCCATTGCAACGTTGCGTTCATCCTCAACGATTTCCAAATTCCCATCTTTCCATTGATAAAGCCCTGTGTACACACGCCCTCTCCTTGCATCAAAAAAGGGACAAATCAACCCATCAAAAAATTTACCTTGATATCCCAGCACCTTTAAGCTTGAAACACCAACCACCGGAATTTGCAGCGCCCATGCCATCGTTTTGGCAGTCGTCAATCCAATCCGCACACCTGTATAGGAACCCGGCCCCTTCGCCACGACAATTTTATCCAATTGTTCCGGCTTCATATCTACGTCTTCCATCAGCTGGTTAATTGCTGGCATGAGGCGAACAGAATGATTCCTGGCAATATTTGTCGTTATTTCACCAATGACTTGTTCATCTTTCATAATCGCTACACCCAATAGCTGGTTGGATGTATCCAAACCAAGTATATACATTGTTAAATCTCCTTTGTATCCCCCATCAGTTTTTCCAATAGTTGCTTATAATGTTGACCCTTGGGGGTAAAAGAATATGTTCGCCCTTGTTCATTTTCATAACGAATATTGATATTCAAATACGCCTCCGGTAAAAATTCCGCAATAAATTTGGCCCATTCAATGACTGTAACGCCTTCACCTTGAAAATACTCATCAAAGCCAAGGTCTTCTTCTTCATTTTCCAGACGATATACGTCCATATGGTATAAAGGCAGGCGACCTTGATATTGCTTTACGATTGTAAAGGTTGGACTGTTTACAATGTCCTGTACCCCAAGTCCATCTGCCAAGCCTTTTGTAAATGTTGTTTTACCCGCTCCTAAATCGCCTTCCAGCGTGATCACATCACCGGGCTGCAATAGCTTTGCCAATCTTTTGGCAAGCCCTTTGGTTTCTTCCAATGATCCCGCATAATACTCGTAAGTCATCATTTCACCTGCTTTATAGCTCTTGCACACATATTTCCATATCATTTGGCTACACTCATGATAGCAAAAAACAGCCAAAAAAGAAAAAGGATTCTACCTGTTCTTTCTTGTACATATGGTTTGCCAGCACAATTTTAAAAAACGAAACCTGAAAACATTACCCTGAATTATACATAGTAACTACGCATAAAGTCTCTGAACCCTTGTCTGCATGGCGGTTCGGCCTTTTCTAAAATTTATCTAAAAACGAAAAAAGAATCCATTTCTGTTAAAGTTAAATTAGCACAAATAACCACAGAAAGGATTCTTATAATGCCTACATTACCGCAAATTAGACTAAGTTACAATAAAAACATCAAATTGTCAAATGACGGGGGTGAACTTTCCTCCGACTCCGGTGAATTCCTAACCTACGAATCTTTTTGCTAAAAACCAGCTGCCAGATGATCAATACAGTGAAAAAGACCATAAGATATTCGATACTTTTTAAACATTATTAACCTCAATAAGGGGAAAAGCATTGATTGATGAAGCAGTTAAAAGATTATAAATCAAATTTTTCCGCGACAATTTTAGCTACTTCCACGGCACGCAATTTCGTATTATTTATTTTTATGTAGTTTTCTCTTTTAATTTCACCCTCGTATGTGTTCAATCTGTATTCCTCCATCGTCTGCTTCAGCTCATTTTCCGACCAATCCACATTTCTTTTGGTGGGCTTGTGTTGGAGTCGGTGTGGACTTTTGTTCCGTTCAAGTCTCTCTTCAAGATCCGCTTCCAATTCAACAAAATAAATATTTGCTCCGTTGGATTCAAATATTTCACAGATCCTGTCTACATAGTCCCAATCTTCCTGTTGGTCAAAAGCCCATACATAGGTGAATATCAATCCCGCCTGTTTGGTTTCAGCCACTGCCTTGAATATTTCTGTTCTAATCAGATTGGATAATTTCCACATTTTCGGCTCAAATCCTAAAAATGGTGCAAGCAATTCAATCGTCATATGGTTGTGAAACAACTTCAAATCAGTCATTTTTTCTATTTCTTGCCCCACTGTCATTTTACCGACTGCTTGTGGTCCAAATATAAGTACAAAATTCATAAAGACCCCCTATATATTACACCGTTTCTTGACAAACTTCCCTTATAAGGACGGCTAAACGCTATTGCGACCAAGCATCCGTTTGCCGAACGAAATTTGATGTTATTTCATCTCTTTATCCTGATTCAGTGCTTGGATGATTTCAGTGAGTTTCTCGTTTTTTTCACGGTCCAACTTGATTTTTTCATTCATGAACTTCATTATTTTTAGTACAAAATAAACAGCAAAAACAATAACAATTAGATAAAGCACAGTAGGTATCAGAAACCAAAAAGCAGACCAGCTATCTATAAACAATGGATAACCCCCTCTCAAAAAATACGAAATACCCTGCAATATTTTTTACCAAACACCCTTTAAGAAATGCTCCCTTTTAATGGCATCAAAACAACTAGAAATGTTTTATAGGCAGTACAGTCGCCCGATTTTTTCGAGATCAATAAATTTTTTATCAACTTAGGCGAGAAAACTCCATCCCCCGTGAAGCAGGGTGGAGATGAATCGCCTTTGGACAAGGGTTGGGCTTCAGCCATCTCCATTGCCCCACTACAAGGAACTAATGGTAATTTCTGTCCTCTCAAGTTTTTGTTGTACGAACGTGCGTTTCGTGGTAGAATAAAAACAGAAGTTCCCTATTATGGAGGGGAGTGAAAAAGATGGTAAAGAAAGCCTATAAGTTTCGTATCTACCCCACGAAAGAACAGGAAGTAAAAATCGCCAAAACCATCGGATGCAGCCGTTACGTATTCAATCATTTCCTGGATCAGTGGAATACTGCGTATAAGTCGTCCGGAAAAGGTTTGACATACAACATTTGTTCCAAACGGCTGACGCAGTTAAAAAAAGATTTGATCTGGCTGCAAGAAGTGGACAGTGTTGCCCTGCAATCTTCTTTGGAAAATCTTGCTGATGCTTTTTCCAAGTTTTTCAAGAAACAAAATAAAGCGCCGCGCTTCAAATCCAAAAACAATAAGGTGCAGTCCTATACAACCAAGTACACAAACGATAATATCAGGATCATCGGCAACAAAATCAAATTGCCCAAACTTGGTTTCGTT
>NZ_JAROCA010000020.1 GCF_030732005.1 Tigheibacillus jepli | reverse complement strand
AGGTTGTAGTGACCAAAATAAAATTAGAAATCCCGACACAGCGGGATTTCTAGGCTTTTTAGCCGAAACTTGGGTTAAGTCATTTTTCTTCGCGACAATATTCTTTCGTTTCCCTACCCTAAAAAAAGCACACACCGCAAGTCGCGATATGTGCCCCATTTTATTTCAATGTAAACGAAAATGCGATGTGATCCTGGATTGGAATCCATGCTCCAATTCCTTGTTTGGTTACATTTTTGACAACGATTTTCTTGTTTTTTCCTTTCAATTGGATATAAACTTCACCAAAGGTAACCTGTCCTTTTTCATTAACTGCCGGCGCATAGGCATTCAAATAGCCAAATTTTTTCACCGGAATATTGTAAGACTGGTCTTTTTTTGTTCCCTTGCCTACCATCGCCTTGTAAGACAACGGCAAGTTCGTTTTCTTCTTTGCTTTTAGCAGCATCATTTTTTTCACGTCATCAGGATTGGTAATTTTATTGGTTAGTGCACCCTTGATTTCTTTGTCAGACTGCTGGCTATAGCTAAGCTTCTGCGTGGTATCTCCGCCAAGGTTATTCAGTTCGTTCGTATTCACTTTTTGATACTGCCAATTGACGTTCGTCTCATCTGATTTGTAATTCAACGGCCATCGCCCTAGAAAAATCATACCTCTGTAGCCAATTGCAATTGGCGATGGTTTTAGTGTTGTTTCATTCAGCATTTTGATTAAATCCGGGTTTTCAATCGGTATTTTATCTAGACCGTCCAGAAGTTCTTTTGTAAATTCACTCGGTTCGATTACTTCCTGGTCTTCTGTTGCATTTGGATAGGTATTCTCTTTGGAAATATCCAACACATAATTAGGGATTTCAACTTTTTTTGTCTTTTTTTCCTTC
Source organism: Tigheibacillus jepli (assembly GCF_030732005.1). Classification (GTDB taxonomy): domain Bacteria; phylum Bacillota; class Bacilli; order Bacillales; family Amphibacillaceae; genus Tigheibacillus; species Tigheibacillus jepli. The sequence continues at coordinate 64,954 of NZ_JAROCA010000020.1, read as the reverse complement.
GCAGCTGTTTCAGATGGCAAACCAAAAGGAAGCAGCAAAACGAGAGCCGAGACAAAAATGAAGACTGCTTTGCATGTATGTTTCGTCATGTGTCCATTCCTCTCTTTTTTATATAGTTTTTTCGGACCCATGAATATTATGCATACCTTCAAAAAAAGCCAGATGCTAAAGCACCCGGCTATATTCTTATTCTGTTATTTTCAGCGTTTCTTCAATATGGATACTATCCTCAACGGAACGAACCATGGCACAATTTCTGCGGGCAATCGCCAGGCTCTTTTTCAGTTTTTCCTCATTTAAATCTTTTCCTTTAACCGTGAAATGCAATGTGATATGTTCGATCTTATTTGCTTCATCCGGATTTCGTTCCACATCGGCGTCAACTGTTAATGCTTCAAATGAAATACGCTGTTTCTTCAATATCTTTTTAAATACAGAACCGCTACAGCCAACAATAGATGCCACCATCAACTGAAATGGCCGATAACCTAATGCATCATCGCCGGAAATGGTTAAATTGCCAAATGCAAATTCAGATGTTTCCATCGTATCTCCATTCGAACGAAATTGCATCATCATGCCCCCCTCAACGAGAATTTGAACCTATTATACGCTGTCTCGGCCCAAAAGTTTATCAATGTGCTCTCAATTCCTTGGCAAGCAATTTTGAATTCGGGACATGGCGGCCGTTGAGCGTCTAATGGCTCTTGCAAACCATCCTAAATAAATCGGCTGTACTTTTTTTCAAGATGATCCTGCATATAGGAAATGATGATACATATCGGCCAGTAAATCAATGCTACCATAATATACATGGTCATTGAGTCAAAGGTGCGGCCGGCAACAATCTGCGCCTTTTGAAAAAGCTCGGGAACCGTAATCATCGCGGCAAGGGAAGTTCCTTTGACAATATCCATAAAAACATTTGTCAACGGTGGAACAGCAATCCTGGTTGCTTGCGGCAAAATGATCTTGCGCATGGTAAAACCAAACCCCATGTTCAATGCTTTCGCCGCCTCCCACTGTCCATTGTCGATACTATTGATTGCTGAGCGGTTAATTTCGGCGATATATGCAGCACTGTTAAGACCAAACCCCAAAATCGCAGCATAAACCCCTGGCATCTCAATTCCGATAACAGGCAATCCGAAATATAAGAGAAATAGGAAAACAAGCAACGGTGTCCCCCGCATGAAAGAGATATATGTCCTGGACGGCCAGCGGAATATAATTTTTCCGGAATTTCTGCCCATTGCCAGAAATAAACCGAGAATTAAGCCCAATAGCATACCCGCAATGGAAACAAGCAGCGTCATCGGGATGCCGCCCAGTAAAAACGGAATGCTTTTAATTGCCAGATGCACATCAAAAAAATTTTCCAAATGTATATTTTCCCAATCAAGCATTTGCATTGCCCTCATTACTCGATTCCGTCTATTTCAATCATGTCAGGAAAATCAGGTTCTGTGGACACATCTTCCCCGGCAAAAAATTTCTTTGAAAGTTTCGTAAGCGTGCCATCCTCTTTCATTTCCTGAATCGCGTCGTTTACTTTTTGCTCCAAAACTGGCGCGTCCTTTTTCATCACGACATTATTTGTATTCGGATAAAATTTGAGATTCGGATGGATTTCCAAGTCAAATTGTGGCAGTGCTTTCAAGGCTAAACGCTGCAAATAGTAATCATTTATCACGACATCGGTTCGTCCGTTATCGACATCACGCAAATATGCATCGTTTGTCGCATTTCCATATGTAACCACTGTGGCACCATATTTTTTGGCAATCTCACTATACACTGTTGTAGCTGCCCCGCCTGCTTTTTTCCCCTTCAAATCTTCCATTTTTTCAATACCGGAATGATCTTTTTTCCGAACAATCATCGTGGCATAAGAATACTTTACAGGCGTGCTATAGGTGAATTTTTTCTTGCTTTCCTCTCGAGGACCTGCTTGAATGATATCCACCTTGCCGCTGTTTAATGCACCAAGCATGGAATCAAACGGCATTACTTCGAATTTCACTTTGACACCTAAACGTTTGGCCAGCTCACGAAAAACTTCTACATTATAACCAGTTAGTTCATCCGAATTTTCCGGATAATAAGATGCGGGATACAATGTTCCATCCGTTCCAGCAACAATAACCCCTTTATCCTGAATTTTTTTCCAAATTGCATCATCTGGTTTGGTTTTGCCGGATGCTTTGTCGCTGCTGTCGGAGCATGCTGCAGTAATCAATAGCAAAACCGCAATCACAAACAGGCCTATTTTCTTCATGATGCTCTCCCTCCCAATTTTCTGTTATATATTTTACACAAGTTCGATTGTAACAGGGTATACCTGTTTAATCAATATTTTAAAAATCTGTCTCTTAATAATTTGGAGATAAATGGATTGTGTGTTTTCATGAAAGGATTTTGGAGGGGCTTAATCAGGTATCTTTAACAAGGCATTTAATGGATTTGTTTACTGGAATAATAGTTGGAAAATGCGAACGTGAATAAAACGCAAGATATCAAACCTTGATTACTCGCGGCTTTACTTATGTCCTTAGGCTTTTTTTCGATTTTGTCGTTCATTGCTCTGATGAACAACATTTTGGATCCATTTCCTCATCAATTTGTCGTTCATTTCCTTGATGAACGACATTTTGGAGCAGTTTTCCCATTAATTTGTCGTTCATTGCCTCGATGAGCGACATTTTGAGCCAGTTTTCCCATCAATTTGTCGTTCATAAAACCAAACAGCCAGCAACGGCATGAAATCCGACTGCTGGCTAATCCGCCCAATCATTTTTATGAAATTGGCATCAATCTGTTGGTGTTCTTCATGTTTTAGACAGACATTCTCACTTCGGAAATATCTGGCGGTACACCTGATTTACGTCGTGATTTTCTCCGCATGCGTGGCATTGATCATCCCGCCGATAATCATGATAATCCCTGAAATGTAAAACCAAATCATCAAAACGATAACCGCACCAAGACTGCCATATGTAGCTGTGTAATTGCCAATTGTACTGACATAGTATGAAAAAGCAAGTGATGCAAGCTGCCAGCAAACTGTTGCAAATAATGCACCCCCTGCTACCTCACGCAAATGTACCTTGGTATTTGGTGCCAGTCTGTAAAACGCCAGGAAGACAATAAAGAATACGACCGATGTCATTACCCATCGCAGCAAATTCCATGCGTGGACAAAATCCGATGACAGCCCAAAAAGAGAAAAAATATAAATACCAATTGCTTTACCAAGGACCGGTAGCAATATCGCAATGACAATTACCCCGATCATGGCGATCGTCATCACCAATGCGATGAGCCGTGAGACAAGGAAGGACCGATTTTCCTCTACATTGTATGCCCGATTCATCGCCTTTATCATCGCATTGACACCATTTGACGCAGACCAAAGTGTTGCAAGAATACTGAACGACAATAGGCCGCCGTTCTGATGATTTAGCAACACACTAATATTGTCATTGATCAGATCCATTGTTTCGCCGGGTGCCACCGTCGCAACCATATCCAAAAGCGATTGTTCGTCAATTGGCAAAAATCCAATCAATGTCATGATAAACAGCAGCAGTGGAAACAATGATAACAGAAAAAAATAGGCGAGTTGGGCTGCCAACCCGAAAACGTCATTTTCGGATACTTTACGCAGTATCCGTTTGATGAAAATGATGGTTTGCCTCAATGGTTTGTCCCCCTTGGCATCGGTTCAGAAACAATTTCTTTGCACGCATCCCAGGGAAAGTTACGGCGAAAGTTACGATTCGCGTTTCAACACTTTATTTACTGTTTCTTCTACTTGTTCTAACGCGTTAATTGCATTATCCACTTGATCTGTAAATTGTGCGTTGAACGTTGTCACTTTGCCGCTTGCATTACGCAATGCTTCAGATGGATTTTTGAAAACATACGCACCATATGTTTTGGCAGATGCAAGTTTGTCCTTTGCGTACAGTCTTGCTTCTTTGTCAAACAATGCGATAATGCCGCCGACAATCGCTCCTGAAATAATGCCTGTAAATAGTTTGTTCTTTCCCATAATAAAAACTCTCCTTCTTGTTATATGATGTATTACTGAATAAAATCCCTAAAAAACAAAACACCAAACATATATTGGTGCATTGTCATATGCCGATACGGCTTTAATCGGACAAATTGAGCAAGCAGTTCCACCTATATTTTGGTCATCCATTGTAATTATATAATCAAAGTGACATATATCGCCACTATTTCACTGTTTTCATCGTTTGATCATTTTTTCAAACGCTACTTATATAGCAAACGACACTACTGATTCGTTTTTCCGTAAAAACTTGTCCCGGCAGAGATATGCTTTCACGAATGTATGGCGCTTCATCTCCCCTTCTTTCATACCATTCTCATGGGTTATTTCACTATATTTCCTCCAAAATTTCTATTACGGAGCCACCCGGTTTTAGAGGAAACAAATTATAAAATTTATTTTTTTATAAAAAAGCCTTGACTTTATATCAAATGTTCGCAATATTTTATATAGGCAATTATCTAATTTAATAGAAAAGAGGGGAAGATTTTGGATGCACTTTTAGGAAAAATCAGTGACTTTGTTTGGGGGCCGGTTACGCTGGTACTTATTGTCGGTACCGGATTGTATTTGACGATTCGGCTGGGGTTTTTGCAAATTCGCTCGCTCCCATACGCCTTAAAACTAGCGTTTAGTCCCAAAAGACAAGACAAGAAATCCAAAGGGGATATCAGTCATTACGAGGCACTGACAACGGCTATGGCCGCAACCATTGGCACCGGTAATATCGTTGGGGTGGCAACGGCGGTTGTAATGGGAGGCCCAGGGGCAGTGTTTTGGATGTGGCTATCTGCATTGTTCGGCATGGCAACCAAATATTCCGAAGCAATCCTTGCGGTGAAATATCGTGTAACCAACAGTAAGGGGGAAATGTCCGGGGGACCGATGTACTATTTGGAGCATGGTCTAAAAGCAAAATGGCTTGGTGTTCTTTTTGCCATCTTTGGCTCTATCGCAGCTTTTGGAATCGGCAATATGACACAGTCCAATTCGGTTTCCGGTGCATTGCTGGATGCATTTCATGTGCCAACATGGGTTACTGGTATTGTATTAACGTTATTAACTGGATTGGTAATCCTGGGTGGAATTAAGGCAATTGGCCGCGTTACAGCGTTTTTCGTTCCAATTATGGCGCTGTTTTATCTCATTGGTGGTATTATTGTCATGATCACCAACCTGGATATCGTACCAGGTGCTATCGGTCTCATTTTTAATGATGCCTTCACAGGATCTGCGCTCGGCGGCGGTATTCTCGGCACAGTTATTCGTTATGGCGTTGCTCGCGGTGTTTTCTCCAACGAAGCCGGTCTCGGTTCGGCACCTATTGCCGCAGCGGCCGCGAAGACAGATTATCCGGGACGTCAGGCACTTGTTTCCATGACACAGGTATTTATCGATACCATTTTGGTTTGTTCAATTACTGGTATTACGATTGTCATGTCCGGCCTATATGATACCGGACTGGAAGGAGTTGCTCTTACTTCCGCAGCCTTTAGCCAATTTTTGGGCGGTGCAGGAGGCTACATCGTTACAATTGGAATTGTATTATTTGCCTTTTCGACCTTGGTCGGCTGGTCATATTACGGCGAAAAATGCTTCTCGTACCTGTTTACAGATAAGGCCATCCCATATTACAGGGTTGTATTCGTTCTGGCCGTAATGTACGGTGCTGTGGAACAATTAAAAGTCGTATGGGATATTTCCGATATCATGAATGCGCTAATGGCTTTTCCAAACCTGATTGGCCTATTGGGACTGTCCGGGGTGGTTGTCTATGAGACAAAACGGTTCCTCAAAGTTGCCAAAGAAGAAAAAGCAGAGGAAAAAGCCAGGAAACAAGCAGCGTCCTGACAATCTGATTACTTCGGCCGTTCCTTTTTTAAGGGAACGGCCTTTTTCATGTTATAATGCGGGAAGTGCAAAGTATTTGGTACAAAAACATGCTGAATTCGCGTGTCGCCGGTTACACAGATAGCGGGCGGGCACTAGAATCACTTCAATTTGCATGGATGGCTGGCGCCAGGAAGATGCTGGATTGTTTCGTACTTGGCACCGGGGAGATTCTGAATTGTGCAGTACCTGGCACGGAGGGGATTTGTTTATGGGCAAACGCCAGTATGATTTTACACGTGGGAATATTTTCAAACAGCTTTTTATGTTTTCCGGTCCGATTATTCTAACCAATCTTCTGCAGACTTCTTACCAATTTGCGGATAGTTTGTGGGTCGGTAATTTGCTCGGTGCCAATGCATTGGGCGCTGTTGCTGTTTCCGGAACGATTATCTTTACAATGTTATCCTTTGTTATTGGATTAAATAATGCAGCACTGACGATATTGTCCCAGCAAAAGGGGCAGGACAGCCAGGATGGGCTCAGACGCTATTTGAACGCTTTTGTCGTTGTTTTGCCAATCATGTCCATCCTTTTAGGCCTTATTGGCTTCCTATTCTCCGGAGCGTTGTTGCATCTGATGGGAACACCGGACAGCCTGATGGCGGAAGCAGAGACGTATTTGCGAATCAATTTTTTGGGCATGTTATTTTTATTCGGATACAATTTTATCAGCACTGTGCTCCGGGCAATGGGCGACAGCAAAACACCATTGCGCTTCGTCTTTATTGCCGTTTTATTAAACATCGTGTTTGATCCATTGTTTATCGCCGGATTTGATTTGGGTGTCGCTGGCTCGGCTTATGCGACAGTTGGTTCCCAAGGATTGGCGTTCGTGTACGGACTAACGTATGTACTGCGCCGGAAAATGGTTCCATTTCATCTGCCTCGGTTGCCAAGCAGGCAGGAGGTCGGTCTTATACTAAACCTCGGGATTCCATCGGGCTTGCAAATGGCCGTCATTTCCGCAGGGGTAGCTGCCATTATGAGTGTTGTCACGGGATTTGGCGAACAGGTGGTGGCCGGCTTTGGTGCAGCACAGCGTCTGGATAAAATACTGATGCTCCCTGCGCAGGCGCTGGGAACGGCAGTAAATAGCATGGCAGGCCAAAATATTGGCGTACGCAACTGGAAGCGAGTTGAAAAGATTGCCAAATATGGCGTTTTGTACAATTTTTCTATCATGTTGTTGATTGGATTGCTTGTTGTTTTGCTAGCTTCCTTTGGGATTCGCTTGTTTATTCGTGACCAGGAGGCAGTACGGTTTGGAACAAAATATTTACAAATCGTTGCCCTATGCTACCCGTTTTTAGGGATCAATTTTATCCTGAATGGGATTGTGCGAGCATCCGGAGCAATGTACCAAGTACTTGTATTAAATATTATTTCTTTCTGGGCTTTACGCTACCCGCTAACCGCTCTGTTTGCAAAACTTGTTGGTGATTCCGGTATAGCAGTTGGGATGGGCGTTAGCTTTATCATTAGCAGTCTATTTGCTTTTGGATATTATCGTTTTGGCAGATGGCGAAAAAAAGAGCTGTTTCATACAAATTCGTGAGCGCGTCTGGCATCATCCATATCGTCTCCAGAATGTAATCAGTAATCACTCTTGCATGTCAAATCAGCTGGGCTGCCTTATTAAGGGCGCCTTCTTATGCAAGAAGTGCGCCCTTCAGTCAAAATTCTTAATCTCTTTCTCTTGCTCTTTGTGTATCTCTGATATTCTTCTGAACAGTCACTGCAGCAAACAAGCTAAGAACAAATGCCATTGCGTAAAATCCCTTCTCACTTAGAATGATGCTTCCCGCATTGTATAAACCGATGCCAATTAAGGCAACAGACACAATAAGTGCAAACCAGCTGATCCCATAATAAATGCTAGTAACCGGTATTCCCTCGTCTTTATCTCTCACTGCTTTTTGTAAAGAGACCGCTGCGTAAAGCCCAAAAATCAAAACTGCAAAATAATAACCTTTCTCGTTCAGCTCCATTGAAGCATTAAACAGACCGATTAGATAGGCCGCAACACCAATCAATAACGCTGCCCAGGACGCTCCTTTGAAGGCCGCGGTAGGTTCCCCCTCTTTTCTTTCAATGGTCGCCTTTCTGTCCTCTTCCCTTTCCTTATCAACCAAAAATTCTGGTTCATTAGCCATTAGATCCCCCCTCTTTTATAATGAAAAATGATACTTTGCAGCAAAAACGCAGTACCTTATCTACATTCATTATACATAATATTGCCACAAATTGTAGCTATTTTTATGAAGACGATTCTTTCTTTTGAAAACAACAACCTTTGTTCCCTCTGGCTAAAGTGGAGCTCTTCTTAAAAAAATCATATATAAATCCGTTTTAAAATAATTCCCCTGGTACGTTAACCGCTATTCTCGTTAAAAAACCGCGCCCATTTACAAAATATCCCCTATGGACAATACAGAATCCAAAGGGGTTAAATTTTTGCTTTAATAACAACATGATATTTTCTGCAAACAGTACGATTTTACCTAAACCAGCGCCAGATCTATTTTACTAGCGGTGCGATACACTGTGCATCATTATGTTTGGCAGCATTCACATAAGCACTGACATCATAAGCTTTCATTTCTTCATCTTCCAAGGATTGTAAAAACTGCTGTGCCGTCTCCGGTGCCATTTTTTCTGGACGTATCCATTCCGCTTCTTTGTCCTTTGGCAGGATGATCGGCATCCGGGTATGGATGGATTGCATGAAAGCATTAGCAGCTTTTGTCAGTATCGTACAAGTGAATATTTTTTTATTTTCATGCTCCCATAGATCCCATAATCCGGCAAACGCAAACAGGTTACGGTCAGCAAGCTGTATCCGCTTTGGCTGTTTGTGAGTTCCCTCTTTTTGCCACTCGTAAAAACTATCGGCAACAATCAGGCATCGCTTTTGTATCAGCAAGTTTCGGAAGCTAGGTTTTTCATGTACCGATTCGCTCCTTGCGTTGATCATTTTGTAGCCAATTTTTTCGTCTTTTGCCCAAGAAGGCACCAAGCCCCAACGTAAATAACCTGCTCGTTTCGACTTTGCATTCTGGATAATCGCCAGTACATTTTGCCCCGGGGCGACATTATAGTTTTCCTGATAATTTTTTTCATCTATTACAACGGAAAATGCCTCCTCAACTTGCTCGCGCGGTGCTAAAACCGTAAACCTGCCACACATTGGCTCCCCCTCCAATCTATTTAAAAAATACTTAAATCCCATTGCGAGGCAATATGACGTAAAAGGCGGATACCTGCGATGCTATTGCCTTTTTCATCAAGTGCCGGACCGAATACACCAATGCCGCACCCATCCAAAAAGGGCAGATTTTCTTCCCGAACGCGCGGTGGTGCAACGGCAACAATTCCACCGGAGACTCCACTTTTTGCCGGAACACCGACATAGGTCGCAAACTTTCCAGATGCATCGTACATACCGCATGTCAGCATTAATGCCTTTGCAATACGAGCTACTTGCCTGGGAATAATTTCCTCCCTTGTATCTGGATCAACACCATCGCTCGCCAAAATGACACCAATTTTTGCCAAATCATCTACCGTCACATCAATGGAGCACTGCTTGAAATATGTTTCCAGTGTAATGTTCAGATCAGATTCCAAAAATCCTATTTCTAGCAAGTAGTACCCGATTGCCCTGTTTCGCATGGAGGAGTCCCGCTCCGACTCATAGACGTCCACATTGAGTGACGGCCGATAGCCAAGCATTTTCTCCAGCAGTTCAAAAATTGGCTCAAGCTTCAAATCGGAAGTTTTTCCTTCAAGCATGGAAGTGACTGTAATCGCACCCGCGTTCACAAAGGGATTGAATGGCTTCTTCAGTTCATTTAATTCCAAATGCATGATGGAATTGAACGCCTCACCGGTAGGTTCTACATCGACACGATTGAGCACATAGGAAATGCCCCTCGTCATACAAGCCACAATAAAAGTGAGCAGCTTTGAAATACTTTGTAAGGTAAACTGCTGCCCTATATCACCGGAACTTATTTTCATACCATTCCTGCCCATGATGGTAATTCCCAGCAAATCCGGGTCAACCTCTTTCAATAATGGTATATAGGAAGCGACATTTCCCTCATTTGTATGTTTACGGTAAAATTTCACCCAATCATCCACATATTCCTGCAACCATTCCGCAGTTTGTTCCGTGTTCCAGTTCGCGGTTCCTTGAACCAAGAAGACCACCCCTTTCGTATCCATATTGTTTTTGCTGTTTTTGTCCTTATTCATAATGGGCTTCTCTTAAACAAAATATAAATGATTATGCCGCTAACAGCAATTGAAACGAAATATATACAGGCGGGCCGTACTTGTGTAGCGGGAGTTTAGGCTAGGGGGCACTTGTTGGTGTCAGAGGACTATCCTTGCTAAGAGATCGTTCTCTCTTGACTGGTTTTTCCTAACAAGTAATTTGCATGCTGTGAGTTGACCTCTCTTGATTGGTTTTTCCAAAATAAACGTTTTTCCTACCGTGAGACGTCCTCTCTCGGCTAATTTTTTCTAAAATAAATGATTTCCTTGCCGTGAGACATCCTCTCTCGGCTAGTTTTGTCCGAAATAAACGATTTCCCTGCCGTGAGACATTCTCTCTCGGCTAGGTTTTTCCTAAATAAATGATTTCCCTGCCGTGAAGTGGTCCTTTCTTTCATAGAAATACTTTTAAGCACACAAAAAAAGCGCCCGCCCAGTCTCATTGACCGGCGGACGCAATCGTCTACTTATCCAATAAATTGCTGAGTCCAAATGTTGCCTTGTGCAGAATAACCTACACCGATTTTGGTGAAGTTTGGATTTAGGATGTTGGCACGGTGGCCTTCACTGTTCATCCAAGCATTCACAACTTCTTGTGGAGTCTTTTGGCCTTTGGCAATGTTTTCTCCGGCAGTGTTGTATTTAATGCCGTAGCTTTTCATCATGTCAAATGGAGAGCCATAGGTCGGGCTATTATGAGAAAAATAGCCGTTAACTGCCATATCATGTGATTTTTCACGAGCTACACGGCTCAATTCCAAATCAGCTTTCAATGGTTTCAAACCTTGTTTTGCACGTTCCTGGTTTGTCAAGTCAACTACTTGTTGTTCGTACTCGCTCAATCCTTGTACTTTATTTGAAGAGGATTGATTGTTTTGTGCAGCTTTATCTTGAGACGCATTTTCAGCTGGCTGTTGTTTTGCAGGCTGCTGTGTTTTTGCTTGTTCTTGTTGACCTGCTTTATCTACAGATTCATGCTGCTTAGCAGGCTGTTTTGTTTGCTCTGTTCTATTATTCTGAAACTTGGATGTGTCCAAGCACGAGAAATATTTGTTTAAATAAGATGGATCGAAATTATCGGCGCTTTGGAAGTTGCCGCCATTGATAGAATAGTAGACTTTATATGAATGATTTTGTGACTGATTGCTTGCCGCTGCATCAACGGAATGAAAACCGGCTCCGAATAGAATTGCAGAGGACAATACTGCCACTGTTGTTATTTTTTTGAACATCTAGTAAACACCTCTCCTTGAAAAATAGTGGTTTGTTGCTTGCAGAAACACTATACCATAGGTTTTCTTGTAATAATTTTGGTTGGTTTTTCCAACTGTCCATTCAGTGCGAGCGCTATTAATAAAACCCTATGATTATTGTGTTTTCTCATAACCTATTTTAGGGTATCTAGGAAAATAAAGAATACATAGGATAAAAATACCAGATAATTTGTCTTGACAGCCTTGAGAAACCGCGTGTTTATTACAATCCAGACGAAATTGTTAAAAAAATGAAACTTGAAAAGTCCATTCCGCTTGCCGTATTTTAGTAGTATTATGGATAGGTGGGGAAAGTATCTTGCTGCAAGTCCAGGGAGTGTAAAAGTGATATCGAACAGGTGGGGGTAGCCGTATCAGCTTGTAATCTAGTTGTAAGGTTTGACACCCCCAGAAATCACTTCTTTTAATAGAAGATATATGATTGAAAACTGTCATCATTGGAGGAACTATTATTATGTTTAACAATACAGAAATAGGAATTGATTTAGGTACTGCGAATGTCCTTATTTATACGAAATCGAAAGGCATTGTTTTAAACGAACCGTCCGTTGTTGCCATTGATATAAATACGAAACAAGTTGTTGCAGTTGGTTTGGAAGCGAAAGAAATGATCGGCAAGACCCCAAGAAATATCATTCCCATCCGTCCATTAAAAGATGGCGTGATTGCAGATTACGATGTGACTGCACAAATGCTAAAAGAACTATTGAAAAAAGTAAGCAAAAAAATGGGCTTAACCGTAAGAAAACCTTCCGTTGTCATTTGTACCCCCACCGGCAGTACTTCTGTAGAACGGCGAGCCATCCATAATGCGGTCTCCAGTTATGGCGTTAAACAGGTTCATTTAATCGAAGAACCAGTCGCTGCTGCAATCGGTGCAGATTTGCCTGTTGATGAACCAATTGCCAATGTTGTTGTGGATATCGGGGGCGGCACGTCTGAAGTTGGTATCATTTCATTTGGCGGTGTTGTTTCCTCTCACTCCATCCGTGTTGGCGGCGACCGTATGGATGAAGAAATCATTCAATATATCCGCAAAAAATACAATATCCTGATTGGCGAGCGTACCGCAGAAAACGTGAAAATGGAAATCGGATACGCAACACCAAACCATGATGAAAAAACGATGGAAATTCGCGGCCGGGACATGGTTACAGGTCTTCCGAAAACCGTAACAGTCACGTCAATGGAAATTCACAATGCCATCAAAGAATTGCTGGAACAAATGCTGGAAGCAATCCGTTCAACATTGGAAGAATGTCCACCGGAACTCAGCGGTGATATCGTTGACCGTGGAATCGTGCTTACCGGTGGTGGGGCATTACTGAATGGCATTCAGGAATGGCTCGCTGACGAGATTATTGTACCTGTCCATATCGCGCCAAACCCGCTGGAATCTGTCGCAATTGGAACCGGTAAGGCGCTGAAAATGATTTCCAAGCTGCAACAAGCTGCAAAGTAAATAGAAACTTCATTCAGTGGGGTATCACTTTCTACCCCACTTTACAGCCTGGTTTCCAGGACGCAAAAAATTTCTGCATGAAAAAATCCTTTTTTCAAAATCTGTTTTACAAATTTTTCAGAATACGCTACAATGAATATACAAGATCATGCTGAGGTGCAGCCACGCCCATTCCCATGGTTCAATGAAATGGTCTTTGTCGATGTGATAGATGAAGACCTTGTAAAAACGATCATACTGCCTAGTCTGTAACCAGAGGAAACAGATAAAAGCCAGTTCAATTTAATTTGCATCCGAGATTGCAATTTAATTTGAGCTGGCTTTTTCAATTCGAAAGGAGTTGTTAGCTTGCCTGGTGCGTTGGAAAACATTCGGATTCTTGATTTATCCCGTGTACTTGCAGGGCCTTATTGCACGATGATTCTTGGCGATTTGGGAGCTGACGTCATCAAAGTCGAAGCTCCCGGTGGCAGTGATGAAACGAGAAAATGGGGTCCCCCATTTCAAAACGGCGTCAGTGCCTATTATCTCTGTGCCAATCGCAACAAACGCAGCATCACGGTTGATCTAAAGTCTTCTGAAGGAATCGAGACGATTAAAAAACTCGTTATTGAAAGCGATGTCATCATCCACAATTTCAAGACCGGCACGATGGAGCGCTTTGGTCTATCGTATGAAACGCTGTCAGAAATCAATCCGAGCATTGTATTTTGTTCCATCACCGGTTTTGGCGAAACCGGCCCGTACCAAAACATACCCGGCTATGACTTTATCATTCAAGCGATGAGCGGATTGATGAGTATCACCGGTGATGCTGACTCCGGCCCGCAAAAGGTCGGTGTTGCAATTACAGACGTACTGACCGGATTGTATGCATGTATCGGCATACAGAGCGCTCTTTTGGAAAGAGAACGTTCTGGGCTTGGCCAAAAACTGGACTTGTCCTTATATGATACAGCCGTCAGCTCACTCGTTAATATCGGAAGCAATTATTTGGTATCAGGAAACATTCCAAGCCGGCTTGGCAACCGCCATGCCAATATCGTCCCATATCAAACGTTTCAAACAAAAGACGGTGAAATGGTTATTGCGGTCGGAAATGACAGGCAATTTGCGACACTTTGCAGGATATTAAACATACCTGATGTGGCAAAGGATGATCGCTTTAAAACAAACCCCGACCGTGTGGCGAACAGGGATGTATTAACCAATCTGCTTCAAGTACAATTTCTTGAGAAAACAAGCGGCTATTGGCAGGAGGCCTGCTGGCAAAACAATATCCCATGCGGTCCGATTCAAAACATTGCCGAAGTCACACAGGATCCGCAGCTGCAGGCACGGGACATGTTTGCATCCTGCCATCACCCGACAGCAGGAAAAATTGATATGATTGCAAGCCCCTTAAAGCTGTCACGGACGCCTACTTCGATACGAAGGCACCCGCCTGAACCAGGCGAACATAATGAAAACATTCAACAGGAATTTGATTTAAAGGATAATCATTAATTGAAGATTGAGGAGTGAAAACGATGGATTTTACGTTTACGGAAGAACAAAATATATTACGCCAAACGGTACGAAAATTTGTGGATCAAGAAATCATGCCGTATATTGCCCAATGGGACCGTGACGGAAAGTTTGACCCGAATATCATGAACAGATTGGCTGAACTTGGATTGATGGGGGTTTGCATCCCGGAAGAATACGGCGGTGCGGGAATGGATTATAATTCCCTTGCCATTGTCTGCGAAGAATTGGAGCGCGGCGATACAGCGTTTCGTACTGCTGTTTCCGTTCATACCGGACTCAACAGCATGACATTGTTGCAGTGGGGAAATGAGGAGCAGAAACAGAAATACCTCGTCCCCCAAGCAAAAGGTGAAAAAGTTGGTGCTTTTGGACTGACAGAACCGGCAGCAGGCTCGGATGTTGCTTCCCTTCAGACGACAGCAACCAAAGAAGGCGATCATTATATTTTATCCGGGCAGAAAAGCTGGATCTCGCTTTGCGATGTTGCCGACCACTTCATCGTGTTTGCTTATACAGATAAATCCAAAAAACATCATGGCATCTCCGCCTTTATCGTGGAGCGGACCTGGGAAGGCTTTTCCTCCAAGGGAGTTAAAGGAAAACTGGGTATCCGGGCAGGCAATACAGGCGAATTATTTTTTGACCAGGTAAAAGTTCCTGCAGTAAATTTGCTTGGAAAAGAAGGTGAGGGATTTAAAATCGCCATGTCTGCACTGGACAACGGCCGCTTTACCGTTGCCGCCGGTGCAGTCGGACAAATAATGGCTTGTATGGAAGCAAGTGTAAAATACTGCCATGAGCGTGAAACATTTGGCAAGCCGATTGGCAAGCATCAGCTTGTCCAGCAAATGCTCGCCAATATGGAAGCCGGACTGCAAATGAGCAGACTGCTTGTCTATCGTGCTGGCGAACTGAAAAATCAGGGAAAACGCAATACAAGGGAAACATCGCTAGCCAAATGGCAAGCATGCGATTTTGCCAACAAAGCGGCTGATGATGCCGTGCAAATACACGGAGCCTATGGATTTTCTGATGAGTATCCTGTTGAAAGATACTTGCGAAATTCCAAAGCACCGGTTATTTATGAAGGAACCAGGGAGATTCATACGATTGTCCAAGCCGAATACGTCCTTGGCTATCGGGAGGATAAACCATTAAATCGCATGCTTCCAGCATGGGAACAGCCGAAACAATCAATCTAGCATTGGGCTTTTCTTTTCCAGCGGAAACTGTCATCCTATCAAAAAAAGAGTTTCAATCACGAAGGAGGTTCTATTTTGGAATATCTCAATTATGCAAAAAGTTTATTTATTAACGGAGAGTGGCTGGAAGCTGAGAGTGGCGAGTCCGAAACCGTCTGTAACCCGGCTACACTGGAAACATTCGCACGTGTGGCTTATGCAGGGAAAAATGAAACGGAAAGGGCCATCGAAGCAGCTGCAGCAGCTTTTCCGGATTGGAGCCAAAAAACGGGCAGGGAACGCTCCGTTTATTTGTATCGTGCCTACCAGCTGATGATGGAAGATGTAGATCGGCTGGCGTCATTATTAACGAGAGAACAAGGAAAACCATTAAAAGAAGCAAAAGGAGAAATCAACAGCGCAGCAAGCTTTTTGCTTTGGTATGCGGAGGAGGCATCCCGGGGCTATGGCGAATGGCTGCCCTCCTCGGTTCCCTCCAAGCGCATGCTCGTCATTGGACATCCAATTGGTGTGGTCGGGGCAATAACACCGTGGAACTTCCCGTCTTCAATGATCACAAGAAAGGTTGCACCGGCAATTGCTGCTGGCTGCACGGTTGTCCTAAAGCCTTCTCCAGAAACGCCTTTATCGGCAATTGCGATCATGGAAATTTTTGAAAAAGCAGGCCTTCCAGCAGGCGTTGTCAATATGGTCACCGGAGATGCCCAGGCTATCGGCAATGCCATGCTGACCAATAAGGCAGTAAAAATGATTACATTCACCGGCTCCACCGCGACAGGAAAATATTTGATGCGCGAAGGTGCCAATCAAATGAAAAAGGTTTCGTTGGAGCTTGGCGGTCATGCACCAATTATCGTGTTTGAGGATGCAAACCTGGAAAAAGCCGCCACACTCGCTTTAGCAAGCAAATTCCGCAACAATGGCCAGACCTGTATTTGTGCAAATCGCCTATATGTTCATGAAAAAGTCGCCGAATCATTCACTGCGCTGCTAAAAGAAAAGGTCCAACAATTAAAGATGGGCGATGGCATGCAGGAAGGGACAGACCTTGGACCTCTGATCAATGAGCAAGCAAGCAAAAAAGTCCATCAACAATATGAGGATGCAATTGGAAAAGGAGCGGAGATTGTTTGCGGCGGCTTGCATGAAGGGCATGCGAATACTGATTTAAAAGGCTATTATTTCCCACCAACCGTGCTGGCTAATGCTACGGATGACATGCTCATCATGCATCAAGAAACATTTGGCCCGCTTTTCCCGATACAGCTATTTTCCAATGATGATGTTGCCATACAAAAGGCAAACAATACCGACTACGGACTTGCTGCGTATATTTTTACGGAAAATACGAGCAGAACGTTGCGGGTTGCTGAAAAACTGGAATATGGCATCGTTGGAGTCAATGATGTCTTCCCTGCCTTGTCGGAAGCACCATTTGGTGGCATCAAGGAGTCAGGAAATTCCAAAGAAGGCGGACACCATGGTATGGATGAATTTTTGGAGAAAAAACTTGTATCTATAGCGGTTGATTAAAAATAGCCAGTCGTATGTGCGACTGGCTTTTCTTATTACGAGTGCTGCAACCCGGGTGCTTAAAAATAAGGATTGATGAAAAATTTCGCTTTGTTTGCCTGTTATCTTGTTCAATCAAAGTCCATTTAGCGAATTAAAAAGTTAGAGAATATGCGGCTTTTAAAAGGGGAAAAGATTTTCAAGTTTTCTCTTGCATTTTTATCCGCTGATGTACCTGCTGACTCTTGTTAATGCCTACCCTGAGTTGCCGTTAAAAATCCTTGGCATGTCTCTCTCCATATCAGATCCTCGTTCATGCGTATCCTCTGTTGTCGACAGCCTTGTAATGTGCCCTCACCATATCGAATCCCCGTTAATGCATACCCTCTGTTACACTACCTAACTTGGCTTCCCTGTGTAACTCATATTGTCGATACAGGTCGTGCAGGGCAGAAACAAGTGCATTCCCTGCCTTTCCAAGATAATGATTACGAACCTCTTTTTCCGGTCCAGCGATGCCATCCCGCAGGCTATGCCCCCGCAACAATTGCTGTACAAATTCTCGGCCATGGACTGTTGCCAACGTACACCCAGCGTTAACGATAACACCGTATTTTTTGTCAATTTCTGCAGTAATCGTCAGTGTATCATAAATACTTTTCGCTGCCATTCCGGAAGGCAACCTGGCATGTCCCGCGATAAATATTGTTTTCATTTAGCTTGTCCCTCCTCGTATTGAACGGTATAACCAAGTTCCCTGGAAATAACTTGCGCCGTCTGAGCTGTTTTTTCTTTTATAAACTCCAAATTGCCGCCGGAAAAATGACTGGATAACCCGCTTACTGTCAACGATGCAATTACTTGATTATGAAAATCATAGATTGGATAGGAAATTCCAGTTGTATCCGCATCCTGTTCCCCGATACTATATGCATATCCGGCATCTTGAATTTTCTGCAGCTGTTTGAATAGTTCGCTCTTCGCTATCGAATTTTGCGTGTCCAATGTATACAGCTCGGTTTGATTGATTATCTCTTCCTGTCTTTCTTTCGGCAAAAATGCCAGCAGCAACTTCGGACCGGAGCCGATATGAAGCGGTGAGCTTTTGCCGACCCTTGTAAATAGGCGGAGTGCCTGATTGCTGTCGACCTTTTCGATATAAGTTGCCTGCGTGTGATTGATAATTACAAGATGCACAGCTTCATTTATTTCTGAAGCAAGCTGCTGCATATAAGGCAGTGCAATTTTGCGCAATTCCAGCTGATCGGAAACTAGCTGTCCCAACTCAAGTAGCTTTAGTCCTAGCCGATAATAGCCAGTGTTTTCCATTTTGTGGACGTAATCCATGGTTTCCAATGCCGTTAGCAGCCGATAGACGGTCGGTTTAGGCAGCTTTGCCTGTGCAGTAATATCCTTCAGCGTCAATTCGGGTGTCTCAGCTGTAAATAAGTCCAATAGTTTTAATGCTTTGATTACGCTTTGATTCATCGTTTATCCCCTAGTCTTTTTCTCTCATAAAATTTATCGATAAGGCGTATCAGTTACCTTTTTAGGTGAATCCGCTGCCAAAAAGGCACTGAGAAAGCGTATCAGTTACCTTTTCAGGTAATTCCACCACCAAAAGGGCACTGAGAAGGCGCATCAGTTACCTTTTCAGGCAATTCCACTGCCAAAAGGGCACTGAGAACGCGTATCAGTTACCTTTTCAGGCAATTCCACCACCAAAAGGGCACTGAGAACGCGTATCAGTTACCTTTTTAGGCAATTCCACCACCAAAAGGGCACTGAAAACGTGAATCAGTGACCTATTAACGCGAATCCACCGTCAAAAGGGCACTGATAAGGTGCATCAACGAAAACTAAAAAGCTAATCCCAATCTACATTCACACGAGCAGCCTCATAAACCCAAGGCTGCTCATTTTTCCGGACAATAGCCACCCCCGCTACATCCGAACTTTTGTTTTTTCCACTTGTTCAGTCTCTGTAATGTGAACGCCGCGTTTTGCCATCTCTTGGATGTATAGATCCCCTGGGACAATCTGCTCTGGCGGATAGACACCCTTTTTGCTGATGGCTCCCGCACCAATCATCTGCGCGACGACGGAAATTGTGTTGGCTGTTGCTCTGGCCATGGCAGTGACTTGATTTTCCCTGTCTTTATAGGTCGTCATTTCATATGCGTAGGAAGCTTCCACACCGTTTTTCGTACCGGAAACGATCACACGCAGCAATACTGCATCATCTTTTTCACCCAATTCAACAATTGGATCAAGGACCTTGAGCAATACTTCCCTCGGATTGATTTTTTCACCATGCAAATCTATTTGATAATCCGCTCTTGTCAAATTCAAATCGACAAGCAGTTTAAATTTGTCCGCGTGTCCCGGGTAGCGGATTGTTTTATATTCCAGCGTTTTTAAATCCGGATAGGACAAGGAAAGTGTCGATGTACCGCCAGATGTATGGAATGCTTCCAATGGGCCGAAGCGTTCAAAATAAATCTGCTCCACTTCCGATAAGGATGGCACCTCCATTTTGATGCCATTGCGGATAATCAGAGACGGGTCCGTATAATGATCAAACAAACCTTCCATGGAAAAAACATGGTTGTACCCAAGTGGAGGTTCCGGCTGTACCGGGATTCCGCCTACATAGAGTTTGATAGATTCTGCCTTATCCAATTTGCGAACGCCGTGGCCGGATAAAATGTTGATCATGCCGGGTGCTACTCCAAGATCCGGAATGATGGTAACACCGGCCGCTTTTGCATTTTCCTTCATCGCCAATACCTTATCCGTGATATGACCGATATGGCCGCCAAGATCGACCGAATGGACACCAACCCGTATAGCCGTTTTTGCAACAATTTCATTAAAAGAATAAAACAGTGCGTTGATGATGACGTCAAATTGA
This sequence comes from Tigheibacillus jepli, assembly GCF_030732005.1. Classification (GTDB taxonomy): domain Bacteria; phylum Bacillota; class Bacilli; order Bacillales; family Amphibacillaceae; genus Tigheibacillus; species Tigheibacillus jepli. The sequence continues at coordinate 44,811 of NZ_JAROCA010000020.1, read as the reverse complement.
CGCATATAGTTGCTCAAATCCTCTTCATCACTTGCATCGACTTGATACGCTTTTAACTTTGACGAATGAATCTGGTCACAAACTTGCTGAGCTCGCTCTATATCGATATCCGCTAGTCCAACAGCGGTCACCTTTTCATTTAATGTCAAATCCCTGGCTGCTTCCTTGCCCATCAGCCCTGATCCCAATACACCTATTTTCAAAATCATCACTCCCCTTGTTCTCGTCAAATGTTATGTGCCGGACCGAATACGAGATCCGGTCCAGCGTCAAGAAATTTTTTCACTGTTTCGGCAGTTCTTGGGGTGTTTTCGCCTTGTTAAATGTCTCCGGCTAATCTTTTAGATTGGCAGTTTAGGGACAAGGAACCTGTCCCCCTGTCCCATTCATCTTTAAGATCGGCAGCTTAGGGACAAGGGACCTGTCCCTCTGTCCCTATTCCACATCAATCTGCGCTCGCTGCAATTTGCCGCTGTAGTCGACATACACTGCTTTCCACTCTGTGAAAACATCCAACGCCTGCACGCCGGAATCGCGGTGACCATTACCGGTCCCCTTCGTTCCACCGAACGGCAAGTGAATTTCCGCTCCTGTCGTGCCGGCATTTACGTAAACAATACCGGTATCCAGGTCGCGCTGGGCTTGAAATACCTGATTGACGTCCCTTGTAAAAATACTGCTGGATAGTCCATATGTGACACTGTTATTTACCTCGATTGCTTCAGCAAAACTTTTGACAGGGATTAATGACACAACTGGTCCAAAAATTTCCTCCTGGGCGATACGCATGTCAGCGCGGACATCTGTAAATAAAGTAGGTGTGAAGTAATATCCGCCTGCATATGCTCCATCCTTCAGCTCAAACCCACCTGCAAGCAATTTTGCCCCTTCCTGTTTGCCAATTTCGATGTATTTGTTGATTTTCTCAATACCGGCTTGGTTAATAATTGGTCCTACCTTAATCTTCTCATCAAGCCCATTGCCAATTGTCAAACCTTCCATCGCTGCCAGAAGTCTTTCCTCCAGTGCCGACTTCACATTTTCATGAACGATCACGCGGCTGCAGGCAGTACATCGCTGACCGCTCGTTCCAAACGCACTCCAAAGGATACCTTCTACAGCTAGATCAAGGTCAGCATCATCCATGACGATGACTGCGTTCTTGCCGCCCATTTCCAGGGAAACTTTTTTGAGCTGCCTGCCGCATTCCGCCGCAATATTTCTTCCGGTGTCATTGGAACCCGTGAAGGAAATGACACGAATATCATCATGATGCACCATCTTGTCACCAACAGTAGATCCTTTGCCAAACACAACATTCAGCACACCTTTTGGAAGGCCAGCCTCTTCACAAATTTTTGCCAGTTCATACGCCATGATTGGTGTTTCCGTAGCCGGCTTCCACACAACAGCATTTCCCGCTACAATCGCCGGGAATGACTTCCAGGTTGCAATCGCAATCGGAAAATTCCACGGTGTAATAATCCCAACAACGCCAATTGGAGCACGTACACTCATCGCAAATTTGTCCTTCAGCTCAGATGGCACGGTTTGACCAAACATTCTTCTTCCTTCTCCCGCCATGTAAAAGGCCATGTCGATACCTTCTTGTACTTCACCGCGCGCTTCCTCAATCACTTTGCCATTTTCCATCGTTAACAGTTGGGCAAGTCTCTCTTTGCGTTCTTTTAATAAGGTCCCGATCTTAAATAATACCTCTGCGCGCTGTGGCGCCGGCACCAATGCCCATTCTTTCTGCGCCTTTTTCGCTGCCGCTACTGCCCGGTCCACATCCTCTGCTGTCGACAGTGGCACATCGACAATGCTTTGCCCTGTTGCCGGATTGATAACCGGAGTTGTTTCTACAGCTTTTTCCTCCCAAATTCCATCAATATAATTTGTTAATTGTTTTGTATGCAATACTGCTTCAGCCATTTTTTCCCCTCCTAAAATCATAGACAACTAGCATCATATGTTTTCTTCTTTGAAATTATGCGTTTATACCGTGTATTCCTTCTAGTGATGTTTGCATTATCTTTTATTTCGAATATCTGCAATTGTGGCTGACACGGAAATTTGCTCTGGGTCTGTCAGCACTTCGATGACAGAACAAACATCGGATTTGATTGCCTCATCCAGTGCATGGGAAAACTCCGCTCTTGTTGCAACCGTGTGTCCGGTTGCTCCCATACTTTCAGCAAGCTTGGCAAATGAGACGTCCCCCAAATCGGTTGCAATTGTCTTTTTCGGATAATGTTTTTCCTGGTGCATGCGGATCGTTCCGTACATCTTATTGTTGAATACAATTGCAATAATGTTGATTTGATGTCTGATAGCTGTTTCTAGCTCGGCAGCCGTCATTAAAAATCCGCCATCTCCCGACAATGAAACGACTGTTTTTTCGGGAAAAGCAAGCTTTGCTCCAAGTGCGGCCGGCATTCCATAGCCCATCGCACCCGAAGTTGGGCCGACATAACTATGCGGAGATGCAAATGGAAAATATTGGTGCATCCAGCCGGCAAAATTCCCTGCGTCGTTGGTCAGCAAAGCATCCGGAAGCTTTTCCGCCAGCTGGGCAATCACGTATTTATTGATCACATCATCTTCAGAAACCTGCAGCCTACCTGCCTCCGCGTTAGCCTTATGCCTTTTTAGCGCCCACTCTTGCCATACAGGCGAAATATCAATCTCTAGCAAGGAATGTAACGCCTCTTTCATGTCGGAGACAATCCCGATATCGGGTGCGTATACCTTGCCAATCGTATCGTAGGCTATATCAATATGCACCAGCTTTTGGTCCGGACGAATAAGCCCATAATCCTGTGTCGTCACCTCGGAAAGGCGGGTACCTAAAGCAAGAATGACATCTGCCTCACTGACGGTTTGCTTTATGGCGGGTTTTATCCCTAAACCAAGATGCCCTGCATACATTGGATGACGGCTATCGATGACATCGTGTCTGCGAAATGCAGCTGCAACAGGCAATTGGTATCTGCTGGCAAATTCCGATAAAAGCGATTCGGCACCTGCAGCTTTAACCCCGCCACCGGCAATAATAAGTGGGCGCTGCGCATTGGAAAGCATGGCAGCTACCTGTTGTATCTCTTTTTTCGATGGAGCCGGTGATGGACGGGGACTAACTGGTCCAATATGCATTTGGGCTTCAGCTGGCAACACATCTTCCGGCAGGGCAACAACAACCGGTCCCGGTCTGCCTGTTTTGGCAATGCGAAATGCCCGCTGTATTAATTCCGGTGTACGGTTCGCATCCCTGATTTCAACCGCCCATTTTGTAATCGGCTGAAAATAATGAACGAGATCGACCTCCTGAAAGCCCTCCCTGCCCGAGAACTGGCTATGCACCTGTCCGAGCAGCACAACCATTGGCGTAGAGTCCTGCATGGCGGTATGAACACCAATCGACAAATTTGCTGCGCCTACTCCTCTAGTTGCCATGACCACGCTTGGTTTGCGTGTTGATTTGGCGTAGGCTTCTGCCATGAAGGCTGCCCCTCCTTCATGCCTTGCAGCAATCACTTCAATGGATTCCTCATCATACAGTGCGTCCAACAAGGGCAAATAACTTTCCCCCGGGACGCAAAATACATTGGTTATTTCTTCTAATTTCATGCAGGTAACAATGGCTTGCGCTGCGGTCATTTTTTTTGCCGTAAGTGAGGATTGCACCGCTTTCACGTTCCGTTTCCCCCTTTAATATCTAACTGCTCCAGACGAATAATCGCCTCATCCAATCGCTGTTCGTCCACAGTCAGCGCTATTCGTGCGTAACCCTCGCCAGCCGTACCAAAGGCCGTTCCCGGCGTAATGATGATGCCGGCATCTTCCAGCAATTTCTCCGCAAAGGCCGCGGATGTATAAGGTTTTGGCACCTGGACCCAAAGAAAAATCGTCCCCCGCGGTTTTTCTGCAGAAATTCCCAACCTTTGCAACGCAGCATGCATTTTTTCCATCCGCTTTTCAAAGACGGTTGCATGCTTTTTAACCACGGCTAAATCACTTTCTAACGCCCTTGCAGCAGCTAATTGAATTGGCAAAAACTGTGACGAATCCAAATTGCTTTTCAACGTGGAAAGCGCCTTGATTGCATCCTTATTGCCAACCGCATATCCAATTCGCCAGCCGGTCATATTGAAACTTTTTGACAGCGACCCGAATTCAATGGCAACATCTTTTGCATCCGGTACTTGCAGCACACTGGGTGATTGGTAATCTCGAAATGTAATCAAATCATATGCCATATCATTTGCCAGCAATAATTGGTTTTCCTTGGAAAATGCAACCGCTTCCAAATATGTTGAAAGTTCAATCGTCGCTGCAGTCGGATTCGCGGGATAATTCAACAACATCAGCTTTGCTGCATCTTTGTATGATTTTTTTACATCCGAAAATTTCGGTGCATAACCGTTTGTTGCATCCAAAGGCAGGTCGACTGCTTTGGCACCCGATAAATGGACCGCCGAGCGATAAACCGGGTAACCTGGATTTGGGACCAATACGGTTTCACCGGGATTGACCACGGCCTGGATCAAATGGGCGATTCCTTCCTTGGAGCCGATCAATGTTAACACTTCCGTATCAGGATTAAGTTCCACGCCATATCGCTGCCTGTAAAAGGATGCAACTGCTTCCCGGAATTCCCGGCATCCATAATAGCTGGAATAACGGTGGTTTGCCGGAAGTCTTGCCGCTTCAGCCAATGCGTCAATTATAAATGCTGGCGTTGGCAAATCTGGGGCACCAATGCCAAGGTCAATCACATCCACCCCGCGTGCTTGCATGCGTTTCTTTTTTTTCTCCAATTCAGCAAACAAGTACGGGGGCAGATTTTTAACACTGTTTGAAACAAATGAAGCCATCCCCATCCCTCTGTTTCATTATATGAAATGGTGTTTCAATACCTACATTCATTATAAATCAGTATTTTTTCATTTTCAATTGTTTTCCAAAAATAGTATAAAAAATGTATCGCAAGTGCATTCATTTTGCAACTGGTTCTTCTTTTTCATCGGTGAAGGCTAGCGGCTTATGAAGGCTGGCATATAATATGGCAAGCCCTACAAAAACGATGCCTAGTCCTAACCAAACACTCCCACTTAGTCCCAAAGCCAGGTAACCGCTCCCGGCAATAACTGCAGAGACAAGTGCATATGGCAGTTGTGTTGTTACATGGTCAATGTGGTGACAACTTGATCCTGTCGATGAAAGAATAGTCGTGTCGGAAATCGGTGAGCAATGATCGCCAAAAACGGAACCAGCCAAAACTGCGGCAAGCATCGGCAATAGCAAATCAGGATCTGTCACCATCGCAATTTTCCCTGCAATCGGCAGCAGCAGTGCAAATGAACCCCAAGAAGTGCCTGTTGCAAATGCGATAAATCCCGCCATAAGAAATACAATGAGAGGCAGCAAAGATAAACTGATATTTGCCCCCTTAACCACTTCGGATAGGTAAACGCCGGTGCCAAGCTGGTCAATCAAATCAACAATTGCCCAAGCAAAAATTAAAATCGCAAAAGCCGGCAGCATTGATTTTGCTCCAGCAACAATCCCTTTTATAAAGTGATTGCCGTTAAGTTCCTTCATTTTGGCATGACGCATAAACAAAATAAACGTTGCCGCGATACCGAATACACCGCCATAAAGCAATGATTTGGATACATCCGCTTCTCCAAATATCACCATCAGCGATTTTCCTCCTCCAACTGCCTGCCAACCTGTAAAATAAATAAAACCGACTGTCGCCACAAAGAGAACAGCAATTGGAATAACCAAATCGGATATTTTTCCAAAATTACTCGTCGGCAAGTCAGATTCCGCATCCACACTTTCCGATTTCTCCGGGTCCAAAACCTCTCCTGTTTCCATGGCGCGGACTTCATACATGCGCATGGGACCAAAATCTACCTGCCGGATAGCAATTATTACGACGGTACCAAGCGCTGCCCAAACATAAAAGTTCATCGGAATCATTTGCAAAAAAGCGCTAAAAGCGGAAATACCGGCCACCTTTTCGGTTACAAGCACGGTTCCAATCAGTCCGACGATGTATGACCCCAGCTGGATACAGGCGCGATAACACAGACCGGGGCGGATGTCGAGTCCACAATATAGGCGAGTTTGGGACGTGAAATGCGATGCTTATCCGTTACGGGCTTGGCAATTTGTCCGACCGTCAAGCTGTTAAAATAGTCATCAACAAATACGACTATTCCCAGAACGACTGTCATCAGCTGTGCGCCAGCACGTGTTTTGACCCGTTTGATCATCCAATCGCCAAACGCCTTTGTTCCGCCCATCATACTGACAAACGCAGTCAGAATGCCAAGCATTAACACAAACAGTAGAATGTAGATATTCCATGTGTTCAGGCCGCCATCCTCGATAAATACAGCCTTAAATGCCTCCAAAATCAACAGCAAGGAAGCTTTTAAATGAAAACTTGCTGTAAATAACGCGGCCGCGACAATGCCCACTCCCAGCGACAGCAATACCCGCTTCGTTATCAACACCATGATGATCGCCAAGAGTGGAGGAACCAACGATCAAATTGAATCTGTCATACCATCATCTCCCCCCATTTTTTAGTCGAAAATAACGAAAGACACCTCCTTTTCGAACGCGCACTTATATAACCTATTCGCTATAACGTGTTAAAAAACCTGCAAGCAAAACAAAAAAGCTGCTCCGAAAATTTTCGAAACAGCTTCAAACTTTCCAGGAAAAGCAATTCCCGTGTCTTGCATATTCTTTTACATATCCTCTTCAAACCGATATACAAGTGTGTAGTTATTTTCATCCAGCAATTCAGCAACATGGACCCGAACACCGTGTCCAAAGACTATTTCATCTTCCGTCATTGCGACAATCATTGCCTTCGTCTTTTGGATATTATCATAATAAATATCCCCAACTTCCGGTTTTAATGAATCATCCTGCTCAGCAAGATATTGCATCGATTCATCTTCAATTTGCTGTGATTCCGGTACAAGTGATTTATCGTAATAGGCAATTTCCTGACTTCCTTCTTTTCTGCCAGGTACGAGGACGACATATTCATGGTGCTTTACCCCGTTATCCCTAGTTGTCACGACATTGCCATCATCTACCGTGTCAACCTTTTCAATCTCATTCAATGAATAATGATCGAGAAAATCCGGTGCCGGTCTTATAATCAAAATGTAGTCGCCGGGTTCCGGTATTTTATTTTCATCAATTGTATAGCGCTTGCCATAGAAAATAAATGTATCATTATGTTTTGGCTTGTAAAAATGAATTTCCTTTGCTTTCGTAAGTACTTGTTTCATATCTTTCAGCCGATATAGATGAACCGAATTTTTTAATAATGGCTTGACCGAGTATACTTTATGCAGCTCGTTTTGGTAAAAAACAAACTGACCCTTTCTGACTTGAAGCAGATTCATGCTTTCCCCTCCCGCTATTAATGATTGCATCATTACATTATTTTTCCACCATCATCTTATTTTTAAACAAGGATTCTTATGATAGATTTAGTTGATTCGCCGGTTACGCAAATAGCCGATAACGAGAACAGCAATGGTCACAATTGCCGATAGACTATATATTTCCACATTTGAATTTAAGTGGAGTGTATCAACGACTAGCTTGTCCTCCAAAATCATCCCTGCTGCAGTCCATGCCAGGATACCTGATCCCACGTATGCAATCCAGGAGAACTTGTCCATCACTTTGACGATCATCTTGGAACCGAAGATCATAATCGGAATACTAATCGCAACACCAATAATCAGCATGCCGACATGTCCTTTGGCAGCACCAGCAACGGCAACAACGTTATCCAGACTCATCAGCGCATCAGCCAGGATAATTGTTCCAATGGCTTTCGACAGACTGTTGGATGATTTGATTTCCGTGTCCGAGTCATCTCCGACAAGAACGTGATATGCAATATAGAGCAAAAGCACACCGCCAATGAGATGCACAAACGGCACTTTCAACAAGTAGACAATAATAATGGCAAATATTATCCGTAGCAAGACAGCACCGCCGGTTCCCAGTAAAATTGCCTTGTTTTGCTGATGTTTTTCCAGTCGTCTCGTCGCCATCGCTATGACAACGGCATTATCACCGGACAATACGATATCTATGGCAATAATCTTCAATAATATAAGCAGTGATGCTGTTGAAAACTCAATCCCTAGCACATTGTTGCCCCTTTCCATTACGCATTCATATTATACTACATCCGGACCGATGTAAAATAGTTATTGGAAATAATGCCATTTTCTTCAACACGCGAACTAACTTCAAGAAGGGTTTTTCGCATGTACTCTATTTGCCGGATGTCTGTGCAGTTTCATATTGATTGCCGATATACCGACTGCAACAAGTGCCACACCTGCCAAAATTGCCATATTCAGTGTTTCTCCTTCAATAAAGATAGCAGATAGAATCGCACCGGAAACAGGTGTAACAAATTTATAAATGCTGATTTCACCGGCTTTATTATATTTCAAAATCGAATACCAGAGTGCAAACGCGGCAGCCGATAAAAATGCTGAATAAATCAGCAGTCCCCAGCCTAGGGGCGTGAACACGATGGCATGTGGCTGCATTTGCGGCAAACCGACCAAAAGCAACGCCAACGAACCGATCGTCAATTGATAGCCGGTCAAGGCAAAAGGATGAATACCTACTGCCATTTCCTTTCCCATAATCGTACCAATTGCTCCGGTTAAAGCTGCAAGAATCATAAATCCTTCCCCATTGAGATGGAAAGCAAATTGAAAGGATTCTCCCCAATTGGCAACAACAATTCCGGCAAAACCGGCAACAAGTCCGATTGTCTTGGGAATATTCAAGCGGTCATTACGATAGAAAAAATGGGCAAGCAAAACAGTAAAAAATGTTCCGCTAGACGATAAAATAGCCCCTTGCATCCCCGATGTATGGGCAAGTCCATTATAAAAGAAGAAATATTGCAATGCGGTTTGAATAATCCCAAAAATAATCAGAAATCGTACCTGTCTCCTTGTTACTTTCAAAGCGCTTCTGCTGACAAGCAGCATGCCAATCAGCAATGCCAATCCTGCCAGCAAAAAGCGTATTCCGGCAAAAACAATCTTTGCAATGGTGTCATCTGGTGCCATTTGCATTTCGGTATAGCTGATTTTCAAGACAGGAAAAGCACTGCCCCATAAAATCGCACAAAATACCGCAATACAAATGACAACCCATTTTTTGGTAAGTATATCTTTCATGTTCTGTTTGTCATCTCCAAATTATAGCACGTACTCAAAAAAGAAGAAGAACCGCCGCGTCTACTAGTGGAATGTTTCAAAGATCCTTTCCAAAACCTTGCAAATAAAACTGGAGTTCTTAAGGATTGTGAAACAAGAATTGTCACTTCCAACACGAGTTCAGATAATTCATGTCAACCAAATCAGCGAATGTAAACAAGCATAGTCACTTCCAATCGCCGTAAATGGAATATACTCGCTTTCCACGGGACGCTCAGACCTTATTCGCGCGCGTTTCTCCTTTTAGGATGTGTCATTTTTTACCGATTTTTTGAACACCCTATTATAGCATTGAATGCAGCTACCGTACATTGGGCTGCATATGCACAAATGGCAGATCCGTATCCACTTCCCCCACAATTTTGGCAAGGTGGGAATTTTCGCCACGCAACCATTTGGCAAAATCGAATACAACCGGCTCACGGTCTCCTCCAATAGCAAACCAGGCCTTTTTCTCTCGCGGGAAGTATGCAGACGTATGAATGGTGCCGGACCAATTTTTATACTCATGGGAAAAAACACCCCGGTCGCTGTCATTGAGTAGACGGAATGCATCGTATGCATTGCCTATTTGTGATTCCTGTTCTTCCATCACGGCAAGGCGCTTTTTAGAATCGGTTAAATGGTACCGATTTTCATCGGTAAGCATCTCAAAATGGTTGGTGCATAAATGGCTTTCCCGTACTTGCGTTGTACGCGGTGTTGCCTCAACAATCCTTGTTTTGCCACTTGGATCGAGCACCGTGTAGCTAAAGGAATGACGATGCGGGATTTCACGCAGCAAGGCAACTGCTTCATCGACATCTGCACATGTTTCCAACACAATTCTGCCAATCATATTACATATAAAGCCATCCCCCGGCTTTTTCCGGTGCATAAAATTATATCCCATGGCAAGTCCTTTTTCATTCATGCCGTCCATCCTACCCGTAATTCGCTGGGATGGACCAATCACCGCGTAGCCTTGATCTGTCGGCTGATAAATCACAAAACGGCCTTCATACGTTTTTGGATGATAATCATAATTTCGTATCATGAAATCGTCGCCTGTAAAAATCGAACAGCCGCTTTTTACATATTCCAGCCTGTAGCCTCCAAAATCCAGCAGCACATCCTTCATCGGCAATTCCAATGCTTCGCCGATTCCATTTAGTTCTTCCCAGATTGCCGGTGCATATTGCTGAAAAACGGACTTTGTCTCCTGCACATCCAATGAAAAATGCGGTCGTCTGATCTTCCACTGTTTCTTGCGATTTTCCAGTGTATACGAACCCTTCAACAATTTTCCTTGCTCATATCCAAAATCAAAATGATTCCCCCGAAACTGCAAAACATCACTATATATTTTTTGCATCAATATCCCCCCTCTGGTGCCAGACACCGGAAATTCTGAAATTAGGTTGGCATTTCAATTGCTTGCAGATGTTTGAACTATGCACAGTTTGACAGGAATGCGCCTGTTTGCAGGATTGCCCAACCTTCATGCCAACACCCATATCAAAGCTCCCATCCTGCCCAAGCTCACCGGAGTGATCACTGCTTCTCTATTTTCTCGACCAATAAAGAAAGCTCTTCCCAACGGTCCATTTTCTCTTCTAATTCTTTTTCCAACGCCTGCTGTTCGGCAAAAAAGACTTGCACCTGCTCCAGGTCACTGCCTGCATCGGCAATTTTCTGTTGCAAGTCCGCAATTTTTTCCTCCAAACCGGTAATGACGTCTTCAATTTCATCCCACTCTTTTTGGTCCTTGTAGGAAAGCTTTTTCTTTTTCGGTTTTTGCTGCTGTTTCGCCTTTTCCGCAGCATGTTTTTTCCTTGGTTTTTCCGTTTCGTTTATTTCCTGCTGTCTTGTTTCCAGCCATTGTGTATAATTGCCATAAAAGCTGTCAATCCTGCCATTTCCTTTAAAAATAAGCAATTCATCCACGACACGGTCCAAAAAATAGCGATCGTGGGAAACCGTGATAATGACACCCGGAAACTGCTGCAAGTATTCTTCCAATACGCTTAACGTCTGCGTATCCAGGTCGTTAGTAGGTTCATCCAAAAACAATACATTTGGTTCGGTCATCAAGACTTTCAGCAAATACAGTCTCCGTTGCTCACCGCCAGACAGTCTGCGGATGTATGTCCATTGCTGCGGACGGGGAAATAAAAATCTTTCCAGCATCTGTTCTGCGGTAATCACAGTTCCGTCAGCGGTATGAATAACTTCTGCAATTTCCTTGATATAATCGATGACTTTTTGGTTGCCATCCAATTCCTCGTCACCTTGTGTATAGTAGCCAATTTTGACCGTTTCCCCGGTTTCAATCGTGCCACCGTCTGCCTCCATTCTCCCCGCCATGATATTGAGTAGCGTTGTTTTCCCGGAACCGTTTGGGCCAACAATGCCAATCCGGTCCCTCGGCTTGACCAGCCTGCTAAAATCAGCAATCAGGCATTTATCCGCAAAGGATTTTGAGACATGCGCCATATCCAGAACTTTCTTTCCAAGCCTGGTTGATCCTACTTCAAAAGCAACATCCTCTTTTTTTGTATCAAAGGTTTTTCCTTTCATTTCCTCCACACGTTGGACCCTTGCCCGCTGTTTCGTTGACCTGGCTTTTGCACCGCGCTTCAGCCACGCCAGTTCACGGCGCAGCGTATTGGCATGTTTTTGCTCATTCGCCCGATCTAACTCTTCCCGTTCAGCTTTTTTCTCCAGAAATACTTCATAGTTTCCGTCATACACATAAAGATTTCCTTTATCCAGTTCATAAATCCGATTGGTCACACGGTTTAAGAAATAACGGTCGTGCGTAACCAGCAGCAAGGCACCTTTATAGCCGGCAATGTACGACTCCAGCCATTGTACTGTATCATTGTCCAGATGGTTTGTCGGTTCATCCAAAATCAGTAAATCAGCAGGCTGGATAAGCGCATTTGCTATTGCCACCCGTTTTTTCTGACCACCGGAAAGATCGCCGATATGCTGATCAAATTCAGTAATGCCAAGCTTCGTTAAAATTGTTTTGGCAACTGTGTTTGCTTCCCATGCTTCTGTCTCGTCCATACGCTGCTGCATAGCTAATAGCTTCGCCTGCTTTTTCGAATTGACCGGATCTTTTTCTAAATCAAGTAATGCATGTTCATAATCGCGCATCACCCGCATTATTTCAGCTTCACCGCGATAAATCTGGTCAATTACCGTCAAACCCTCATCCAATTCAGGTGCTTGTGCTAAATACTGTATCTGATAATCTTTCGGATGATTGATGGTTCCTGTTTCCGCTGGGTCAATCCCGGCAATCGCTTTTAAAAACGTTGATTTGCCTGTACCATTGACACCGATAAGGCCGATTCGATCATGTTCCCGGATCACTCCCGAAACATGATTGAACAAAATTTTATCTCCAAATGTTTTATATAAATTTTCAAATTCCAGCATGGTCATACTCCCTTTACAAGAATCAGCTGTCTAACACATTCAAGAAGTTCTTTCGCTTCATGAATGCTTTCTGCCCCGAAAGTAAGCTCGGATACAAGTGCAACATCCGTCTTTTCCCGCTTTGCAAATAGAACCCATATTTATGCAAGTGGAACCCCGGTTTCTGCAAATAGAAGATGCTTGCCATCCCCTGGGCATACAATCCTATGATTTATTTTGGCGGTCATCCCCTTTTTTCCAACGGATGATGTACTTCACCAACAGCACGATCAAGAATAACAGCCATGAAGTAACTGCATAAAATACAATTTTACTAACCTCATCCATTTTTCCAAAGAAAAATGCCATGCCGCACCAAATGATGCCGACTGCTATAATTTGATAGATATAAAATTTCAAATTCATCTTTCGTCCCCCATTAATCCTCTCTATGAAACAAAACTAATTCATGTTTTTATATTCTGCCGCCATTTGATCATAATTTAATGCGCCAAGCGCTTTGTTAAATACCCGTCCTTTTGTGTCAATCAAGTAGGAAGTTGGGATTGGCTGAATGTTATACAGTTCAGCAATTAGCCCATTTTTGTCCATTAATACCGGATATGTCATCTCATACTTTTTGATAAATTTGCTGACTGCTGTTTGGCTTCTCTCCTGTGAAGCCAAGTTTACGCCCAGCAGCACAATATCCGTATTTTTGTGAAACTTTTCCAAATCGGGAATTTCAGCACGGCAAGGCGGGCACCATGTCGCCCAAAAATTAACCAGCACTCTTTTGCCACGATAGTCCGACAGTTTGACCTCTTCGCCATCCATCGTCTTCAACTTGAAATCCGGGGCCATGTCTCCCTTTTCCAAACCATATTGGTTCTCCTGCGCTGCATCATCTGTCTGCTGCTTGGCTTGATTTTCCTTACTCGCATTGTTGCCGCCCGCACTAAAACTGTATACCGCCCACGCGAACATGCCAAGCAGTACAACCATGAAGACTATTTTTTTCATTTCAATTTATAACCTCCGATTGCCTATTCCTTATTTTCATTTACCGCATGCCATTTTTGAAAAAGCAGCCCGCCAGCTGTACACAAAGTGATCACACCAAAAAACCAGCCAGCGATGATAAAACCAAAAATATTCGTATATGGCATCGTAATGGCTAGTATAAATTGCCCTGTGCTCCAGCACAACAGCAGCCAAAGCACCAAATTGCTTGAAAAGCAGCGCTCACTACATACCATATGCACCAGCAGTAACAGCATAAGCAATGCCAAGTATTCCCAGCCAATGCCCTGATGCAATACCAAAATTTGTATACATTCAAATACAAAGGATGCTGCAAAAAATGCCGGGAAAAAAGCAGTAAAAACGCGCATTGCCGGCCATCCTTTTCGAATAATTAAGCCGATCACATGAATAAACGACAGTCCCGTTGCAAAATAAAATGCCCTTGCATCACTAGGATAAGCTAAAACAGCCAACGGATCCTGAATAAATAGGAGGCCATGCATCACAATTTTTCCAACCCAAAGATAAATGACAAAATTGATCAGCATGGATGCCATCAAACTGCCATTTTGCAGCTTGACGCTTCTATCTTCCCTGCTTATCCAAAAATAATAGACATACCCCAGCAGCATGCTTACTGTAAGAATACCGATCTTTTGCAACACCTGTAATTGTACCACGTTTTTCTCCAATCATTTGCGCTATTTACCACCTATTTTAATATATAAAGCCCCATTTGTATGCTAATTAAGTTTATGTCTCAAAACTTGTCACAATCTCCTAATTTTCGCACCAAGAATTGCCTCTACGGAAAAATAAAAAAGCAAGTATTTTTTCATTTCTAGTATTGCACTATGGTAAACTGTATGAGAGGTGTTGATATGAAGATTGAAGCAATTACTTTAAATGCAACAGATACAAAACAAGCCGAACAACTTGGCATTGACCGTGTAGAATTGGTTAGCGCCATGCAGGAAGGCGGGTTGACACCAAGCTATGGAGTGATAAAAAACGTGCTGGAGTCTGCCAGCATACCTGTGCAAATCATGGTTCGCCCACACAGCTTTGGATTTATGTATGATGACGCCGACTGGCAGGTAATCAAAGAAGACTTGAATATTATTCGCAGCCTCGGAGGCAATCGTATCGTAATCGGCGGTATTACAGCAGAAGGGCAAATTGATGAGGCTTTTTTAAATCGTGTGATTGAACATGTCCCGGATTTTGATATTACGTTTCATCGTGCTTTTGATCAAGTAGTTTCCCAGCAGGAAGCTTATCGTCTTTTGAATAAATACGGCGGGCACGTCAAACGAATTTTAACCTCCGGCGGCAAAGATAAAGCAGCGCAAGCTACAAATGAACTGTGTGAACTTGTGACACTTTCTCATGAATTAAATGGACCAGAAATTCTTATTGGCAGCGGTGTTTCACCTAAAAACATCGGCATGCTCCATGTAAAAATTGGTGCTCGTCAATACCATGTCGGTTCCGGTATTCGAAAAGACGGGGATTTTCGTAATGGTTTGGATGTAGAGAAGATTGCCTCGTTAAAGGCTACGTTGCATGGATAATTCAAAACCGATCAGAATAGGTTGAAACTTGTGTGGAAGAGGCAAAGGGCTTCAACAATAATTCTGGCCGGCTGCATAATATTACATTCAATAAGGGTTTTCTTCCTAAAGTCTTAAGGGGGTATTACTGCCCAGTTAATGCGTGATAAAAGTCAATCTTCATCATGAACATCAGGATCTTCCGGTATCGGTTCGCTCAAATATTCTTCCACCTTCTTTTTATACGCTTCCATCTGTTCAAAATAGGTGTGGAACTGTTCCTGGTTAATTAAATATTTCTCCCCATCAAATATCGCCCGGATTCTCCCCTGTAATACAAGCGCCCTTACAACAGGTGGTTCCAAAGACAGATAATCTGCTGTTTCTTCAATTGTTAAGTACATTTTTATCTAGCTCCCAAACAAGTGCCTGAACTTTTTTGATGCTGATGCCTTGACCTTGTATAATCTATATTCCATCGTATGTGCATTTCTATTTACCTTCATTTTGGATTTAAAAACAGTTTATCATATTGTTAGGTGAATGTTACCTTTTATGATTAAATACACCTAAAATAAGATGAAATCGTAAGCATACACCAAGGGACTGAATGGCAAATTCCAGATTTCCTTCGAAAAAAAGGGCTGCCCACAATAGGACAGCCCCTTACAAATATTATTTCTTACGAATTTTATTTACCTCGTCTGCGACAAATTGAACACTTGTACCGACAATAACCTGAATACTATGTTTCCCTACTACATTGATGCCAGGAACACCGGTAGATTTGATTTTGTCTTGATCTACCTTATCCATGTCATCTACTTCTACTCTTAATCGGGTTGTACAATAATCAACTGAATCCACGTTTTCATCTCCACCAAGTCCGTCATAAATCTTGGCAGCCATGATAGCGAATTTGTCATTTCCTGTTTGTGCAGCTTCTTCCGTTTCTTCCTCCATAACATCTTCACGACCTGGTGTTTTCAAATTGAACTTAACAATCAAGAAACGGAACAAGAAATAGTAAATTACTGCAAAAACAAGACCTTCTACAATAAGCATGTATGGTTGGTTTGCGATTGGATTAATGAAACTTAGGGTATAGTCAACTAAACCGGCGCTAAATCCAAATCCGGAAGTCCAGTGGAACAAAGCTGCAATAAATAGTGACAGCCCCGTAAGTAACGCATGGACAACATACAATGCAGGAGCTAAGAACATAAATGAGAATTCAAGCGGCTCTGTGACCCCTGTAAAGAATGCAGCAAATGCTGCAGCCAACATCAAAGATGCAGCTTGCTTTTTGCGTTTTGTTCTCGCTGTATGATACATTGCCAATGCTGCAGCAGGTAAACCAAACATCATGATTGGGAAAAATCCTGCTTGATACATACCGGTAATACCTTTTGTTCCTTCACTGTTCAAGAATTTGCCAATATCATTAATTCCAGCAACATCAAACCAAAATACCGAGTTTAGTGCGTGGTGCAAGCCGGTAGGAATTAACAGGCGGTTAAAGAATCCGTACAATCCGGCACCAACTGCCCCTAAACTACTAATCCCTTTACCGAACGCTACGAGCCAACTAAAGACGACTGGCCAAACAAAGAATAATATAGCAGCCAGGACAACCATAGCGGCCGCCGACATGATCGGTGCAAGTCGCTTACCGCTGAAGAATGCAAGTGCATCAGGCAGTTTCACACCGCTAAATCGATTGTACATCATGGCGGAGATAACGCCTGAAAGAATCCCGATAAACACATTTTCATTTTGTGCAAATGCCGGGTTGACCGCTTCAGGATCAATCCCTTTTATGCCCGCAACAGTATCGATAGAAATCAAGTTACTAACAACCAGAAATCCAACCAGACCACTAAGTGCAGCAGCACCGTGTTTATCTTTGGACAGTCCTATCGCGATACCAGTTGCAAATATAATCCCTAAATGATCCAAGATGGATGTACCTGCATGTAGCAAGAATGTACCAATAACATTGGACACATCTCCATTAAAAAGACCCAATATCCAGTTACCGAGTCCGGCCAAAATAGCAGCAGCTGGCAAGACAGCAACCGGTAGCATCAATGACCGGCCTAATTTTTGCAAAGCCTTCATCATATGACTTTCCCCCCTAAATTTTTACGTATTTTTATCTTGTATGCGTTGTCATAATAAATCAAATCATTTCAATACTTACGCAATCTTTCAATGTGAAGCGTGATGTAACCTAGTTCCTCTTCCGGTAATCGAAAACCATATACCTCAGACAGCTGCTTGTTGACCTGCAATGCACATTCATAGGCAATTTTGAACTTACGCCTAATCATTTGGAGCATTTCTTCATCCATAGCATGGACTTCATATTGCTTGGCCCTGCTTACTGCAAAACGCAAATGAGTAATTAAGCGCTCATAAGCTAAATCTTCCTCTTTGATAGTAATACCCAATGTCTGTTTAATTACTTCCACCATGTCCCTGATAATCGTCGTCTCCCGGATGGTTTCGTGCAAATCACCTCCCTGAATTTTCATGGTGTGGATATGCAAGGCAATAAACGCTGCTTCATCAACCGGCATTTCTAAACCGAGTTTTTCCTTGATATGATCGAGTGCCCAAAGCCCGATTTCAAATTCATCGCGGTACAGAATTTTTATCTCCTGCAGCAGCTTATTTTGTAGATGAATGCCTTGCGATTCCCTTTCAATTGCAAACGATATATGGTCAGATAGGGCTAAAAGAACGTGGCTGTTTAATTTTGCATGGAGCTTCGCCTCGGCGTACGCTATGATCTCCTCCGACAGGATGAAATGCTCTTCTGGAATACGCATAAGCAACTGTTCCAGTTTCTTATTATCTTCCAAAACGAATAGCTTCTCGATTTTCTGTAGATTAACGGGATCATTTTTTCGTTTATGAAAGCCGATACCAGCTCCAATTGCAATTTTCTCTAAATCCCCATCTTTAATGATGACAGCGTTATTGTTCAGCACTTTTGCCACTTTCATCACCAAGCCACATCCTTCTACCTATCAACTTATTTTTTTGAAACGGTAATAATTACTGTTTCTCCTGCTTTTGCTTCACTTTCACTGGTGAGTGTATAGTTTTTTCCACTGTCACCGCTATTTGTGATCACAATCGGTGTCACAATATCTTTTGCATGTTCGCGGACATAATTTAAATCCACTTCCATGATAGGTTGTCCTGCCGAAACTTTATCACCAGTCTGTACTTTTGGTGTGAAGCCTTCTCCTTTTAATTCGACCGTTTCCAGTCCAATGTGAATTAAAATTTCCGTGCCATCTTTGCCAACCAGCCCAACAGCATGTTTTGTTGCCGGTACTTGTACAACTTCTCCGTCAACTGGTGAAATGATTGTACCATCAGATGGTATTATTGCGATACCCTCGCCCATCATTTTTTCGCTAAAAACGGGATCAGGTACTTCTTCCAATGGCACAATTTTACCATTTACTGGTGCAGTAAGGTGCTGTTCTTGATTTTTTTTAAATAGGTTTTTAAACATCATGTACATCCTTTCATCAGCTGTAATAACGGTCTTTCGTTTTACAATTCCCTTAAATCGGTCATTCAATCGTCCCCATCAAAAAAGGCATGGAGATATTGCAGAAAAGGGAATACCCCTGTTTCCAATATCACCATGCCTGATCGTATCAGTAACATGTGACCTGTATGTGTATTTACAAATTAATAGTAACATCGTCCTAAAAGTCTGTCAACTAGAAAGACTGTTTACAAGGACGTAATATGAATCCCAGATTGCTATATATTATTCAAAGATAGATTAAAAAAGACTTAAGGTATTCAAAATGAACCCCATACACTTAATTTTATTTCATCTCTAAAGTGTACAAAACGTGAATAAAATAAAAAGTGTTCCAACTATTTTCTTGGCTTTTGGAACCCTCTTTTTTCAAACCAAGCAAATCATTAATAGAGATTAGCCATGCTCTCCCATATCAATAATATTATAAAACAAGGTGATTTCCTGCGTGTTCATGTCATTGACCAGGTCGGTGTATCTTTCGGCTATACCCTTCATGGATGTTTTTGAGGCATGACAGTAAATCTGATTAAATTCTGTCTGTTCCATAATCACTTTGTCGATTCTTTCAATGATTTCCCCTTCGCTGTTTTCCGTCTCATCTTCTACAAGTTGATATAATTTCCGTGCAAGTTCTTCCAGTTCGGTAAAACAATCAACGAATCCGTCACCTTTATACGTCAGATCGACGTTTGCTTCAAACTGATGCCACAGTTTTTGTTGTCCAGTAGTCATTTTCATATCCCCATGTTTTCAGCCAAAGCTTTATCTTTATCAAACAATTTCTCAATTACTTCTTGTATTTGCTCCAATAAGTCTTCTGATTTTTGGAAGTCTTTTTCCAAATAAGCGAACATATTTTCAAATGCTGCCTTAAAGCCATTATATGGCAGAGGATTTAGCTGCTCTTGAATTGAAATTCTTTTCAATTGATAAAATAATTGTGTGTCTGGTGAAAACTTCCCCAAAAGGTATTGAAATTTCCCAGGGCTGCTTTCCATATCGTTAAATTTTCGGATGAGATTCTGTTGTCTGTTTTCATAATCATCCAGATAAGCATTTTGATACATTGTTTTTAATTTGGACAGTATTTCCGATTTTCGATCAACAATAGCCATTCCGTTTACATAGATTCTCGCCGCGGAAGATAAATTGACCTTTATTTTACCGCAAGATGTCCCCGCAACCAATACATCGCCGGATTTTGTATAAACTCTATTATTGCTTTTTCCCAATACCTCAACGATTAATTTTAGCGAATGGGCATCAACGCTTTTTCCAATGAGTTCCATGAAATCTTTGCATTGGAAAACCAGCGCTATGCCTTTGATTTTCTGGTCGTTAAAGATAATTATTCCTATGTTGGCGACCAAGCCAAAAATGAAAGTTATCATATTTTCAACACCGATGTGATTGCGCCTGCTGACGGAAAAGTTATTAAAGTGGAAAATCAAATCAAGGATAACGAACCAGTTGGAAAAATGAATGAAAAACATCCCGCCGGCAATTACGTCATTATAGACCACGGCAATCTGGGATACAGCATGCTCGCGCATTTTAAAAATAAATCGATTCAGGTAAAACCAGGTGATCTGGTCAAAATAGGCGATGCGCTTGGAAAAGTCGGAAATTCCGGGAATTCCGGCGAACCACATATTCATTTTCAGGCAGGTGACTCCCCAGATTTGGAAAAAATGAAATCAATTCGTATGCAATTTGATAAAGATTATTACCAGATGATTCAAGGAAAGACGGTAAAAAGACAATATTAATCAAGCAGTTGTACAGCTGAAATATGGCTTTATAATAAAATAACTGTCCTACAATGAAAGTTCTGTTATATGAATGTCTTAAAGGGATTAAAAGTGGAAAATTACGGAGGGCGGTGTGTTTTCCAATGCAGAGGAATTATTGGTTCATCGCTTTAGGTATTGTTTGGGCTATCACTTTTTCAGGTATGAGTTTTTACTGGGCAAGGGGTGGCTTACTTGGTGTCCGATCCCTAGGCGGGGCTATTTATAACATGTCCCAAAACCCATCCCCATCGTTCTTGATGATTGTTTGGCTTACCGGTTTCATTAAATTAATTGGGCTGATATTATTGTTAATGCTTCTTGTTCAATGGAAAAAGCTTATCATAACCAGCATTCTTTATTATGTCGCAAAATTCACAGGCGCCTTATTGTTCTTATATGGATTTCTTAATTTCTTCACAATTACATTAAGTACATTTCACGTTTTGGATTTTAACTTGGGTTCATATGCAACATTTTGGAGATTAATTTTCTGGGAACCATTTTGATGATTGGTGGCGTGTTTTACTTTTTCTCCACTAAAAAATGATTATTCGGCTACTGAAGTGCTCTTTCATAAGCTATTCTGAGACGCTCTTCCAAAAGAGCTTGCATATCTATCACTACTTACTCGGACTTTTTCTATCCCCATTTTTCCTGCAGCATGGCAATTTCCTTCTCATGCGGTATGATTTCCTTGGGTGTCTCTAAAATAAACGGGATGTCTTGCAGCTGGGGTGTCTGTATTACCTGATCAAATTGATTCAAGCGGATGTAGCCATTGCTGCCAAAAATGGGAGCATGTCGGTCTTTGCCAAGCCGAGTGGGGTATTTGCAGTTATTGAGATGAATAGCCTTTAATTCGGAAAAGTAATCCAATTTCTTTGCTTTTTCTACCAGTTCATCCCAGTTTTCACCATCCCATAATCCTGAAGCAAAGGCGTGGCACGTATCCAGACAAAATCCAATTTTTTCCGGATAATCACATAAATTCCGGACCTGGACAAGCTCCTCGAGTGTCGTGCCGATAGAGCCTGGAACGCCAGCTCGATTTTCCAAAAGGATTTTTGCATTGCCTTCCCACTGTTGCAAAATCTGATTAAGCATAGAAATCATTAGCTGATAGCTGGCAAGTGGATTTCCATGGCCAACTTCCTTGCCAAAATGCACTACGATGCCAATCGAACCGCATGCTTCGGTAATATGCAAATCATTTAATAACGAATCGATCACTGCTTTGCGTTTTTCCTCATCCAGAGGTGTCAAACTTGTTGGATACGGCGAATGGCCAACAGATTCCAACCCTTGTTCTTTGCAAAAAAACTGGCATTCCAATGCATCCCGCTGATCAAAATCTTTCACTTTCAGGCTGCGCGGATTTTTTGGGAAATATTGAAAGGCATTTGCTTGCATGGCAAGGGCCTGTTTGGCAGCACCTAAGTAGCCATTGCGAATGGAAAGATGACATCCAAATTTCATAAGCAGTATCCTTTCTACAGAGATTGAAACACTACTGGCCAATTTGCGGCGTGCTTTTCATCAGCCGCTTTTTTGGGTTATCAATGCTGGCACTCGGTGCAGTAACTGGTTTTACGGGAAGCAATTTTTTTCTCCACAATAGGCGTACCGCAACGCTGACAAGGTTTCCCTTGCAAACCGTGGACACGCATTTTTTGTTTATATCCACCCGTTTTACCGTCGCCGCTGAAAAACGGCTCATCCATATAGCCTCCGGATTTTATCGCCTCTTGTAAAATCATTTTGATGGATTGATAAAGGCCAAGTGCCTCATCGATGTTAAGTTCATCCGCATCTCTTTGCGGTTTTAATTGCGCCTGCCACAATATTTCATCTGAATAGCGATTGCCGATTCCTGCAATAAATGATTGATCAAGCAGTGCAGCTTTTAGTTTTCCTCGCTTGCTTTTTAGTTGATTGGTGAATACATCCTGCGGCAAATTACCGGTTAGCGGCTCTGGGCCAAGGTCTGCAAACTCTTCATCAAGCTGTGTGGCGTTGAGCAGATGCAAATAACCCAAGCGCAGTCCGAAAAAATACAGACGCTTGTCTCCAAATGTTAGTTGCACCTGAACCGTATGATCTGGTTTGTCTGTTTCATCGCCATAAAACATCCAGCCGCCAAGCATTAGATGAAGCAAGAGACTAGATCCGTTCTGCAGATGAAATACCAGGTACTTCGCCCTTCGGTTAACTGCGGTGATTTGCTGATTTGTCACCTGTTCGATGAATGCTGCAGCTGGTAAGTTCACTGATTTTTCTCGATTGACTGCCACATGCGTGACCGTTTTTCCGACCACCTTTTGCTGCAAATAGTTTTTATAGTTTTCCATCTCCGGTAACTCCGGCATTGTCATTCCTCCAAAAAAGCTTCTTTTTTCAGTATCTCTCATTGGAGGGATTTCATGTAAGACATTTGGAGCCCCATGCTGGAGGTACATTCAGCTTTTGTGCCACACTACTGTAATGATCGTTTTTCGACGATTATTCATCACACTGCACTAGCGTTTCAACTTTTTTCACTTCATTTGCTTCTGAAAAATCCAAAATACTGGCTAAGTCCAGTAAAATAAGCAAACCGCTTTCTAATTTAGCCACACCATGTATAAATTCGTCCTTCAAATCGCCGACAATATTCGGTGCTTTGTCAATGAATTCCTCATCGATATCTAGTACATCTGTTGCTGCATCCACAATAAAACCGACTTGCATATCATCTAACTTAACAATTAAAATACGATTATCAGTTGCCGGTTCTGTCATTTCGATTGCAAGCCGTTCTTTCAAATCAACAATCGGAATTGTTTCTCCACGCATATTGATAATTCCTTTGATAAATTCGGAAGTCTTTGGCACCGGTGTAATTTCCTGCATCCGCTCGATGGAAAGAACCTGCCGTACATTCACGCCAAATGACTGACTTCGTAATGTAAACACAATGAATTTTGCTATATTTTCCATGCGCTCCCCTCTCCTGCCGATCACTTTTCTTATCTAGGTAAGTTAATAATCTAATGCTATAACATATATCGGTTCACTTCCTAGCCGGGTCAATAGCTGACCCCAAAAAATTCAGTTTCCTTTCATCAATAAGACTAAGCGCAAGTGACCGTTTAGTGGCATACGCAAGGCATCGGTTGGACCATTAGCAATTTGTAGAAAACCACTGGGTGTGTTTGCTCATTTGCGAGCAAGCACCTTCTATTTGCAGGTTCTTGGCCCTATTTGTAGCATACCGGATTCTATTTGCAAATACTTGACTTCTATTTGCAGCTATCCTCATTCAATTTGCAAAAGAGAAAAAGAATTAGCATTCAGCCCATTTGCTGTCCACCCTACTCCGTATTATCAGAGTCGTTCAATCGGATGAAACGTAGGTTTTCCATTTTCAAATGTTGCGATATAACGGAAACCAATTTGTTTTAGGAGTTCTAGGGATTCTCTAAAGCGATAAGCGATTGTTTCGGCAACATGCGAATCAGAACCGAGCGTAATCACTTCACCATCGCAATCCTTATACAGCTGCAGGATGTCTTTACTTGGCATACCGGAATCAAGGCCATAGCGATAACCTGATGTATTTAATTCAATTCCTTGGCCTCTAGAAATAATTGTTTGAAAAATTTCCTGCAGCAAATCATGGTAATCCAGCTTGCTTTTTTCCTTCGTATAGCGCTTGACAAGGTCCACATGACCAAGGATTTGAAACATACTAAAACGACGCACGCATTCCAGCAACTCCATATAATATATTTTATATGCCTCCTCTACTGTCTTTCCTGCGAAAAATGCCCCGGAATGCAAATCCTTCTTTTGGGTCGTATGCATGGAACAAATAACAAAGTCAAATGATTCCTTCCTTAATAGCGATTCATATTTTGGCAATAAATATGGCTGGACACCGATTTCAACGCCTTTTTTAATCCGGATTTGACCGGCGTATGCAGCCTGCATTTCTCTGATTTTTGCATCGTATGCCGATAAATCCAGTTCAAAGTCAATTGTTGGATCCGGGTATTCATAATCAATATGTTCTGTAAAACAAATCTCCTCCAGGCCCTTTTCAATGGCACTTTCAATTGTTTCCCCCATTGGTGTTCCACAATCTGCTGAAAAATCACTATGCATATGGTAATCAAACATGAAAATTCCATCCCTTCTGTTGACTTCTAGCAATCTACATTTTATAATACTATATAACTTTAATTAGATAAAGCGTTAAATTAATAAAGTAACTTTTTTTCAAAAGGAGCATTTTATGGAAATATTCAGCTTTGATCAGACTGAAGCGAATCAGCAGAAGTTTCAAGTTCGAGAGCATCTGCTGGATAATCTAAAAAAACGTTTTTCGCTTCATGGGTACCAGCAGATTCGTACGTCAACCTTCGAACCGTATGAGCTTTATTCCAATCAGATCGGCACGATTCCGCAAGCGTCCATGATTAAAGTCATTGATCCTTCGGGTAAAGTCCTTGTATTACGTCCGGATGCAACGATCCCAGTCACAAAGGAAGTCGCTGGAAAATATGACAGCTTCACTGGACATATTCGTTATTTTTATGTGCTGGATGTATTTCGCCAATCCTTTTATGGCAATGGCGGAAAAGAACGAACCCAGGCAGGGGTTGAATGCTTTGGAGAAAAATCAGCAGCAATTGATGCCGAGGTTATTGCACTTGCGATTCAAACATTACAGGATATCGGGGCGACCCATTTTAAAATTGAAATTGGTCATGCTAATTTTTTCAAGCAGCTGCTCGCGGAAATAGCACTACCAGAAGAAGCAATGGAGCAGCTGAAGGCAACCATTCAAGCAAAAAATATTGCTGATATTGGTCCTCTATTGGAAAGTTTTGCGGTCGATCCGTCACTTGTGGAAAAAGTAAGCCAAATTCCGTTTTTATACGGTCACCCAAAAGAAGTAATGGAGCGTGCACAAAATGTGCTTGTCAACGAAAAAATGCGGGCTGAACTGAACAGCTTGTGGGATGTGTACGAAATGCTTTGTACGTATGGTGTTGGCGAACACATTGTATTTGATCTGGGTTTGATCAACCATATGAACTATTATTCGGATATCATCTTTCAAGGTTTCGTTGAACAGGTGGCTAGACCTGTTTTAATGGGTGGCAGATATGACCGTCTAGCGGAACAATTCGGGGAAGCGATTCCGGCAATTGGCTTTGCAAGTGATGTTGATGCATTGCTTGCAGCTGCAGCAAATGATCGTGCAATAGCGCGTCCTGCGGATATCACCGTCGTCTATGAAACTAGCAAACTCACACAGGCACTAGCATTAACCAGCCGCCTGCGTGATGAAGGGGGGTATCGCACCATTGCCGTAGAAGCGAAAGAAAGAACACCTGTCTACAGCAAGCACATCATTCAGCTATGCGCGAAGGAAAACAACTGGATTTCCGGAGATACGGTTAAATCCTTTACAGCCGAAGAAGATATAAAACATTTTTTATCCCATATGAACGGGCAGTAAAAATTGCCACTAATCGAAGTTTCACTTGACAAAGGAGGTTTGGATTGTGGACCAACTAACAATTGCACTTGCAAAAGGGCGTACCGCCAAGCAAGCTATCAAACTATTGCAAAATGCAGATATAACATTCCCTGATTTTCATCCATCCAGCAGGAAACTTGTCTTTCGTAATCCCGAAAACACTGTCAAGCTGGTATTTGTTAAATCGGTTGATGTTTGCACATACGTCGAAACAGGCGCTGCAGATATAGGCGTTGTTGGCAAGGATAATATTTTGGAAGCCGATGCAGATATTTATGAATTACTCGATTTACGGCTTGGAAAATGCAAATTCTGTGTTGCCGGTCCAAAGAATACCCCACCATTGGAGCGGGTGGATCAA
Organism: Tigheibacillus jepli; assembly: GCF_030732005.1. Lineage (GTDB taxonomy): Bacteria > Bacillota > Bacilli > Bacillales > Amphibacillaceae > Tigheibacillus > Tigheibacillus jepli. Next base: position 18,270 of record NZ_JAROCA010000020.1, on the reverse strand, counting down.
TTAACAGTAGCTTCAAAATATCCACGTGTTGCCAAGCAGTATTTTTTGAAAAAAGGTATTCCGATTGAAACGATTAAACTAAATGGCTCCGTTGAGCTTGCACCAATCATAGGCATGGCAGATGTGATTGTCGATATCGTGGAAACCGGCAATACGATTCGCGAAAACGGACTGAAAATAATTGCGGATATCAAGGATATCAGCACGCGCCTAATCGTCAATAAGGCAAGTTTTGCAACAAAAACAGGCAGCATTCAGCGTATCATTGATCAAATTAAATCCGGTTTGGAGTGTTCGGTATGAAAATCATCACAGCTAGTAAATATCGGAAAGAATTGACTAAATCCAGAGGCAGCATCGAAAAAAATGCGCAGTTGGATGAAGCGGTACTTGCCATTTTATCAGAAGTGCGAAAAAACGGTGATGAAGCTTTGCGACGTTACACCGAACAGTTTGATCTTGTTTCTTTGGATACGTTGCGCGTCAGCGATGAAGAATTTCAAGAAGCAAAAGGCATGGTTAGTCCGGAATTCATTGCTGCCATGGAAGCTGCAAAAGAAAATATCGCTAGCTTTCATCAAGAACAGAAGGAACATTCCTGGTTCACACAGCCGCAAAGCGGTGTGATGCTCGGGCAAAAAGTGACACCACTTAGCCGTGTCGGCATTTACATACCAGGCGGAAAAGCGGCTTATCCTTCCACCGTATTCATGAATGCACTGCCCGCCAAAATTGCAGGCGTGCTGTCTATTATCATCACGACACCGCCGCAAAAAAACGGCAAGGTGAATCCGCATGTGCTTGTTGCTGCGGAGATGGCTGGTGTTAATGAAGTATATAAGGTTGGCGGTGCACAAGCAATTGCTGCTTTAGCTTATGGTACAGAAACGATTTCCAAGGTAAATAAAATCGTTGGCCCAGGCAATGCTTTTGTGGCACGTGCCAAAAAATGGGTGTATGGAGAAGTCGCTATTGACATGATTGCCGGGCCAAGTGAAATTTGCGTTGTGGCAGATCGTACATGTCATCCAAGCTTTGCAGCAGCTGACTTGCTTTCTCAAGCAGAACATGATGAGGAAGCTGCAGCCATTTGCATCGTAAATGATGAGGAAACAGCACGTCTTATTGACGAAGAGGTCAACAAACAGCTTGCAGCATTGGAACGAAAGCAAATCGCTGAAAAATCAATTGAAACAAATGGACGCATCGTGATTGCTGCAGATCTTACGGAAGCATTTGAATTGGTTAACTTGCTTGCACCAGAGCACCTGGAGATTATGACGGAAAATCCAATGGAACAGTTGCAATTCGTACAAAATGCAGGCGCCATTTTTCTTGGAGACCATTCTCCGGAAGTTCTTGGCGATTATTTTGCCGGACCGAACCATACATTGCCGACAAGCGGGACAGCAGCCTTTGCTTCCCCGCTTGGCATTTATGATTTCATGAAAAAATCAAGCATCATCCATTATTCACAAGCTGCATTTTCAAAAGCTGCAGACAGCATCGCAACGATTGCTAAAACAGAAGGTCTTGGAGCTCACGCCCGAGCAGCGGAAATTCGCAAAGCAGCGTCGAAGGATAGATAGTTTGATTGTCTGGCGTGCTCTTTGGAAGTGTTCCCAGCAGCAGCGGTTGCTCCACTGCTTTGCAACCCGCTTTGGAACGGCAGAAGTTGCTCAAGATTGGGGATAGTCGCTCCAGGTAGGAAAAATCCGCTCGGGACTTGGGAAAGTCGCTCTAGAACGTGGAAAGCCGCTCCATTACAGAGCAAGCCGCGCAACAATGAGTTGTCAATACGAAGATGATAGATCATTCATAGACCTATATTTCATAAAGAAAGGAAGATACGCCCATGCGAAACGGCCAAATTTCCCGGAATACAGCTGAAACAAAAATAGATCTCAAACTAAACCTTGATGGCTCAGGAAATACAGACATCGACACAGGAGTAGGCTTTCTCAATCATATGCTTTTGTTAATGGCCAAACATGGATCATTTGATTTAACACTACAATGCAAGGGGGATCTGGATGTCGATCAGCACCATACAACAGAGGACATCGGCATCGCACTTGGCCAAGCATTTGATACAGCTATTGGTACAAAAGAAGGCATCAATCGCTATGCAAACATCACGACACCTATGGATGAAGCACTTTCCGCTGTTTCAATTGATGTTAGCGGTCGTCCCTGCCTTGTCTATCACGTAGAAGGCTTGAAGGATAAAGTCGGAAACTTTGATACGGAACTGGTTGAAGAATTTTTCCAAGGCTTTGTCAACCATGCCAAGCTGGCTTTGCATATCAATCTGTATTACGGCAAAAACACGCACCATATGATTGAATCTATTTTTAAAGGTTTTGGACGCGCTCTTGCTGCTGCCAGTGCGCAAGGCGGCCATTTCAAGGGTGTTCCCTCCACAAAGGGACTGCTATAACAGATTTCATTTAAGCAAAAAGCTTGTCTGCTGGAGTCGGCTGTGCAGCGTCGGCGGCCAATAACATTATTTAGAAGGGAACATGTTTATGATTGCCATCATTGACTACGGAGCAGGAAATATCAAAAGCTTGCAATTTGCATTGGAGCGGCTTGCAATTCCTTCCCTGCTCACTGACAGCAAAGCAGAAATTGAAAAAGCCGATGCTATCATTTTGCCGGGTGTTGGTGCTTTTACAGATGCAATGAAACAACTCCGTCTGCTTGGATTAGACGAAGTCATCAAGACCGAAACCGCAAAGAATAAACCGCTGCTTGGCATTTGCCTAGGTATGCAAATGCTTTATGAAACAAGTGATGAAGGCGGGATGCACCACGGCCTTGGACTGCTGAAAGGTGCCATTCGCCGTATACCGGACAACGTAAAAGTTCCGCATATGGGCTGGAACAATTTGGACATTCACCAGAAACTACCCCTGCTAAAGCATGTAGAAAACGGCGAGTATGTTTATTTTGTTCATTCCTATTACGCTGCAGAAGGTGAGCCGGAAGATCTTGTTGCAGATGCGCGGTATAGCCTGTCAATACCAGCAGTTGTACAGCACGGCAATGTGATTGGCATTCAGTTTCACCCAGAAAAAAGCGGCAAAACCGGCATGAAAATACTAAAAAATTTCGGGGAGATGATTTCATGATTATTTTTCCAGCAATTGATATACGCAATGGAAACTGTGTCCGACTTACGCAAGGCGATTACAACCAGGAAAAAATTTATAGCGACTCCCCCATTACGATGGCGGAGAAGTGGGCAAGCCTTGGCGCTTCTTGGATACATATCGTTGATTTGGATGGCGCCAAAACTGGTCTATCAAAAAATGCAGAAGTAATCAAACAAATAGCTAAAAACTCCTCCGTTCCCGTCCAGGTTGGCGGTGGTATTCGCAGCATAAACGTTGTCAGGGATTATCTTGATAGCGGTGTGTCCAGGGTAATCATTGGAACAGCAGCAATTAACGATCGGGAATTTTTAAGAGAGGCGGTGGTTGCTTATGGTGAAAAAATTGCTGTATCCATTGATGCTAGGAATGGCTTTGTGGCAACGGATGGCTGGACAGATACGAGTGAAATCAAAGCGCTCGATTTACTGGAACAGCTAGCTGATATTGGGGTCAAGACCGTTGTTTACACCGATATTTTAAAAGACGGTATGCTGAAAGGCCCCAATTTTGCGGAATTAGATGCAGTCAATCAAGCAGCTAATGTTCAGGTAATTGCTTCTGGCGGTGTATCAACGATTGCCGATATTGAAAAACTCTCCGCCATGAACATGTACGGTACCATTGTCGGTAAAGCATTATATGATGGCAAACTCTCACTCGAAACAGTATTGGAGGTAGCGCAATGACCTTAACTAAACGGATCATACCTTGCCTGGATGTGGACAAAGGCCGCGTGGTCAAAGGGAAAAAATTTCAAAATTTGCAGGACGTCGCTGACCCTGTTGACCTGGCGAAAAAATACAATGATGCCGGTGCTGATGAGCTTGTTTTTTATGATATCACTGCATCTAACGAAGATCGCGATATTTTTGTAGATATTGTAGAAAAAGTAGCTGCAGAAATTGCCATACCTTTTACAGTTGGCGGTGGCCTGCGCACGGTAGCGGACATTCAAAAGGTGCTGCGTGCCGGTGCCGACAAGGTCTCCATTAACAGTGCAGCAGTTAAAAATCCCCAGCTCATCAAGGATGCTGCTGAAAAGTTTGGCAGGCAATGTGTCGTTCTGGCAATTGATGCCAAAAAAGTCGCTGACAGCTGGCATGTATTTATCAATGGTGGCCGACTTGACACAGAACTGGATGCAATTGCATGGGCAAAGGAAGCCGAAAAGCTTGGCGCCGGTGAAATTGTCATCAACGCAATCGATACAGATGGCGAAAAGAACGGCTACAATTTAGTTTTGAACAAGGCCATAGCAGAAGCGGTCAACATTCCCATTGTCGCAAGCGGCGGTGCTGGAACGATACAGCATTTTGCTGATGCATTGCAAGCAGGAAAAGCTGACGCCGCACTGGCTGCTTCTGTGTTCCATTATGGTGAAATAAATATACGTGATTTGAAAGATTTTTTGCAAAAACAAGGATTGCCAATTAGGGAGGTAAACGAACATGACATTTGACATTACTAATTTAAAATTTGATAATACAGGACTTATTCCCGCTATTGTACAGGATGAAAAAACCGGTGAAGTATTGACGCTTGCGTATATGAACAAGGAATCCCTTCAGAAAACACTGGAAACGAAAGAAACATGGTTTTACAGTCGCAGCCGCAACGAACTTTGGAATAAGGGGGCTACGTCCGGGAATAAACAGAATGTCGTCCGTATAACAAGTGATTGTGACAGTGATGCACTGCTTGTTCAGGTTAACCCCCAAGGACCAGCATGCCACACAGGCAAAAAAAGCTGTTTTAACGAAAAAATTGCGGAAGAATCAACGAGCACCCGCACTGTCATTTATGATTTAGTAGAAAAAATCAAAGATCGCCGGGAAAACCCTATTGAAGGTTCATACACCAATTACCTTTTCCGCGAAGGTATTGACAAGATCTTGAAAAAAGTTGGAGAAGAATCGGCAGAAGTTATTATCGGCTCTAAAAATAATAACAAAGAGGAAATTGTATGGGAAATTTCCGATTTGATTTATCACACCCTTGTATTGATGCAAGTCGTTGATGTAGATATTGATGATTTAAAGACGGAGCTCGTCAAGCGTCATATTCAAAAATTAGGTGCGGGAAATGCGTAAATTCTGGAGTTCAATGGTCAATCGCACGGACCCTTATGTTCCCGGCGAGCAGTTAAACCAGCCAGGGCTTATAAAGTTGAATACAAATGAGAACCCCTATCCGCCATCGCCAAAGGTTGCAGAAGCGATAAAAGATGAAATGGGTAATCTTATGCGCTATCCCTCCCCCACCGCAGATTTACTGCGTGAGGAAATCGGGAAATTAAATGACCTAACAGCTGATCAAGTTTTCATCGGTAATGGATCGGACGAGGTACTTGCTTTCAGTTTTATGGCATTTTTTGAACCTGGAAAAACGATTCGTTTTCCAGATGTAACATATAGCTTTTATCCGGTATATGCAAAACTGTTTGATATACCTTATGAGGAAACCCCATTAAATAAGGATTTCACAATTTCGCCCGAAGGTTTTTATGGCTCGGAAGGTGGCGTCATTTTTGCCAATCCAAATGCGCCGACAGGAATCTATTTGGAGCTGCAACATGTTGAAAAGATTCTGCAAGAAAACCCTGATGTGGTGGCCATCGTGGATGAAGCTTACATTGATTTCGGCGGTGAATCGGCAGCATCGCTGATAAATGAATATGCAAATCTACTAGTTGTGCAAACAACCTCCAAGTCCCGCTCCCTTGCTGGGTTGCGGGTGGGATATGCATTAGGTCAAGCGCATTTGATCGAGGCGCTAGTCCGTATAAAGGATTCTTTTAACTCGTACACGATTGATAGACTTGCATTGTGCGGTGCCCTTGCATCGTTTCGTGATCACGCTGACTTCACTTCAAAAACGATGCAGATTGTACGAACAAGGGAAATGACTGCACAGAAATTAACCGATTTGGGGTTTCAAGTGATCCCTTCCCAGGCTAATTTTTTGTTTGCGTCGCATCCTGATTATGAAGCGAAACAGTTGTATCTGCAATTAAAACAAAGGAATGTATTAGTGCGGTACTTTGATAAGCGACAGGTTGATGGTTATCTTCGAATTTCTATTGGAACCGATGAAGAGATGGAAGAGTTTCTGGGTATTGTAGGAAGTATAGTGGGAAAATCAGTTTGAAGGTATTGCACATTACTCTTAGAAAACTGAGTAATGTGCTTTCTCTACTTTTCACATGATAAATTAGCCTCAATCCTGCCTGGGTGTTTGAAGGTAATGAGAACAAGGAGATCCTTCCCAATAAACTAGTGTAGTCAATTATTAAAATTGACTACACTTGTAAATTCAGCCAACGAAGAAACACAAATCCAGCCATTATTGGGGTCGCGGGATCAAGTATATCACGATCTGGATTGGTTATTGTTGTAGTAGAAACAGTTGAAAAGAGCAGGGACCCAATGGCTAAACTGTTCAATCGGAAAACAAAAAGAAGCAACAACCATATGTTTGTTGCTTCTCCTCGTTAATCACTTTATTCCTAAATTTCGAGTCTCATTTCTAGTTAAAGCATATTGCTCCAACAATGATAAGAAGGATAAACAATACAACAATTAAGGCGAATCCTCCACCGAATCCTTCTCCTCTAACTGGGGGGCCATAACCATAGCCTCCGCCACAGCCATGCCCATCAAAGCCTCCGAATCCACCTCTAACAGGGGGGCCGTAACCGTAGCCTCTGCCACGGCCAAAGCCTCCGAATCCACCCCTAACAGGGGGGCCGTAACCATAGCCTCTGCCACGGCCATATTCCCCGAATCCTCTGAATCCTCCGAATCCCATAAAAATGCCTCCTTAATTCACTAAAATTTATTCATCATATCCGCCCTGCCACTTACAAATCGTTGCTACAATGATGAGTGGAATAAATTAAACTATAACTGGTGCAATCCTCTAACACCCTCGTACCTATCACCCTATTCTGATTCCACCTTATGAGATAAAAATAGTCTCGAACAATTTCTAGGTGAATCACTTATTTTAAAACAAATTGCACATGGTATAGCTATGGCCCTTTATTGTATGCAGATATAACCCTAAAAAATTGGACGCTTTAGTAAATTTTATATCAGCAACTTTCTGTATCCACAATATAGGATGATAATTTTGATTGAGAAAGCATAATTCACCAAAATCCCGGCTGCAGCAGCACATGAATATTGCCTACCGTCACCAATACACCATATATTGATGTTAAAAACGGTGATTCCAATAAAATTTCCCAATGGGCTTGCCATCTTATCAATTTGAGCCAATATGTACTACACCCAAGTTTAGAATTATAATTTCCTAAACTGGCAAAGTAAAAATTACCCAACATTGCATAAGAATGGACTTAGGTATTTTTATTAAAAATGTCGTCTGCTTATCGTGAAGAGATGAAAAAACCTATTAAATCGAGTGTATCTGTCGGTTGGGCCTTTGAGTTTCTTTAAGCCTATGCCCTCACAGTTTTCAAAACCGTACATATCGTATATGGAAAAACATGAAAGGGTGGTGGGTATAAAATGGAAGGTGGATTTGCTTTAATTGTAGTATTGTTTATCTTACTAGTTATTGTTGGAGCTGCCTATGTTGGCGGAGGCTATTATTAAGGGGTACGCCCATTGGCCGTCATCCAAAAGCGAAAGGCCAACTATAAACCAAATGTAATTTCGATAACAGCCAACCCAAAATCCTGGCTTCCACTCATACAATTAGTAATGAAAAATAAAGGTTACCCAGACTAATAATTTTTAAAAAGCACCTCCCGAAAATATCAATCCATTTCCATTGTTAGGGGGTATTTTACACCAAATTACTTCCTTTCTTGATAAGTAACATTCCAATCTCCTTTAGTTGAAAAAAGAACCTTTTTTAAGGTTCTTTTTAGTGGGAAAATATTGGTTGGAGGGTATTCATTCTAATTCGTATTAACACATGCACTTTTTCCTAACCTTCTTTTGTTTAGGGCTCCGTTCCTTTAATTTATGCGTGATTAATGCCTAATGTGCAATACTAATTTACTTTGGATAAAAATAACCTCCTGGAGTATCCTTCAGAGGTTATTTTTTCTGTTTGTTAGAACGTGCAAAATGGGAATAAAGCATTTTAGATTGTTCGACTTAACCCTCTCACCCAGAAATATGCAGGAAAGCCTTATATAGCTGGGTAATCCCACACCTCCTTTGCTGTAGTTAATTTCCGTTGAACCTCGAATTTATTTATTGGACTGTTTCAGAGTACCCTCAAGAAGCTCGATTGGTTGCTGTTCATAAAATATACCCGCTTTTGATACCAAGATCAGCATAGGCAATAACCAATTATAAGAATATTTTTGTATTTACATATAGTGCAGTTATCCCTTACCGATTTTCAGCTTCTTCATATTCTATTATTAGGTTGGACATACGGTCCGGGTTCGCCTTGTTTATTATGTTTTTATTCTTCCAATTATTTTCGGTACAGTAGTCTGTAACCGGTCATTATCTATTGTCAATTCAATGTATAGCAGGAGGTGTGAGTGAAAATGGCCTATGTTGATCCATATTTAATGAATATATTTCGCAGGCGGATTAGGAACCCCCGATGCTTTGCGCGTTGTTGTAGTGTTCTAAGACGTTGTCGAAATTTAAGAAGCCCTGCCGGTGCTTATGGTTTAGTCGATGGATTGTCCAACGCATGTGGTGTTCCAGTAACAAGGGAACAAAGAGACAACGCGGCACATTGGTTGATGGGCTGCGGAATTAATCCTCGTAATCCATACCATCGAAGAATGATGTGGAGACGCGTACGAGGTATATAAAGACTGGTGGTAACAGTTACGCTACTTTTTCGGACTTCGTCCACAATTTTTAAAAAAATTTTATCTTTTTAGCCACGGGTTCTCCATCCTCAATCGCGTGAAGGGCGGAATCCCACGAATGTCTTAGGATTAGACATTTGCCCAAAACTTAAACGGGAATATCGCCCAACAATGCATAAGAAATAGGCTTAGGTATATTATTTAAAATTTCATCTGACTGTGGTGTGGAGATAACAAAACCTTTAAATCTAGTACCTTCTGGTTAGAGGCTTTGAATTTCCTTTCCGTAACGCCCTGTCAGTTTATCAACTCTGCTCATATTATATATGGAAAAACAGGAAAGGGTGGTGTGTAATATGTCTGAATACGCTGGCGGCGGATATGGAATGGGAGCAGGCTTTGCTCTAATTGTCGTATTGTTTATTTTATTAATTATTGTCGGGGCTGCCTATGTTGGCGGGGGCTATTAATTAAATAGCGCCCATTGGCTGACATATAAAGGTAAAAATCCGAGTATAGAACCAATGTAATTTTGCCAACAGAACTTCCATCAGAACATCCCGGCATCTAATTACCATTAATACTCAAAAAAATAATAGTCAACCAGATCAGTACCAATAGAAAAATTACACCTCCAAAAATATCAATTCATAAAAGTCAGGGGGGACTATCCCCCCTTACTACTTCTTTTTTAACGAATATGATTTCAAACATATTTTTTCATTCCTACCATTGAAAAAAGAACCTTGGACAAAAGGTTCTTTTTTTGAAATTACTGCATTTCTCGGAGGTATTCATTCCAATTTAGATTACAAACATGCGCTTTTTTTCCCGGCATTTGTTTATGGGGCCCCGTTTCTTTAGTTTATGCGTGATTAATGCCCAATGTGCAAAACTACATTTCATATTAAACCTTGGATAAAAATAACCTTACAGGATGGCCTTCAAGGGTTATTTTTATGTTCGTTTTGACACGCAAAATGACAAAATAAAACCTTTTCAAACTAAATTAAGGTAGATAGTTAATCACCTACCACCTTCGAGACCAGACCAATTTTAAAAGGAAAGTATAAATAAATCACAACTAGTTACCAAAGGAATACTGGTAGAACATTAACTTTCTTTTTCTTTATGGGAGGTTCATCACTATGTGAACAAAAATGGACCATCGACGCTCGTAAAAATTTCGTACTATTATAATGTTGTTTCAACCCACGCACCCATGTAGAGTGCGACAATCTCAACCGTAAAGACCAATCAACTTTTATTGATTTCAATCCACGCACCCATGTAGAGTGCGACTCTTCTTGTTTTGCTACAACCATATCAACAATCATAATTTCAATCCACGCACCCATGTAGAGTGCGACATCATTGAAGTTAATTACCAAACTTGATTGAGATTTCAATCCGCGCACCCATGTAGAGTGCGACCGACTGCCTATATTCCATTACTAACTTTGCATAGATTTCAATCCACGCACCCATGTAGAGTGCGACTTAAACCTCCCTCCAATCAGTTCCGTCATGTAAGAATTTCAATCCACGCACCCATGTAGAGTGCGACTGCTAGTTACTATTCCTATGTTGAAGCGGAGGGATTTCAATCCACGCACCCATGTAGAGTGCGACTCTGTGATAAGTATTCAACATATGCTTGGCATTATTTCAATCCACGCACCCATGTAGAGTGCGACGGGTCCAATGCGTCATGTTCTTTTTCGAATGAGTACATTTCAATCCACGCACCCATGTAGAGTGCGACGATTATGTCAACGTCTAATTCCCGACCATGTAGTCATTTCAATCCACGCACCCATGTAGAGTGCGACTCCAATGTTCCATATTCATGTATTGGTTATCTGTATTTCAATCCACGCACCCATGTAGAGTGCGACTTGCGATTTTACCAAGTGTGGACGCTGCAGATGATTTCAATCCACGCACCCATGTAGAGTGCGACACGTTTTGCAAATGCAGTAGCTTTTGTATCAGGTATTTCAATCCACGCACCCATGTAGAGTGCGACTAATCAACAATTTGTTTCAAGTACGCACTTTGTTCATTTCAATCCACGCACCCATGTAGAGTGCGACCCTTTCTCTCCGAGATGATTGGTAAATTTGTATGGATTTCAATCCACGCACCCATGTAGAGTGCGACTCTACCACATCAGCAGGAGTAATCTTCTTTTGTTATTTCAATCCACGCACCCATGTAGAGTGCGACATTAAATTAACCGATAGCCAATTCTTTGAATTAAAATTTCAATCCACGCACCCATGTAGAGTGCGACATAAAATACTACGAATATCCGGCGACTGGCGACAAATTTCAATCCACGCACCCATGTAGAGTGCGACGTTATATGAAGGCGTGTCAATCCAGTACATTTCCATTTCAATCCACGCACCCATGTAGAGTGCGACAACATGGTAATTGTTACAGAAATGTAATATTGTTATTTCAATCCACGCACCCATGTAGAGTGCGACGTGTGCTTACGCCTTTTCCTTTGGAACCATAAGAATTTCAATCCACGCACCCATGTAGAGTGCGACCACGTTTATTCGGCACAATGATGTTGCCTTTTTGATTTCAATCCACGCACCCATGTAGAGTGCGACGAAAATCACTTTGGAATTGGATGGCGATATTAAAATTTCAATCCACGCACCCATGTAGAGTGCGACCCCAGCTTCATGAATCTCCTTGAATCCGGTGATTGATTTCAATCCACGCACCCATGTAGAGTGCGACGGCGAATTTTGACCATAAATTTACATTAAATGTAATTTAATAGCGAAAATACGCCATTTTCCATTATTCTTTTACAAAATTCCAATTATTTATGGAAATTAGTACCAATTAGGCTCTATTTAATGGTGCGAACCCGTTAACCTTTTTGTGTTCTCTTGACATTCGCACTAAAAAATAAGTGGTCCTTCTAAATCTATAGACTCTTTGACACCAATATGCTCTACTTTTGTTTTATAATTATTTCCTAATTGATAAAACCGAAGACTATCTTTTTGACTATCAATAATCTTTGACAACTCAATTTTAAGTGTAGCATACTGTGTTGAATCTAGAACACATTCAAATACAGAATTTTGTACCCTTTGTCCATAATTTTGACATAGTTTTGAAACTCGGCGAAGTCTTTTTGTTCCTCCGTTACTTATCGTGTTTACATCATAGGTAATTAATACAAGCAAAATACCACCTACTTCCACATAAATGGAGGGTATTCATCCAAATCATTTCTCAAATACCTGGCCAGCAGTAAAGCCTGGGCATACGGTACTAACCCCCAAGAAATTTTTTCTCCTAGAAAAGGATGTGTTATTTTTTCCTGTTTTTTGCTTTGCCAAGCAGATAGAAATTTCCGTCTAGCATCTTCTGTCATGATGACCGCACCATTTTCTTTTTTATAAAAATCTTTCTTATTTAGTGCTTTTTTATTTATCAACGATAGTACAAACTTATCTGCAAAAACACCTCGTAGTTCCTCCATTAAATCCAAAGCTAATGATGCCCTTCCAGGCCGATCACGATGTAGAAAGCCAACATACGCATCAAGTCCAACCGATTCTAATGCTGATTTCATATCATTTGCAAGTAATGTATATGCAAAAGAGAGCATAGCGTTTACGTTATCCAATGCCGGCCTTCGAGATCGAGCATGGAAATAAAAATCTTCCTTTTGTTGCAATATCATGTCGTCAAAGCATCTATTGTAATTATTCGCAGCTTGTCCTTCCCAGCCTCTTAGGCTCTCCAGATCACTACATTTCCTTACCTCTTTTAGTATCTCCGTTAATTGCCGGGATACATTTTTGAATTTTTGGATATTGATACGTAAAGCATAATCCCTGGTCATTCTTTCAAGAATCCATTTATTATTGTATATTTTCCCAGTAATAAAATTTCGTGCAACTATGGCCGAAATTTTCTCTTCATCCGAAATACGGTATTGTTTCTTTCTAAGCGTAACATTGCCTCTACTTTCTCCAATAACTCTTGCTAAAAAGCGGCCATGCATGGTTAAAAAAGTTATTGAGACGTTACGTTCAGCGCAATATCCCATTAATGCTGGACTTGCGCCAGTGTAGCCGAAAGCCACAATTGCTTCCAAATTGTGAAGTGGTATTCTTCCCAATTTTTCTTTGTTTTTCGTTAAAACAACATTGTCTCCATCCAAGTGCAAATAAGTATCTGGTTGCGTTACAAATAGTGTGTTTAGAAGTTTCTTCATTCGAACAACTTCCCTTCTATATAACGCCCAACAGTTTGCTTTGTCATTAATCTGGGCAAACACACATTTTGGAGGGAACAGTTTTTACAAAAAGTACCTGTTTTTACTTTAGGTGTATGTCTCTGTTTATAGTAATGCTGCATTTCTGAAACTATAGTCTTTACCCTATCCTTTAGTTGAGTTGTTAGTGACACCTCTACCCGATGCTTTATTTCATTATAAAATATATAACCTATATCTACTTTGCAAAGAAGCATTTCTTCAAGGCAAATTGCCTGGGCTGCCAGTTGCAAAGTGTCAGCATCATCCTTTTTGGGCTTTCCACGTTTATATTCTATAGGGATAGGAATATATCTTCCGTCTTCCCCTTGAAGTGGAATCCCATCTCTATTTTTAATGAACTCTACAACATCACACACTCCAGTTATTTTTAATTCATCAGATTTCACAGGCATTGCACGTACAACCAATTTATTTCGTCTTTTCTCCCTTTCGAATGGTTTATCGGCTTTTCTATGTAGGTGTTGCCCTTCTACGGTGCGGACGTTTTCTTCCCATTGTTGCTCAATATGGATTAAGGCCCATTGCCGTTTACAAAATTGAAAATGTTGGATTCCTGACAACATTAAATAACCACTATTTTCTTTATAGTCCATTTATTTCTTCAACCTTCAAACCATCTAGTTCGCATATGGAAATGTTATAATCTGCAAATTTCTTTGGTTCCTCAGTTCTTGAGGTAATTTCCAACGAACGATGAACTTTTGCTGATGAATACTGTCCTAGTTTGGAATTATGCTCCCACCAAAAAATTTTATTTGTTTCCATACTTCCATCTGGTCTAGCAGAAGAGGCATCATTTGCAAATAGCGTTATTAGGGCTTGTTTTATTTTTTCCGCGTCCTCATTTGTAAATCCTGTTTTCTCAGCCAATTGGGTATTAATACTGCCATAAAAAACATATACGCCAAAATCTACCCGGTGTTTCATGCCCATTGTATCAGAACCTTTTTTTTCTCCGGATTCCGAGTTTACACTCTTAGTTATTTGCATACTTGTAATGTCAATCGGATCGATACTTGTTGCGGTTCGTACTGAAACAGGTCCTCTAATTCCGACTGAGACTCCAGACCCCTTGCTTTTTTCTTTGAAAGCAAATACCTGTCCGAAGCTTCGAACATCTATCCATTCTTTGCAAGCGATTTGCGCGAACTCTTCATTCGAACCATTTTTTGATTTCATAATATTATTCAACTCTTCCTTGCCTTCTACTCTTTCTTTTAAACTCCTGAAATCATCTGATCGTTTGTCATTGGATTGAACAAAAACAGACTCCCCCATATCCAGTAGCCGATTTCTAATCTTTCTTTTAATAGCCACGTCTGAAATTTCTCCATGACCATCATAATTTTGACGTGGGCGGTTACCATTTAATGGATCCCCATTTGGATTTGCTTTTGAAACTGTCAAGACTACCGCAAAATCAATTTTGTGATCTAAAATAGCCATTAAAATAATCCCCCTTAACTGTTTGTGTGTTCCAGATTATTTGTTTTTTCCTTTTTCCGATATAATTCATGTCTTTGACTATAAAACCCTAGTAAGTACTTTCCTGTCAATGGCTTATTATTAAATTCATCCACTTTTATTTTTGAGGCTACTTCGTCTATCAAACTAGATAAAAAATTTGCCCTCGTTCCCAATTTTGCTTGATATGGCTGTAAACTTTCTTGAATCGTTTTCCACGTTCTTTCCGGGTGCTTCGAAAAAGAATTCATATATCGAATAGCGTTTGTGGCCCGGTTAGTTTCTTGTCCTAAAGCACTCCTCTCCAAAACATCTGCTATCGCCAGCAATCGACCAAATAGATAATCACGATCATTATTTTCTTTTTCTAAAGACACATCGTATCCCTCCCCTTTTTCATGTAATGTTTTATTTATTAAAGAACAGGTAATACTTAAAGTTTTTTCCCATTCCCAATATTCCATAGAAATTGGATTGCAGGCTCTGTAAAAACAACTCCTTACAATATCTTTAGGTATTCTCCCATTATCAATAATGCATGGTAGAATACGTTCCATTAAGCCTTTAACAATTTTATCGCTTGCTCTTGATCCATAAGCTGAAAAAGCAATATCTTTTGTTGAAGGAGCACCAATAAAAGAAATTACATTTTTATTTTCATTTTTTCGATATCGATGAACCCAAGAACAAGTTGTATGCCACTTGGCTAGCCTATCCAAATACAATTCCTTT
This sequence comes from Tigheibacillus jepli, assembly GCF_030732005.1. Classification (GTDB taxonomy): domain Bacteria; phylum Bacillota; class Bacilli; order Bacillales; family Amphibacillaceae; genus Tigheibacillus; species Tigheibacillus jepli. The sequence continues at coordinate 2,786 of NZ_JAROCA010000020.1, read as the reverse complement.
TCAATGTTGCGATAATACAGGACCGCCATTCTTCCAGTCGTTGCAGAATCCAGTATCATGATGTTTACATCTGCTTTCATATCCAAATTGCTTTTATACCCATCCATTGCCTTACTTACTTCATGGGCAAACTCCTTATTCGTAAAACCTCTCCTATATGAATCTATTATTGAAATTTTTTTTAGCGCGCTAAGATCCAAAGATGCTGAGGTTGGTTCCATAATATCCATTTCATCATTTGCCCATATTAGGAAAACGCGCTGGTCAAGAGTCTTCCCTTGTCGACGGATTAACCACTTCAAAGCATTATGGGCTTTCTGAGATACCTCATAGCTGATTGTTGCAGCATCTTCGCTTTTCTGAAATCTACCTCTAAAAGTAAAACCACTTGTATCATTGGCAGATATTAACTTGGCTTTATCAGCTGGGTGTCGAATTTTATTCGCATGTCTTTCCGTAGTGGGAGCCATTTTTCCCGTTATAAAACATAAATCTTTTTTACTTATATTTAATTTTTTTCCGTAATAATGAATAAAAGATTCATATATACTTTCATCATCCCAGACATTTTTGTGCAATTCATCCGACGAGTGTACATTAAACCGTATGAATGCGCTCTCTTGGGGCCCGTTCAGTACTGTAAAAATTTGTGGCTTCGCGCCATGTAGCTGTTCATACTTTTTATCCCACTTCCCAATCAACTTATCTTTTTCGTCCAAATACAAAATCTTATGGTCAACCAAATCCTTGATAAGTTTTCTTTTGGACAAATAACGATAAATGCTTGTAACCTTTTCATTACTATATGGGGAATTCGTCCATTCTTTTAGCTGTGTAATATAGTATGTAAAGGGCTCTTCTTTTTTTATCTTGCCTCCATAAGATATGAAGTCCCCAGCTACGTAACTAAGCTTATCATGCAATGGATAGGGGGCAATCTTTGAGCCAGAGCGACTTGCTGATGATTCGGTACAAGGAATTAAAGTGTTTGCATCTTCTTTGTCAACTACATCTGCTGAATGAAAATTACCGTCTTCTGTGATGTTAACCTCAATGTGTGCATTCTGAGTTGTATGGGAGACAGGAAGCAGTGTATACTCATGGTTATATGCATCTTTTTCAACTTTTCCTACATTCCCCAAATTGGCATTATAAGTTTCATATAAATTTAACAACCAACTCATGTGTTTACTCCCCTTCTATTTTTCCCAAGAGTGTTTCTACTGGCTGGACATTTGAACTATCAAAATGCTTCGGTGTCATTTCGGTTATTGTTCGGATATGCTGACATTGATCGGGACGAATAAATGATATAACACCTTTCTCCATTACTGGATTCCACAAACGTACCTCCATTTGATTTTTTCCAGTTTCGTCAGGATAGTTGATACCATGCACCATGGTACCAAAATGAATTTCACCCTCATAATTATCATAATAACCCTTACCTTTGCCGAAAACACATGGTTCTACGTATGCCTGGCATTCCCTTACACCAAGAAATATGTCTCTTCGTCCCCCGGCTTTCAAAGAACGTTTCAAAATATTATGATGTTTGTTTTCGTTCCTATCAAATGCTAAATCTGGTCGATGAGGGTTAAATATAAAGTGGGCTTGTACCTGATAGCAAACATCCCTTAGGTAGGTATAATTCGCCAACGTATTTCCTCCACTATAATCAATGGGGCGGATCCCTTTTGATTCCATACGGATTGGATTCATCACCCTTATTTTATCTACAACAAAAAGTATAGTAGGTTTCCAATAAATCGATTCAACAATGCCCTTTATAGCCTGGTAAGTCGGTATCTGATACGAAAGCTTTTCCCCACCCAACTTTGTCAATGGATCAGTAAACAACGCATAATCACCATAAACTTGAAATTCAATGGCATTTCTCATATTCTCACCTCCTTCCAATATTCATATTTTTGTTACACTTCATACCGTAACCAGAATTATTTCATTTTTCAAGTTCACATATTATATTATTTAGTGCTTTTAACCACTAAAGATTGCATAATATGAAAGTATGTTATAATAAAGTGTCGCTTATAAAGTGCGGATTGAAAAACATATTATATTATTTGGGAGCCTATCTTAATTTCGATAGGTTCTTCTAGTATTGTAAATATTCCAAGCCACTGTTATTATTTGGCTCCAGCCCATATTCTTCGGCATATGCTCCCTTTTTTGCGACTAATATCTCTCCATCAAAAACTGAAACCAACCCATCATTTTCAGTCAACTGTTTTTTCTCATGTTCGTATATATTGACTGTATATTGTTGTGCCTCTCGAAATAGTTTAGTCAAATCATCAACCGTGGTATCTCCCATTAGTTCCGCAATTATATCCTCACCTTTTTCGTAAGGTACAATTACCGAAGTGGTTGGACTATCTATTACTCTAAAGTTTTTAGCTGCGGTCTTTATACTGCTGTACATTGCCACATCTGGACGGTTCCCATATTTTTGACGATAAGCTTCCACAATCTCGGATTCCCCAAAAGGTGCCATCAAAAGATCAGTCATATTCAACTGTAATTTTGGTATCGAATAATTAAGGTCTGTGGACAAACTTGTATAAAACTCCTTAAAATAGCGTTTCATCGCTGTATCGGATAAAATACTCCCCCCATGTTTTGTCTCATCCTTCCTAATATCTAACAATATTTTTTTGGCAATCTTTTTCCCTACCTTTATTTCTTTTGCTTCCTCGCTATTTAGTGTTTAGTCTAATATTTCATATAGCTGTCGATACTAGGTAAAAACTATTAAAATACCT
>NZ_JAROCA010000001.1 GCF_030732005.1 Tigheibacillus jepli | reverse complement strand
GTTTTTGGGGGAAAATTAATTTTGCGTAATCCTCAATCCTATGTCCTGCTTGAAGTTTGAGACATCGCAATTACCTCAAGTAGAAGGTTCCGCCTATCGCAAGGAAGGAACAACAATGCTGTTGTTTGCCGACGGGCGACGTATTGGCATGCTAAGTGCTGGCTGCCTTGAGGAAGAATTGCAACATCAGGCGAGACAAATGCTGTTTCATCAAGAGGAAATGAAACGATTTGTTTATGATATGAGTGTAGAAGATGATTTAGGCTGGGGACGCGGGGCAGGATGCAACGGAAAGATTCATGTGCTATTGGAAATTGTCACCAACGATATGCGCAATCAACTCATGCGGGTGCATCAATACATAGAAAAAGGCATAAAGGTCAAAATGATCAAATCGGTTTCCTCTCAAAACAAGCATCGTTTCCGCTTTTACACCACTAGTTCCGGACAGTTTTTTGGTGATGATTTTCAATTTATACCTGCAATGAATCAGTGGCTGAACCAAGATAAAAAAACGGGTTGTTATCTAATCGATAATGATGAGGAAATATATGTGCATACGATTGATCCAATGCCAAGGCTTTTCATTTTTGGTGCCGGGGAAGATGTAAAACCTCTGGTAAGCATTGCCTTGCAAACAGGATTTCGTGTGCATATATGGGATTGGCGCCCAGCGCTTCTAAATGAACCTATTTTTCGGCGTGCCCAACTGATAGACACAAATCCTGCTGCCATTATTGATAAAATGACATGGCGCAAATCGGATGCAGTTGTCATTATGACACATGATTTCCAAAAAGACCGGGAGATTTTGCAGCAATTTCTAGCCAGCAATCCGCCATGTTACATAGGTATCATGGGACCCAGAGATAGAACTAGGAGGCTGTTCGCCGGCAAACCAGTATGGAATCGGTTAAATGCACCCATCGGCCTTCCGATTGGTGCGCAAGGACCCGAGGAAATAGCTGTCAGCATAATGGCTGAAATTATTCAATATGTTAGAGGCAGCTTGGCAAAACACACGGAGGATAGTCATGGAAAAAAAGAGGATTATAGGGATATATCTGGCGGCTGGCAATAGCAGACGTTTCGGAAAAAGGAAAACGGAACAATTGATATGGAGGCGCCCTTTAGCCAGCATCGCGTTATCCACCATTTTGAAATCAGAAATCGATTTTACAATTGCAATTTGTTCTGCAGCGGACAAACTGAACTGGATAACACCCGAAATTCATGAGACATACTTGGAAAAATGGCGAAAAGTTGTTTGCACATCATTTGAACTATCCTATTCATTGCAATTGGGACTGCATGCTGCACGGAATACCGGGGCAGATGCAGTCATTATTTTTCTAGCAGACCAGCCATTTGTCTCAAGTAAACTCATCGACAAAATAATCGCCGTATATCGAGAATCTGTCCTGCAAGAGAAACAAGTCGAATTTATCACCGCGTCTTATCAAGGGAAACCTCGACCACCGGTTTTGTTTTCCAATGAAATGTTCTCCCCCCTTGAAAAAATCCACGGTGATATTGGGGCGAGGGAAATAATACAAGCAAATAAAGATAAAGGATTATTTGTCCCATGTAACAATGCATTGACGTTCTTTGATATTGATACGCCTGATGACCTGAAAACACTGCATCACTTACTGCTTCATCATAAAGACTTTAATAGGTGACAATCAATTGGTAGCGTTTGCGTCTGCATAAGATTGTAAAAACTGCAACGTATGTTCCGCTTGTTTCAATTCATTTTGTAATTGCAGTAATTGCTGCTTGCTGCTTTTATCCAAGCCCATGACAGAAGCATGATAATATTTATTCAATTGCTGCAGGTGCGACATGGCAAAGTTGAGCTGCTGGGTAAGCTGATGCAATTCCTTTTGTTCCGGATTTGCAGCTTGTACTTGATTTGCCGTCTGTTGTGCTTGGGAAATTGCTTGCTTCGTCTGAGAAAATATTTGCTGCAACTGATTCATTCCTGCAGGCTGCGAATGTTGATTTTGAAGTTGCAAATGTTGCTGTGCAAATCGTTCACTGACAGTTTGTTTTTTCAAACCAATTACCTCCATGATTATTCCCTATATTCCGGGTATTGGTGGCAGGATCTTCCCACCGTAAAGTATCATTGTATATTTTTCACAAAAAACATGTGAACATGCATGAGGAAAAAACGGTATGTTTATATGGACAGGTGCGAAATGCTGTCAATTAAAACATAGGTATGATCCAATTGATGCAGCTGCCTCTTTTCATAGTTACGCTATTGTGGTAAAGTGTTGATATTATTTTATACTTTATAGGAGTAGGTATGCTAATGGGTAATCATACGATACAAATCAACGAAAATGGTCATCTCTTTTTTGCCGGTATGGATACCGTAATGCTGGCTGAAAAATATGGAACGCCTGCTTACATATATGACGTTTCCATCATACGGAATAATTGCCGGGCATTTATCAATGCATTTAAAAAACAACAAGTTGCATTTCAAGTTGCCTATGCCAGCAAAGCATTTTCAACCATTGCCATGATGCAGGTGGCAAAACAGGAAGGCATGTCCATCGATGTGGTATCAGAAGCAGAATTATATACAGCATTGCAGGCGAACTTTCCTGTAGAACGGATCCATATGCACGGAAATAATAAAAGCGAAAGCGAATTGGAAATGGCAATTGAAAATCATATTGGCTGTATAGTGATTGATAATTTTCATGAAATCACATTGCTTGAGTGTCTATTAGAGAAACACGATTGCCAGATGGATGTTTTAATACGGGTTACTCCCGGGATTGAGTCAAAAACACATGCATATATCATGACTGGAAACGAGGACTCCAAATTTGGCTTCAGCCTGAAAAACGGTCAGGCGGAGCGGGCTCTTTTACAATTGCAGCATCATGAGCGAATAAAGCTGAAAGGACTTCATTGTCACATTGGATCACAAATTTTTGAAGCAGATCGCTTTATCTTGGCAGCGGAAGTGCTGTATGGTTATTTACAATCCTGGTATGAAAAACATGGGTTTATTGCAGAAGTACTCAATCTTGGCGGAGGATTTGGCATACGCTATACGTCAGATGATCATCCGATTCCAATTCCAGTTTATGTGGAAGAAATCGTAAAAGCATTAAAACAATATTGGCAGGAAGCTGCTTTTCCTTTTCCGGAAATTTGGATTGAGCCTGGACGATCAATCGTTGGTGAAGCAGGAATTACACTATATACCGTTGGCGCAATGAAAGACATTCCGGATATCAGGAAATATGTTGCTGTCGATGGCGGAATGGCTGATAATATTCGTCCTGCCTTATATGGAGCAGAATATGAGTGTATTGTTGCCAATAACGCTGATCAAAACGACAGGGAAGTGGTGTCGATCGCCGGGAAATGCTGCGAGTCGGGTGATATGCTCATGAAAGATATTTCCCTCCCAACATTAAAACCGGGAGATGTTTTAGCGGTTTTATCTACAGGTGCATACGGGTATTCCATGGCAAGCCATTACAATCGTTTTGCAAATCCTCCTGTTGTATTTATTGAAAATGGGGTGGACCAATTGGTTGTTCGGCGGGAAACATATCAGGATGTAGTACGCAATGATTTGATTTATCGCAGTATTAACCGGGATGATTGAAGTTTCATTCCATGTGACACTTTGAAATAATAAACAAAGATGGTAAGATTATTATTGACCTCATGAAATATGATTTTCAACTGGAAAGGGAGCAGACTTAATGATAAAAAAAGGCTATATTCTATTGGACAACGATCAAAAAATTGCATTCGATTTATTTCCCGATGATGCCCCGAATACGGTAGCAAATTTTGAAAAACTGGCGAATAGCGGTTTTTATGATGGCTTGACCTTCCATCGTGTCATTCCGGGTTTTGTCAGCCAGGGAGGCTGTCCGAACGGCAATGGAACCGGTAATGCAGGGTATACCATTAAATGCGAAACAGACGGCAATCCAAATAAGCACATAGCCGGTGCGATGTCGATGGCGCATGCCGGAAGAGATACGGGCAGCTGTCAGTTTTTTATTGTACATGAACCGCAACCTCATCTGGATGGTGTGCATACGGTATTTGGTCAAGTTACAACCGGATTGGAATATGCAAAAGAAATGCACAATGGGGATGTTATGAAAGAAGTGCGCGTCCTTGACTGAGTTGTGATTGCAACATGTATGACTTGATAAAGTATTTGATTGATATTGCCTATCTTGTATTACTGGTTGGACCCGTAAGTATTTTCCTTCATGAATGCGGTCATATGCTAGGTGCGGTAATGGAAAAAGCTTATCCAATCATCATGCATATTGGTCGTGGCAAAAAGAGATTCCATTTGCACATCAAGCATTTGGATCTCTTCATATACAGTTGGTATTTCCTTGGCGGGATGACGGATATGACAAGAACGATACCTTATTCGACGAAGAAAATGATTTTCACAACATTGTCAGGGCCTTTGTGTAGTTTAATCATTGCAGTGTTCTTCCTGTTATTATTCGAATTCACATTGAGTCGATATGCATTGTTGTGGGGCCTGTTCAATGGATGGTTGGGCTTGTCTAACTTAATTCCTTATAAACTTGGCAAAAAATGTTCGGATGGGTATATTATTTGGCAGGCTGCAGTTGCCAATCGGAAATGACGAAAATCGTTTTAGACGGAAACAGGGTGTGTAATCATTGAATGAACGTAAAAAAAATATCATTTTATTTATTATTTTGCTTGTCATAGGATTTTTATGGGGAATTGCCTATTGGGTATTTTTTGTGTAATAGTGATTGACAATTACGGTTTGATTTGGCATTAATTATGTTACATCCATTTTGTTTTTCCATTATTAATCGAAACTTCATACATATTGCATATGTCTCATCCGTTCAAAACATATGCCGAGTTGGGTCCAAATACGGAAACTATTATTTGTTAATGAGGGATATTTATGTTAATTCGCTATAAAAAGAACTTCGAAAAAATTGCTATGGGTTTGTTATCTTTTATGCCGGAGGGCAAAGATATAAAAAAATTGCAGCAGACAATCAAGGAATACGAAACAAATCCTGATTGGCATTTATATCTTTGGAAAGAAGATGATGACATTTTGGGTGCAATCGGTGTACGCACGGAAAATGATCTGAATGCAATCATCCAGCATATTTCAGTGAATCCATCGCATCGGGAGATTGGAATCGGAAAAAAAATGGTTCAAGCGGTTTACAATCAATATCATGACAAATATGCGGTCTGTCCAACCGAAGAAACGAAAAATTTTTATGATGTTGCAATGGAGAACAGCAATAAATGACCAGCCCTGTACAGCAGGGCTGGATTTTTGGTGCGCCGTATATGAATTAACTTTACCTTTATCGTTTTTGGCAATGATAAAAACCTTAGAACCAAGCAGCACCAACAATAACTAATAAAATAAACAGCACAACGATTAGCGCAAAACCTCCACCATATCCAGCACCCATAAAGATTCCTCCTTTTTTCTTCTCCATAAATGTTATGCAAACATTTATCTTACATTAGTACCATATGTATTCCTTGCCAAACTGGTATGGGCTATTTTATTTTTTGGGACTGATTTTTTGTGTGTTTGTAGAGAGGTGATAACAAGTGAACCACGCCTACCTGGTAAAACTGGATGCTTTCGAGGGTCCGCTTGACTTATTATTGCATTTAATCAATCATTATGAAATTGACATCTATGATATCCCTGTCGCGGAAATAACAGAGCAGTACATGCAATATATTCATACCATGCAGCATTTGGAATTGAACATTGCCAGTGAATATTTAGTGATGGCTGCCACGTTGCTTGCAATCAAAAGCCAAATGCTACTGCCAAAGCCGGAAATCGACGAAGAAGATTTCGGCTATGAAGAAGACCCAAGGGAGGAATTAATGCAGCGATTGATTGAATATCGTAAATTTAAAGATGCTGCAAAAACACTGCAAGAAAAGGAGGCAGACCAGCAGCAAATTTATACCAAGCCCCCGCATGTCTTTGATACGCTTGAGACAAAGCCTCAAGTTCGTCAAGGAGACACATCCATATATGATATGTTGGATGCTTTGCAGAAAATGTTCACCAGAAAAAAATGGAACAGACCACTTGAAACGACAGTTGAGCGTGTCGAAATTCCAATTGAAGAACGAATGCAGGAAATTATCCAGACGGTTAAACAGACAAATAAAGGTGTCTTGTTTGATGATCTTTTTCCGTATCGGACACGCTCGTACATTGTTTCGACATTCGTGGCACTACTGGAACTGATGAAGCATAATGAGGTTTTTTGCAGACAAGATAGGCATTTTGAGGATTTGTATGTCTATTATCATGCGAACGAAGGATGAGAAACATGGAAATGAATGATTATAAAGCCATTCTTGAAGGACTATTGTTTGTTGTCGGTGATGAGGGAATCACTTTAAAACAAATTGAAAATATCCTTGAGGTACCCGAAGAGAAGGCAAAGCACCTAATTAAGGAATTAAAATACGATTGCGAACAAAATTCGAGGGGAATGGTCATTATGCAATCCAAAGATGTACTGCATATGACTACAAAGCCCGAGCACAGTGCGTACTACCAAAGATTGCTTGCAACGCCCCGTTCTACAAAACTTTCGCAGGCCGCTTTGGAAACATTGGCAATCATAGCATACAAGCAGCCTATTACCAGAGCAGAAATTGAAGATATTCGTGGGGTGAAAAGCGACCGGCCGGTCCAAACACTTTTATCGAGGGAGTTGATAGAAGAAGTTGGCCGGAAAGAGGGGATTGGGCGACCGATATTGTTTGCTACCACAAAGGAGTTTTTGACATATTTTGGGCTGACTTCATTGGAAGAACTGCCACCATTGCCCGAAAATGTAGATGAGGAAATCGAAGAAGATGGGGATTTGTTTTTTGAACGTTTTCAAGAACAAATGGGAAATGATGGAGCCTCATAACAGTGCAGAATGCTGTTATGAAGCTTTTTAATTTGGTTAAATTCTTGGGTTTGGGACATAACATTGCCAGACAAGCATAAAATGTACAGATAGTCCAAACATAGGGGGTAATAACAATGCGTATAGGTTTACTGACGCTAGTCATCATCCTTATTGGAGTATGTTTGACCGGACCTGTTTATGGACAAGCCAAACCGGAAGTATCTGCATATAACGCGGTGTTGATGGATCAAAGTACAGGGAAAGTGCTTTATGAAAAAAATGCACACCAAAAGCGTCCGATAGCAAGCATCACAAAGGTCATGACTGCAATTATAGCGATTGAATCCGGAAAAATGGATGAAACAGCAGTTGCCAGCAGAAAGGCGGTTTATACGGAAGGGTCATCTATCTATTTGGAACAAGGAGAAAAAATGTCTATCAAGGATTTGGTATATGGACTTATGCTTCGCTCCGGAAACGATGCGGCAATTGCTATTAGTGAGCATATCGGCGGCAGCGAAGAAGGTTTCGTCTACCTGATGAATGAAAAAGCCCGCTGGCTCGGGATGACGAACACGCATTTCGAAAACCCTCATGGACTTCATGCGCAAAACCATTATTCTACTGCTTATGATATGGCAATATTAATGCGCTATGCGATGGCCAACGAAAAATTCCGTAAAGTAACAAGTGCAAAAATGTATAAAGCAAATACGCGTTCATATGCATGGGGAAATAAAAACAAATTGCTGACCAAATATGATAAGCGCTGCATCGGAGGAAAAACCGGATTTACAAAAAAAGCGGGACGAACTTTGGTAAGTGCGGCACAACAAAATGGCATTGGTTTGGTTGCCGTGACGCTAAATGCGCCGGATGATTGGAATGACCATAGTGCAATGTATGATTATGGGTTTGAACAGCTAAAAGACGCTGCTGACTCGAATTCCGGCAATGAAAGCATAACATTCCCCGACGAAAAGCAATCCATTTCCGAACTATTTGGCAGGGTACTAAAACAGTTGGGTGGAATGAGAACCCCATGGTAAATTTCATCTGGGCATTTATGGCAATTGTCGGGATCCTCTATGCAATGGTTAACGGAACGATGGATGATGTCAATAAGGCATTATTTGAAAGTGCCGACCAGGCAGTAAAGATTTCTATTGGCTTAATCAGCATAATGGTCTTTTGGCTTGGCATCATGAAGGTTGCTGAGCATGCCGGTATTTTACGTATTTTGGCAAAAATACTCAGGCCGGCAGTTTTAAAAATTTTCCCGGATATCCCAAAAGATCACCCTGCGATTGGATATATTCTATCCAATTTTACAGCGAATATATTTGGACTGGGAAATGCAGCCACACCAATGGGGATTAAGGCAATGGAAGAAATGAAAAAACTTAGCGGAACAGATGAAGCCAGTAGATCGATGATTACTTTTTTGGCATTGAACACATCCAGTTTAACACTGATCCCGACAACGGTAATTGCCATACGAATGCAATACGATTCTGCGCAGCCAACAGAAATTGTAGTGACAACAATTATTGCTACAATGATTTCTTCTGCAAGTGCCTTGATTATAGACAGATTCTATTACTATAAGCAAACACGGAGGAAATAAAATGGCGATCATAACCGGTATCAGCATCTGGATTATTCCGTTATTCATTTTAATTGTTCTCTTAACTGCGGTTTTCAAAAAGCTGCCTGCGTATGAACTGTTTGTAGAAGGAGGAAAAGAAGGAGTAAAGATTGCTTTTTCTTTACTTCCTTTTTTAGTTGGCATGCTCGTTGCCATATCCATTTTAAGAAGCTCGGGTGCCTTGGATGCATTCATCAATTTAATCACGCCATTGCTTGCATTTTTAGGGATACCTGCAGATGTTGTTCCACTGGCATTTCTTCGCCCTATTTCCGGAAATGCCGCCCTTGGTGTAACCACTGAGTTAATTGCCGAACACGGCCCGGATTCATTTATCGGCCGACTGGCTTCCACGATGCAAGGAAGCACAGACACCACATTGTATATTCTAACCGTATATTTCGGCGCAGTAGGTATTCGAAAAATGGGATATGCATTGAAGGTAGGTCTATTGGCGGATTTAATCGGATTACTTGCATCTATTATTATTGTCACGCTTGTTTTCGGACGTTAAGCCCTTACAATCGCCGAAAAACCCGCAACAATCATGTGACGGCGGCAACAACACACATACTTGCAACAGCATACTTTTACGTCGCATTTTACTATCGATACGAAAAGAGCATTTGCAAAAGTTTCATCTAAATGGGAATAATACCTTTTATTGGCGTTAACACTTTGTTAACGCTATTATTATATAATGAAAACGAATCTGGGAAAAATTAAATTAAATAATGGTGATAATATGTCAAAACATGAAGAACGATTGCAGAAAAGAATTGCACAGGCCGGAGTTGCTTCACGGAGAAAAGCGGAGCAGCTTATTTTGGATGGAAAAGTGAAAGTAAACCATCAGGTGGTAACCAAGCTAGGTACAAAGGTAACACAGCAGGATGTCATAGAAGTATCAGGTGTGCAATTGGAAAACGAGACAAAGGTGTACTACTTGCTTTATAAGCCACGCGGCGTGATATCAAGTGTAAAGGATGATAAAGGAAGGAAAACCATTACAGATTTATTACCGGAAGTAGAGGAAAGAATTTTTCCCATCGGCCGACTGGATTATGATACCTCGGGAATCATATTGCTTACCAATGATGGCGATTTTGCCAATATGCTGATGCATCCAAGTTATGGCGTGGAAAAGGTGTACGTGGCAAAGATAAAAGGAATTCCCGATCCAACAGAATTGAAGCGGATAAAAAAAGGCATAAAAGACGGTCAAGATCTTTTAAAAGCCGTGCGTTACAAAATTTTATCGACTGATAGGAAAAAGAATACAAGCATTCTGGAAATAACGTTGGTAGAAGGAAAAAACAGACATGTGCGCAGAATGATGGAACAACTGGGTTACCCGGTATTAAAATTGAAACGTGAAAAATATGCATTTTTAACTGTGGACGGTCTTAAACCTGGTGAATTTCGCAAATTGACACCGAAAGAAGTCCATCAGCTTCAAGCTCAATCCGGTAAAAATGTTAAACAATAGACAAAAATTTCTACTGGATTCGATGTTATAATTGTGCGAGGAGTGAGGAATTGTTATGGGCTTGGACCAGATTAGGGAAAATAAGAAAAAGAAAAAGAAAAAGCGCCTCATTTTCCGTTCCATTGTTTTAATCTTGCTATTGGTTGCAGTTGCCTATGCATTGCTTACCAATTTATCAGATAAAAAAACAACTTATGAGGCAGGAGACAGCGCACCAGATTTTAAATTGGAACAAATTAATTCGGCTAACAATCAAAGCAGCATACAATTAAGCGATTTAAAAGGAAAAGGGGTTATGCTCAATTTCTGGGCAACGTACTGTAAACCTTGTGAAAAAGAAATGCCTTACATGCAAAAGCTTTATCCAAAGTATAAGGATAAAGGCGTGGAAATCATCACGGTAAACCTTGATTCCAATAAGCTGGTCGTAGATCGATTTATCAACAAATTCAACCTGACATTTCCGGTACTTGCCGACCGGCAGGATCAAGTGAGGGAGTTATATAATATCGTCCCGATTCCAAGTACCTTTTTTATTGATTCAAAAGGAAAAATTGTAAAAAAAGTCGAGGGTGGCTTGACGCTGGATAAGCTGGCGGGATATCTGCAAGATATAGAACCCAAATAATCGTACGTTAAAAGAGGGATACCGATGAATAACATCAAATGTGAATGCGGCCACGTTAACCCGGAAGGAACCGTGCTATGCGAAGCCTGCGGTAAACCTATTGAAAAAAACCAGCATATTGACGGCAACGATAAAAAGAAACTGTTAAACATGCGTTACGATGGTTCTGCCAGGCGATCGCAAACTTATAATAAGTCTATTATCGATAAAATCTGGAGCTTTTTTTCTTCCGTAAAAGTCGGGGTCTGGTTAATTGTCATTGCATTGGTTGCATCGGCAATCGGTACCATTTATCCGCAGGAAGCATACATACCGTCAGATGCGCCCGATCGTGATCCAGCTGTGTTCTACGAGGATGCTTATGGGTTGCCAGGGAAAATATTCTATCAACTTGGATTTCATAATCTCTACAGTTCATGGTGGTACTTGCTGATTATTTCCTTAATTGGCGTATCTTTGGTCATTTGCAGTCTGGATAGATTTGTGCCATTGCATCGGGCATTGAAAATGCAAAAACCGAAGCGCCACGAGACATTTATTAATCGTCAGCGTTTTTATAGCGAAACGGAAAATGTGACTGACGAAGAGCGAGAAACAATAAAGCAAAACCTAAAAAAACAGCGTTATCGTGTGTCCGAACAAGACGGCCATATTTTAGCGGAGAAAGGAAGATTTTCACGCTGGGGTCCGTATGTAAACCACATTGGCCTGATCATTATATTAATTGCAGCATTACTGCGGACAACGCCATGGTTTTACCTGGATGAGTATATGTGGGTCAGGGAAGGCGAACAAAAAGTAGTTCCCGGAACAAATGGAGAGTACTACATTAAAAATAACAACTTCATCATGGAATTATATGATAAAAACGATAAACGTTTTCAAGCTGCCTTGAAGAAAAAAGGAGAAGACGTTCCAAGCAACTTTCAAACGAACGCCACTATTTATAAAAAGTCCGGAGATACTGTTGCAGGTGCTCCACCGAAATTGGAAAAGGTAAAAGACGTGTCCATTCGCCTAAACCATCCTGCAAAATTCGGCGGGTATACTGTATACCAGTCAGGCTACCAACAAAACGAATTTAAAAGCATGACGTTTAATCTGCATGAAAAGAATGACCCCAAAAAAGTTGCAGGCACCTTTAAGGTTGATTTCGGAAATGTGAAAAGCAGCTACGATCTGGGAAATGGCTACAAGGTGAATGTGGAAAACTACTATCCGGAATATTATTTGGATGAGGAAGACAAAATACCGCGCTCCAAATCCAAATATGCAAGATTCCCGGCTTTTGTATTTTCCGTAACCGCTCCGGACAGGAAAAAACCTGAGATGAGTTTTGTCGGTATTGGCAAGAACATTGATGCGACCGGCAAAAACAAGTACAAGCTTGGTGTTGAAAAATATGAACCGCTGTATGCGTCCGGGTTACCTGTGAAACGGGACTATACATTGCCAATCTTTGCAATCGGGGCAATCATTTTTATGATCGGTGTTATTCAGGGTATGTACTGGCAGCACCGCAGGATTTGGCTGCATCCCAAAAAAGATTCCACCTTATTGCTTGCAGGTCATACGAACAAGAACTGGCATGGGCTTCGAAGGGATATTGAAAAAGCCATTTCAAATACGTCGGTAAAAATTGTAGAAGATCAGCAGGAGTTGGAATAAACACAGTGCTCCAAGGAGGAGAAGGAAATGAGTTTAATTAGTGTAAGCAGTACAATGCTTTACACGGCATTTGTCTTGTACATCATCGCTACAGCCTTTTTCGGTGCCACAATCAAAGCGAAAAAGAATAGCGTTTCCGCAAAAATCGGAATTACGTTGACAATCATCGGATTTGCGGCGCAGCTTGTCTATTTCATCACGAGATGGATTGCGAGCGGACATATTCCTGTCAGCAATATGTTCGAATTCGTCACATTTTTTGGTATGGCTTTGGTATTTGCGTTTATTATTCTTTATTTCATCTATAAATTAACGGTACTGGGACTTTTTGCACTTCCCGTTGCTATCATTGTAATCGCATATGCAAGTATGTTCCCTAGGGAAATTGCGCCACTGGTTCCATCACTGCAGAGTCATTGGCTGTACATACATGTCACGACTGTTGCATTGGGAGAAGGCATTTTATCCATCAGTTTTGTTGCAGGTTTAATTTATTTGATTCGGCAAATCGACCAATCTGTTCGAAGTAAGCGAACGACATGGCTGGAAATTACACTGTTTACATTATTTGTTTTCATCGGTTTCAGTGTTATTTCCGTGATATTCAACATTTCCGGCTATAACGCCGAATTCAAATATGTGGAAAATGAACAAGAAGTCACAGTGGCATATCATATGCCGCCACTAATCGGACCAAACAACGGGGAAGAGATCACAAAAAATGCGATGACACCATGGGTTGAATTACCACAATGGATGCGAGGCAAGGACGCACCAAGGAAAGCCAACACTATTGTTTGGTCGCTATTCACCGGGGCTATTATTTATTTGCTGACGAGGTTGATTCTGCGAAAAAGAGTCGGAGCGGCATTACAGCCATTAATGCGCAAAGTAAGCCCGGATATGCTGGATGAAATATCCTACAGATCAGTGGCTATCGGTTTTCCTGTATTCACACTTGGCGGTTTGATTTTCGCGGCAATTTGGGCTCAAATTGCTTGGAATCGCTTCTGGGGATGGGATCCAAAAGAGGTCTGGGCACTGATTACCTGGCTTTTCTATGCTGCATTTCTGCACTTGCGACTGTCAAGAGGTTGGCACGGGGAAAAATCTGCCTGGCTATCATTAGGTGGTTTTGCCATCATTATGTTTAATCTCGTTGGCGTTAATTTAATCCTTGCTGGCATGCATTCCTACGCAAGTTAATGATTTTTATAAAGCTCGGTTTTTTAAAAGCACGGCATGATGGAATTCAAATCTGTTTGCCGTGCTTTCTTAATAAACCTCAAGGCGTAGGGGTCTTGCTTTTCTTATAATTTCACTTCGTTTATACTACATGTAGATGACCTCGTTCGCAGGTGAAAGGGGAATAAAAAATGGAAGAAACAGTGAAAGTGCTTGTGGTAGACGATGAGGAAAGAATTCGTCGTTTATTAAAAATGTATTTAGAAAGAGAAGATTACATTGTAGATGAGGCGGATAATGGAAAAGACGCACTGGAATCTGCATTGGCACAAGATTACGATGTGATTTTGCTGGATTTGATGATGCCGGAAATGGATGGAATCGAGGTTTGTCAGGAATTGCGCAAGGTGAAAAGCACCCCTGTCATCATGTTGACAGCAAAAGGAGAAGAGTCCAATCGTGTCCAAGGGTTTGAGGTAGGTGCCGATGATTACATCGTCAAACCATTCAGTCCAAGGGAAGTCGTGCTTCGCGTAAAAGCCGTGCTGCGCCGTTCCAAATCAAGTAGTTTCAATAAAAATGATGCACAGACAAAAAATATCCTCGTATTTAATCATTTGACAATCGATTTTGATGCACACCGGGTAACAGCTGATGATGAGGAAGTAAATTTAACACCGAAAGAATACGAGCTGCTCTGTTTCTTGGCTAAATCGCCCGATAAGGTATTCAATAGGGAACAGTTACTGAAAGAAGTATGGCAGTATGAATTTTTTGGCGACTTAAGAACGGTAGACACGCATGTGAAGCGACTCAGGGAAAAATTAAACCACGTTTCCGAGGCTGCTGCAAAGATGATCGTCACTGTGTGGGGAGTCGGATATAAGTTTGAGGTGGAGGATGACTGATGTTCTGGCGTAGCGTTGTTGGAAAACTAGCAATAACAATTTTATTGCTAGTTTCTTTTGTTTTGTTTGTATTGACAATTTTCTTGCTCGAATTCTTTCAAAATTTTCACTTGGAAGAAGCTGAAAAAGATATGATGCAAACCGCTACCAAGATTTCCGATACGGTAGAGCAGTACGGCGATTCACAATTGACAATCGATACAACAAACCGCATCAAAGATCCCGGTTCAATAATTGTTATTTATTTTCCTGATGGAAAAACATGGGTCTCCAATAGCAATGATAAAGAATTGTCTTCTGTAAAAAAGGAATGGTTTTTAAACCAATCAAATCAAGACAATGTATTGAAGAAGCGGCAGAAGATTAAAAAACAAATCAATATGCCTGCCAATGAATATGGAACGCTGTTGGTCGGTGCCCCTGTATCAGGTGAAAATGCGGGTGTGTTTATTTTCCAATCCCTATCAGTTGTTGCACAAACGAAAGCGGAAACAACCAAAATCATTTTTCTTGCAGCAGGCATTGCAATCATTCTGACAACGATTTTTGCATTCTTTTTATCAACGCGAATTACCTCTCCACTGATTAAAATGCGGGAAGCCGCTTTTGATCTTGCAAGAGGTGAATTCAATACAAAAGTGCCTATTTTAACACATGATGAAATCGGCGAACTGGCAATGGCATTTAATCGCATGGGAAGGCAATTAAAATTTCATATCAATGCACTCAGACAAGAAAAGGAGCAATTTGCCGGAATACTAAGCTCGATGGCTGACGGTGTTGTTACGTTGGGTAGGAATGGGGAAATAATCGTGCAAAACCCACCTGCGGAATTGTTTATGGATGCATGGGATTTTGAAAACAATACATTAAGAAATGATGAAACCAATCGCAGGTTGCCAAACGAGTTGAATGAAATATTGCAGGAAGTTGTTCAAGGAGAAAAGGAAGTATCCAAGGAAATTAATCTTCAGGGAAGAACCTGGGTAATGATCATGACGCCACTCTACGATCAGTCTTATGTTAGAGGTGCAGTGGCGGTCATTCGTGATATGACAGAAGAACGCCGGCTTGATAAATTGCGAAAAGACTTTGTTGCAAATGTCTCGCATGAGTTACGTACACCGATTTCCATGTTGCAAGGTTATAGTGAAGCCATTGTTGACGATGTAGCTGAAACAAAAGAAGAAAAAAATGAGCTGGCACAAATTATTTATGAAGAATCTTTGCGTCTAAGCCGGCTTGTTAACGAATTATTGGATTTGGCACGAATGGAAGCTGGACACATTCAGTTAAAAAAAGAAGATATTGCAGTTGAACCATATGTCGAGCGCATCATGCGAAAATTCGGGAGAGTGGCTGAGGAAAGTGAAATCAACCTTAACCTGGAAAAAAATTTGCAAACTGCTTATTCCCGATTCGATCCAGATCGCATCGAACAAGTTTTTACGAACTTAATTGATAATGCCATTCGCCATACGGACAAAGGCGGATATGTAAAGGTGAAAATTGATAATCATGGCAATAAATTCCGAGCATCTGTAAAAGACAGCGGAAGCGGAATTCCGCAAGAAGACCTGGCATTTGTGTTTGAGCGCTTTTACAAAGCGGACAAATCCCGCAAACGAGATGGAAAGAAAAAAGGAACCGGCTTAGGTCTATCCATTGCCAAAAATATCATTGATGCACATCGGGGAATGATTACAGTCAAAAGCAAACTGGATGAAGGAACGACCTTTTATTTTGAAATTCCGGATAACTAAATGAAGTTGTCAAGGCGGCAAAAACGATGTTGGTGCTAAGGAGGCAGAAAATGAAAAAAACGCTGCTATTTCTTTACCCGTGCATTTTATTCATTTTTTTGCTTGGTGCATGTTCAACCCTCCCCCCGGGTGATGAAGCAACAAAAAGTCAGTCCGAAAGTTCTGAGCATGCAACTGAAACGCAAGCGGTAACGATTACGATTAGTCGGGATAAAGGCAAAACAATCATAGCAAAGAAAGAAGTAGCCATAAAAGAAGATGACAAATTGATGCGCGTTCTGAAAAAGAACTTTGATGTAAAAGAAGAAGATGGCTTTATTACAAGTATCGAGGAAATTGCACCCGAAAACGGTGAAAAGAAAGGCTGGATTTATACCGTTAATGGTAAAATGGCATCAGTGGGGGCGGATGAATATAAGCTAAAGCCGGGAGATGACGTTGTCTTTGATTTTCAATCCTGGGAGTGAGCCTCATGAATGTTTATAAACTAACTTTACTTGCAATTTTCGCGGCGCTGGGTGTTGCTGGCCGTTTGGTATTGGTATATGTTCCGAACGTCCAGCCAGCTAGCGCTTTGATTATTGTCTGTGGTCTAATGCTAGGACCATTGTCAGCTGTTATTTTGGCATTTTTAATTGCATTTTTATCGAACATGCTGCTTGGTGTTGGGATCTGGACCATTTGGCAAATATTTGCGTGGTCATTGATTGGCCTAATAAGTGGCTGGATTGGAAAATATCCTCGAAAAATACCATTGATTATTATGATGCTGTTTGGAATCTTTTGCGGTTATTTCTATGGATTTGTAATTTCATTGACAAGTTACCAGATTACCGGGCAATTTTTTCTGGCTTATTATTTGGCGGGATTGCCCTATGATACGTATCATGCCATTGGTAATGCCGTGTTTATCCTTTTGTTGTATCCGATTCTCCAGCGCTTCACGAAAAAATATGCAAAACACCGCTTTCCCATTCAAGACACCAATATGAACAAGGAGTGATATCTAATTCCCGTCATTGGTGCGGTGCGTTTATGCTTTCTCGGGATTTCCGTCAAACGGCGTTTCTGAAATATGGATGGACGCACTCGGGCAACCCTCGTAGGCATCAAATACATCATCAAGCAAATCTTCAGCAAGTTCGGCTATTCCCTGATTATCATCCAATAGTACATGTGCCAAACCTTCTTCATCATACGTAAATACGTCCGGTGCACTTAACCCACATGCACCGCAGGCGATACATGTATCTTTATCTACAATTGTATATTTGAATCCCATGTTTTTCCTCCAAATTACAGCAAATTTCTACAGAAGGGATGTAAGTTTTACTTGCAGGTTATATAATAGATTGTAAGACGGTTGATAGAAAGATGCAATGATCATAACCCTTTGATAGGATTGGAGGTGTGAAAAAGGTGTATTTCCAATATGCTGTGCTGCATGTATGCATGCACATGCAACATGCAAGAAGCTATGCAGCAGTTTACCATTTGTTGCAAGGAAAAAAATCCATTCAGACACTTCAAGATGCCAAGCTGTTTCAAGTAGGTGAGATGTACGGAATATACAAGTCGTTAAATATGCAAGCATTTTATCAGCAGCTTCATCAAATGGAAGCTGATGGTTTCGTAAAAAACACATTATCAGATATGAAAGTGATTCAGATTACAGAACAAGGTAGGCAATGGTATCAATCTTGGCAGCATCGTGACTTTATTCGTTTATTACATGGGATTGATTATGATAGGAAGGAACGGATTTTTTCATTGCGCCTATTGCTATTAATCCAAACACTGACGAATAGCTGTATGGGATATATGTCTTTTATCCCTGTGGTAGATGATGAAGCAACCGCTAATTGGGTTAGAAATTTTTACCTGCAGACCAAAAACAGGCAAAGTCAGGTCCTTGCACAAATCCATAATGATTTACTATTGCCTTTAAAAAAACTGCCGGATGAATTTGCCGCAATGTTTGTGGACAGGTTGACGGGTTATCAATCTTACGGACAGAGCATACCACAGCTGGCTGAAAAATATGGTTTGACGTATCACGATGTAAAGGTCCTTTTGACTGCTATCACACATTTCATCATCCATCAATTGCATTTTCGTCAAGAAGATTTTAAGGTACTGCCGTTGTTGCTAAAGCATCCTGAAAAACAACACACGACGTTGACAAACACAGCAAATTATACATATCAATTATACAATCAAGGGTATGATTTAAAAGAAATCGCCCGTATTCGCAAGTTGAAAATCAACACGATTTATGATCATATTGTTGAAATTTGTCTCTCTGATCCAACATTTCCGATTGATCAATTCGTCAAGCAACATGATCAACAACTCATCCAACAAGCAATTGCCCAAACCAGCCCTTTAAAATTAAAAACCATCAAAGATAAAATTGGCGACGATATCAGTTACTTTCAGATTCGTCTCGTTTTGGCGAAATATGAAACTGTATAAGCGGGGGGTAATAGAATGGTGATAACCCAAGATCTTGAGAAAAAGCTCTATGATTATTTCCATATTCCTTCTTTCAGGAAGGGACAAAAAGAGATCATACACGACGTTTTGCAAGGTAAAGATGTGCTCGGTGTTTTACCGACAGGATCGGGAAAATCGATATGTTATCAGTTGCCGGCCATGTTATTGCGTGGTATTACAATCGTTGTCTCCCCATTGATTGCATTAATGATCGACCAAGTAAAAAAACTAAAGGCAAATCATTTCAAGAGAGTTGTAGCTATCAACAGTTTTTTGAACTACAAGCAGAAACAGCGTGTTTACCAACAGCTGCCATATTACAAATTAATATACGTATCCCCTGAAATGCTCCAGCAGTCATCTTTTATCGATAAGTTATCCAAACTTGATATCAGTTTATTCGTTATTGATGAAGCCCACTGCATTTCGCAATGGGGGTATGAGTTCAGACCGGATTACATGCGGCTTGGCGAAACGATCCAGAAAATCGGCAATCCACCTGTACTTGCACTTAGTGCTACCGCAACTGAGGAGGTGCAGGCTGACATTATGCAAGTGTTGAGACGCCCGACTATGGTAAAACATCTTTATCCAATCGATAAACCAAACTTGGTGTTTAAGATGGAAGAGGTGGATACGCAAGCAGACAAACTGCAACGCATCATTGAATTGCTACACGCAATTGATGGTCCGACACTCGTATATTTTTCCAGCCGCCAGCTGGCAGAATCAATCGCTCATGACATTTCACTTCGGACTGGCAAAAGAACGGCTGCCTATCATGGTGGCTTGGAGCAAATTGATCGGATTTCCATTCAGCAGCAGTTCATGCATCGACAATTGGATGTAGTTTGTTGTACAAGCGCGTTTGGCATGGGAATTGACAAGTCAGATATTCGTTTGATCATTCATTACCATTTACCTTCAGATATCAAATCCTATATCCAGGAAGCAGGACGAGCTGGAAGGGATGGACAATCAAGTCTGTGTGTTTTGCTATATGCCCAGCACGATGAACAATTACTGTATCAGTTGGCAGAAACGGAAATACCTGCCGATCAAGTGATTGAACAAGCAATATGCTTGCTGCAAAATTGGCAAATGCAGGGACAGTCTTTTTCGCGGGAAAACTTTATCCACTTGCTTGATCTAAGCGAATCCCAGTGGCATTTTATGCAGAATCAATTGGAAAAGCATGGTATGATGGAAGAAGGTAACATAAACATGCAAATGAATAGGGAAAACGCCGCACTGGCGATCAAAAGGTATGCAAAATACCGTCGTGACCAAAAAAAACGCGGCGTTCAAGAAATGTTATCCATTATCCACAGCAAGACCTGTCGTCGGAAAAATCTATATAAACATTTTCAATCCAATTACACATATGTAGATCCATGTTGCGACCGATGCGGGTTTTCATTGACAGATTTAAATTTACCTAAAAAACATGAGGTGCGCGATAAAGAGTTACAATGGGAACAAAAACTGCGGCAGCTTTTGCTTGTTGAAAGAAATTGGGTTAAATAATGAATTGCCAGATAGCGTGAAGCGATTTAAAAATATCATCATTTCAATTAAATGTACCTTTATACCATCATTAGGAGTCTATTTGTTTGCTTGGATTGAGTCGCTGCCAGTATAAATGCGGCGTAGACGATTGTGCGTTGGATCCGGATGGAGCTGTCATTTTAAATGATATCTTCCAATATTAACGTCTTCCTTAACTTTCAAAAAGCGGGGTGCTTCATTTTGAATTTACAACAAACTAGCGAGCATAAAACGAAGGATGCAAACGAAAAAAATCAGCCGGCAAATAACGATACTAAAACGCAGCACTCGACGCAAAACCAGGAACCGAGGGACATAGATATATTAAATTTACCACCAAGAAGTGAAGTCCATAAAAAAGATGGTCTTGGCTTCCATTTTAAAATCAATCACTCGCTTCTTCGGCTGCTTATCGTCATACTGCTGCTTGTTGTACTCATTCTGGGTGTTGTTGTTTTACAGGATGGCGGCATCATGGACGTATTGTCGATTTTTAAAACGTAATTCGAATTGGGCTTCACGCTTGTTCAAGAAGCAGCTTATCAAAGTCAAATAGAAGCACTAAGAAAAGCCCGTCATTGGAGCCGAAGAACTTCCTCGTTACTTATTTATACTGATAGACAATGGTTGAACACTTTCCCACGTGTTTGCAATCTGCAACAATTGTTTCTCACAAAAATATTTCCCAATGAATTGCATGCCAACGGGGAGTCCATTTGTACACAGTCCCATTGGTACCGATAAGCTTGGTACACCCGTTAAATTGGCGGGAACGGTGAATGGCAAACAACGTCTTACTACTTCTAAATTTTGCTCGACCCAATGGTCACTGAAGGAGGGGGTCGTGATAGGTATCGTCGGTCCAAGCATCATGTCAACCTCGTGAAAGGCTTTGTGAAATGCTTTTGCCATCCTTCTTCGCGCCTGCTGGGATCTGATGTATTGCGTCGTATTCGTCAATGTACCGGATAGAAAAAACGTTCTGATATCCTGGGAATAATCTTCTGGATACGTCCGCAACCAGTCGTCATGAAAGGCAGATGCTTCTCCCGTCACAGTCACATACCCCGCGAACGTTGTCATCGATAATTCAGGAATAGCAATCTCTTTTATATTTGCTCCCAAATTTTGGAGTATAGCTATTGCATTTTTAAACAGTTTTTCGACATCCGGGTCCAACCCCTCAAGGTAGTAGGTAGGGATGCCTATTCTTATGCCTTTTATACTTTTATGAAGGTTCTTCGAGTAATTGGGGATGTGTGCTCGAATGCTTGGAGGATTATTTGCATCATAACCTGCCATGTATGAAAGCATCAAGGCCAGATCTGAAACTGATCGTGCCATTGGTCCGGCATGATCCAATGACCAGGCTGAAGGGAAGATACCTTGTGTGCTTATGAGACCATGCGTAGGTTTTAGCCCATATATCCCACACATAGCAGCGGGCAGACGGATGGAGCCAAACGTATCTGTGCCAGTTGCTAGTATTGCCAGCCCGGCTGCCAAGGCCGCACTGCTGCCACCACTTGAACCACCGGGCATATAATCAACGTTCCATGGATTTCGTGTCGTACCAAAAAAGGGATTGGTACCGGTTGAGCCGGCCGCCAGTTCATGCATGTTCGTTTTTCCCAGTATGATGCAACCATGTGTCAACAATTTTTCTACTACTGGAGCATTTTGATGCGGAATAAAATTAGCAAACAGTTTTGATCCATCCGTTGTTCGTATGCCTTTGGTGCAATAATTGTCCTTGATACCGATTGGTATACCGTGCAAAGGCCCCTTATAATATCCCTGCATGATGCTAGCTTCTGCCTCTTTGGCTTGATAAAGAGCAAGTTCATGAAGGGGAGTGATATATGCTTTAATGGTCGGATCAAAGTGGTCTATACGGTTTAATATATGTTGGGTTAATTCAACAGGGGATAATTGCTTGGATTTGATCAAGAGGGCGAGGTCCGTTGCTGTCATGAAGGCCAATTCTGTCATTGTAGCAACCTCTTATCGACAATTGTGATAGGAAACGTTTCATAAAGGTTTGGAAACGATCTTAGTGCAATTTGTGTCTGATGGATTGTATGCAGGATGCTGCGAATATAAGGAATATCATCCTTATAAACAGCAAAGCCCTGCATTTTCAAACTTTGACTTATAAATTTTGCATCATCATTCATTCGATTTCTCCCTCCTAAGCATAGAAATAAAAGAACAAAAAAGGGAAATATGATTGCTATTTCCCCGAGAAAATGACGTGCGTTTATGTTCTATTCCAAAATCGATGCTTGGCGATCGCATTGACAAAGTCTTTCCCGAAACTCGGGTTATTTGCCGCAAACACGACGCCTGCCAAGTTATTACGTTGGGATGTTTGAATATAAGGTTGACCGGATGTCGCTACCCCAATTGGTTTATAATGTGTATACGCAACACGCACAAAAGAGGTGACGTCCTGCTGGAATTTTGCTTCATTTTTGGCATTTCCGCCAACAACATAAAGGGCATCAAGCAGATACGGACTGGTTGTCATAAATGTCTTATTGGGTTTGATTTGTGTGCCATCCGCTCCTGTAACCGCACCGAGTGTTTCACTTACTATATCTATAAATACCCCATTTTGCTTTAAATATTTGAGCACACTTGTGACTTCTCTGTCATTAAAACCATCGCCAATCAGCACACCTACCTTTTGCGTGTATGCATATTTAGGCGTACTTTCCTGGCTCAGGGAAGGGTAACTTGTTGAAACAGGCACATTATCGCCACTGGGTCTGTCGACGCCAACATTGTCAGCAACGATACATGCCATCTCTTTGTCAACATTGACAAGTACATCTACAACCTGCTGTCGAACAGATTCGCTTTTTACACTTCCAACCTGATAACTTAAACCCCCAATGGTGTGCTGCTTTTCTACAGGCGTTAAACTGTTCCAGAAGATTCGTGGTTGTGAAAAGTAGTCCTTGAACGAATCGCTTCTGGCTCTGATTTTGTAGCCATCTACTTTCTCAGGATAATCTTTATAGCCGCCTTCTTCCGGGGGAACCGTATATGGCGTGTTGTTTGCCAGCGAATTTTGATGATAGTTTACCTTATTAACATCGATTCGGTGTCTCATTGCGCCTCGTCGCTGGTTATTATGATACGGGCAAATTGGCTTGTTAATTGGCAATTCAACGTAATTGGTACTGCCAAGTCGATGTTGTTGCGTCGCTCTGTATGCCATTAGTCTCCCCTGTAGAACGGGATCGTTGGAAAAATCAATCCCAGGAACGACATTTGCAGGATTAAATGCGACTTGTTCAGACTCAGTAAAATAATTATCAATATTTCTGTTTAATGTCATTTTGCCGATACGCTGAACAGGTATAAGTTCTTCTGGCCAAAATTTTGAAGGATCCAGCACATCGAAATCGTATTTGAATTCATCTTCCATCGGAATCAGCTGAACGCCCAATTCATATTCCGGATAAGCACCATTATCAATTGCCTCCCTGAGATCCCGCCGGTGAAAATCCGGGTCGAGCCCACCGATTTTCAGTGCCTCATCTTGTAAAAGGGAGTGGGCACCGAGTACAGGCTTCCAAACATACCGCATAAAAGTTGCTTCTTCATTTTCATTGACGAACAGGTACGTATTAATGGACCATGATTCCATCATGCGATAGCTTCTTAAAATGCCACGATCAGACATGATCCACAGTACCATATGGAGCGCTTCTTGGTTATTGGCCACATAATCCCAAAAACGATCGTGTGCTCCCGAAGCTGTTGGTATATCATCAGCTTGCTTCGCTTGGTACGCATGCATCACATCCGGAAACTTCATCGCGTCTTGATTAACTAATACAGGCATGGCAATCGTTGTCAAATCGACATTTCCTTCTTCTGTATAAAGCTTAACACCCTGACAACGCAAGTCCCTTGCCGTATCATAGGACCCTTTAGCACCTTGTACAGTTGAAAAACGGATTGTTAATGGCGTCTTTTTTCCTGCTTCCTGTAAGAAGCATGCTTTTGTCACATGACTCATGGACTGATAACATTCAAATTCTCCATGGGCACTATAACCTCTTGCATGAACGACTCTTTCCGGTATCTCTTCTTGGACAAAATGTGACATTTTTTCAAAAAACTCATAATCCTGACGCAAGGAGGGACCGCGTATACCTGCTTTTAACTGGTCCTGGTCTTGTGATCTTTTTTTTCCTTCCTGTGTCGTCATTGGTTTTCCGGCATCATTTACACGGTATTGATCCAGCTGCTTTTGCTTCAAATTTTCACCGGCATGCTTTTGGTTCCTTGAAGACTTTTCATCCATATAATCACCTATCCTCTTTGTAATCTTCAACCAATATATATTACATTCAGCCATATTATATATAGATTTTTTCAACTCATTTTATACCTATGAATTTTTTGGGGAGTTAGAACTTGAAAGGAACCTTCATTCACATTGCTTAAATGGGGGCAACCGCGTAATCACTTGTCCTTTCTTGAAATGTAGCTTACATTATTTTTATGCGTGTTGATTGTTCATAGGGGTTAGGTTGCTTTTTTACATTGTTTCCCAGGTTACACTACATGGAAGGGATGGATAATACAGATTGTCGATTCGATCAACCAACAAATCAATGGGGGAGGATTGTTGGTTTCACTTTATGCATCATTTTATGATATGATGGTTGTCAATTAGTATCGCGTGACCTTACTCTTTATAAAAAATTATACCGTTCAACAATTATAGAAATTGCATATACTAAAACTAAAGACAGTTAATGAAACTTGTCAAGGGAGGGTTTTTCCATGCGAATTGAACGAGTATCCAGTAATCAATTTACAATGTTCCTTACCTTTGATGATTTAATAGAACGAGGATTTACGAAAGAGGATTTGTGGTATGATGCAAGAGATGTACGAAGCCTGTTCAGTGATATGATGTACGAAGCTAGCACTGAATTAGGCTTTGAACTTTCTGGAAGTCTGCTTGTTCAAGTTTATCTCATGCAGGCGCAAGGAATGCATATTATTGTAACGCAGAAAATGGAAGATGCGGACTGGGAAGACGATTTCATTGAAATGAAGGTAACACTCGATGAAAGCAATGAACTGATGTTTTCATTTGTTGATTTCGAGGATGTGATTCAAGTCGCCCATTGTCTGGCAGCCTTAAACATTGACGGTGGAAGTGTGTACCATATGAATGATAGGTATTATATGCTTCTGGAAAAAGATGAACTCCACGGTCAAAAGATCGAGGATGTTATCGCTGTTATGTCCGAATTTTCCACTCCAAGCATTTTGACGAGTCACCGTTTAAACGAATATGGCAAAAGCATTATGAACAGGCATGCTGTAAGGCAATTGACAACTATTTTCGGCTGATCCGATTTTGTCTTCAAGCAGTTTGGAATAGGCGTCAGCAACCGTTTTCAAAACAAAAGGGAAATTTGGCCGGATTTTATTGCATATTTATAGTGAAGGTGTATACTAATCACTGAGTAATGCATTATTAAATAATATATAAGGATATTTTCTAGGAGGTAAATTCATGGTAGCCGATCATGTAGCAGATTCTACCCAAGAAAAAAACAAGGAAACAGACGTGTTAGAGTCAACACGAATAGTCGTGAAGAACGCGTTGGAAAAATTGGGTTACCCTGATGAAGTATATGAGCTATTGAAAGAGCCTATCCGTATGATGACAGTGAGAATTCCGGTTCGAATGGATGATGGTACGACCAAAATATTTACAGGATATCGTGCCCAGCATAATGATGCAGTAGGACCTACAAAAGGCGGCGTGCGCTTTCATCCGGATGTAACAGAGGACGAAGTAAAAGCGCTGTCTATTTGGATGAGTTTGAAAGCCGGTATTGTCGACCTTCCATATGGCGGGGGTAAAGGCGGTATCATTTGCGATCCAAGGGAAATGTCATTTCGCGAATTAGAAGGCCTAAGCCGCGGTTATGTTCGGGCAATAAGTCAAATTGTTGGTCCAAACAAGGATATTCCTGCACCGGATGTTTTCACCAATTCCCAGATTATGGCATGGATGATGGATGAATATAGCCGAATCGACGAATTTAACAGTCCTGGTTTCATCACTGGTAAACCGATTGTTCTTGGTGGCTCACACGGCAGGGAATCTGCTACCGCAAAGGGAGTTACAATTGTTATTAATGAAGCAGCCAAGAAACGGGGGCTTGATGTAAAAGGTGCTCGTGTTGTGGTTCAAGGTTTTGGTAATGCGGGCAGCTATTTATCGAAATTCTTGCATGATGCAGGTGCAAAAGTAGTCGGAATCTCTGATGCGTACGGTGCACTACACGATCCCGATGGATTGGATATAGATTATTTGCTGGATCGACGTGATAGTTTTGGAACGGTAACAAAATTGTTTGACAATACAATTTCCAATAAAGATCTGCTGGAACTTGACTGTGATATTTTGGTACCAGCGGCTGTTGAAAATCAAATAACGGAAGAAAACGCACATAATATTAAAGCCGATATCATTGTGGAAGCCGCAAACGGTCCAACAACGATGGCGGCAACAAAAATTTTAACGGAAAGAGGCAAGTTGCTTGTTCCCGATGTGCTTGCTTCAGCCGGCGGAGTAACCGTTTCCTATTTTGAATGGGTGCAAAACAACCAAGGGTATTACTGGACCGAAGATGAAATTGATGAAAAGTTGCATGAAAACATCATCAAGGCCTTTAATAACATTTACAATACGGCTGAAACACGGCGTGTGGATATGCGTTTGGCAGCGTATATGGTCGGCGTAAGAAAAATGGCCGAAGCTTCACGTTTCCGTGGCTGGATTTAGACATAAACAAGGCGAACAAAGGCGCAAGCGCCCTTACAGGCAAAAGCGCGACGTCCTGGGCCTGCGGTTACTCGCCCCATCAAAAAGCCCTGCTAGTTGCTGGGCGCTGGAGCCAAACGTGGCTGTCATAGCAAATGACATTAATACAGTCCATTTTTATACTTTCTTTTACTATAAACAAAAGCCAAGCCAATTGAGAATACGAAGTAAATGACTGGAAAACTCTTATCAAGTATAATTGGATAGGAGTTTTCCATTTGTTATTTAATATTAAAAAGGAAGTGCACTATATGCAGACAGAAGAAGTCATCATTGTTGGTGGCGGTCCATGCGGCTTGGCCTGTGCGATTGCCTGCAAAGATAATGGCCTAAACCCATTAATAATTGAAAAAGAAAATGTTGTTAATACGATCTATCATTTCCCGACACACCAAACATTTTTCAGTTCGAGCGACAAGCTGGAAATAGGTGAAATGCCTTTTATTACTGAAAAGCAAAAGCCCGTAAGAATTCAGGCGTTGACATATTATCGTACGGTAGCAAAACGCAAAAATCTGCGGATTAATTCCTTTGAGAAAGTTACTAAAATTGAAAAACATGCGAATTACTTCCGCATTTTTACAGTCAAACACGGAATAGACAAAGCAGAATACATTGCCAAAAACGTAATTATTGCCACCGGTTATTATGATCAGCCTAATTACATGGGAATTGAAGGGGAAGAACTTCCTTCAGTGATGCATTATTTTAAAGAAGGGCATCCTTATTTTGATAAAAATGTCGTTATTATTGGAGGTAAAAACTCTGCAGTTGATGCTGCATTGGAATTGCATAAAGCTGGAGCCAACATAACCGTCTTATATCGTGGGGAAATGTATTCAAAAAGTATTAAGCCGTGGATTTTACCTGACTTTGATTCGTTAGTGAGAAAAAATATTGTTAAAATGGAATTCAATGCCCACGTCCGTAAGATCACACAAAATTTCGTCCACTACGAGGTACATGGTGAGGAAAAGAAAGTACCGTGTGACTTTGTATTTGCGATGACAGGATACCGTCCGGACATTGCTTTTCTAAAGGATGCCGGTATAGAGATCAACCCTGCCAATGGAAAACCGACCTACAATGAAGAAACGATGGAGACAAATATTCCTGGAATATATGTTGCAGGTGTTATAGCTGCGGGGTATAACAACAATGAAATTTTTATTGAAAATGGCCGTTTTCATGGTGATTTGATTGCGAAGAATATCGTAAAAGGATAGCCTCCAAGCTATCCTTTTACGATAAAAATCGGGAGTCTCTGCTCTAACGCAAATGGTTTTCGTGGGAAGCGTCTTCGCAGCCCCAAAGTTTCCTAGTTTGTCGATGCTAAACCGGCCCCCTGTCCTTACATTTCTTCTTCAAAATATTGACGTACTTGTTCAATTTTATCCGTGTATTCCAGTGCAATCATCAATTTTATTCTTGCTTTTGGTCCAGTCAAACCGTTTGTAAAAATAACGCCCATTTCTTTTAGCTGTTTTCCGCCACCTTCATAACCATACGTTGGTTGAACAATCCCCTGATAGCATCTGGAAACCAGTACGAGGGCAATATTATCGTCCATCATTTTTTTAAGAGCTGAAATTGTATTTTTCGGCAGGTTTCCCTGTCCCAACCCTTCAATTACCAATCCATCGGGTTTTAAAGCATGTACTGCGTCTATTAGTTCGTGATCCATACCGGCGAAAGCTTTCAGCAAATGAACTTTTTTCGTTAACTGCTGTATGTCAAACACTCTTTTAGGAAGAATCTGGTGGTGAAATAAAACGGAATCCTTTGTAATAATACCAATGGGACCGAATTGCGGACTTTGAAAAGTAGCGATGTTGCTTGTTGAAGTTTTGGTCACGTTAGCTGCGGTATGAATTTCATCATTCATCACTACTAGGACGCCCTGATTTGTCGCTTTTTCACACATTGCCGTCCGGACAGAAGCAATTAAATTGTATAAGGCATCAGAACCGATCTCATTGCTGGAGCGCATTGCTCCGGTGATGATAACCGGCTTTTTTATATGAAGAACCAAATCCAGAAAATACGCCGTTTCTTCCAGGGTGTCTGTACCATGCGTGATAACAAACCCATCATATTTGGAAATGTTGTCCTTGATAAAATTAGCCAGTTTTAGCATGTGCTGCAATGTTATTTGCGGTGACGGGAACGAAAAAATAATATTTTCGTCCACATCAGCAATGCCATCAAACAGTTCTGAAATACCTGATAACGGGTGTCTGTCTGTCGGATGGACACTTCCGGTGCGTTTGTCCTCCACCATGGAAATGGTCCCACCCGTATGTACAATCAATATTTTTTTCATGTAATCACCTTCATTAAGAAATGATATTTGTATTTTCAATCAGAATGTTACATGTTACGATATTTACATAACCTTGAACAAAGGCGCAAGCGCCCGTTTTGCAACGTACAAACTGGAGCACTTCGGAATGAGATAAAGGAAACATGCCCCTGCAACAGGGGTATGCCGACGTTGGGCGACAAGCCCGTTTCTAGTCGGCCTTCCTTTAACTGGTACGAACCGATGTTGACTTATCGTAGTGCCAGAATAATCTCCCTCGAATTAACATCGCACGAAGAAAAAGTGTACTTCTTTTTCGAGGAGAGAAGTGTGAAGTTTGGGGCTGCGATTACTCGTCCCATCGAAAACCATTTGGGACTGCGGTTACTCGTCCCATCAAAAACTCTGCTAGTTGCTGGGCGCTGGAGCCGGACGTGGCTGTCACCCAAAAGTGACGTTCATACAGCCTGATTTTTATACTTTTTTTAACAGGAAAAGAGGCATTACATATGTTTGCCATTCTGACAGCAGGCATTGCACCTGCGTTTGCTTTGATGTCTTTTTTTTATTTAAAAGATAAGTATACGGAGCCGTTTGCCCTCATTTTAAAAACGTTTTTTATGGGGGCATTACTCGTTTTTCCAATCATGTTCATTCAATATGGATTTCAAACAGAAATACATATTTCCATGTTTGTAAAATCTTTTTTTGTTGCAGCTTTTTCGGAAGAATTTTTCAAATGGTTTATTTTTATTTATGTTATTTACCATCATACCGAATTTGATGCCCATTATGATGGAATTGTATACGCCGTTGCCATCAGCCTTGGCTTTGCAACTATTGAAAATATCCTCTATCTATTTGTTCATGGAATCCACTATGCCTTTTCAAGAGCGCTATTTCCCGTTTCCTTGCATGCATTATTTGGCGTTCTCATGGGATATTACTTTGGAAAGGCAAAAATGTATCGAAAAAACCGCAACTGGAATATTTTTTTTGCGTTTCTGTTTCCGTTTTTATTGCATGGTGTATACAATTACATCATCGGTACGGTAAGCAGCAACTTGTTTTTACCGCTCATACCTTTCATGATCATTCTTTGGATTGTATGCCTGAAGCGCGTAAAGCATGCCGCATCCAAAAACGTTGACGTAATATGAAAGTGATAAGTTTCATAACAGGCCTTTGTTCTAAGAGGACATTGGCTTTTTTTTATAGCTATTTTATTCCCCCATATCCGAATGCATAAATTACTGCGCATATCAAAAAATAGGTTAAAAGATAATCAATCATGCAGGAGGACTAAAAACATGTCACTTGGAAAACGGTGTGTACTACCGATTATTATAAGCTGTCTCTTGTTGGGACTTCAAGCAGTTGGACTTTCCGCCCATAAGACTTACGCTTTTAGCGACCGAGTCATTCAGCAAGGGGCAATCGGTGATGATGTCATTGAATTACAAGCAAGACTGCAATATTTAGGATTCTATCGTGGGAAAATCGATGGCGTA
The DNA here is from genome assembly GCF_030732005.1 of Tigheibacillus jepli. Lineage (GTDB taxonomy): Bacteria > Bacillota > Bacilli > Bacillales > Amphibacillaceae > Tigheibacillus > Tigheibacillus jepli. The sequence goes on along the minus strand of NZ_JAROCA010000001.1, from coordinate 105,957 downwards.
TTCGGCTGGGGTACATACTGGGCACTTAGAAATTTCCAAAATGAATTTGGAATGAAAGTAGACGGACTGGCCGGCAGCAATGTAAAACAAAAACTTGTCAAAGCAAGTAAATATGACAAGAATTACGTCAAAAGCCAAATGTACAAGCAAAAGAATTTTCGATATTACGGGGGCGACGGAAACACCCAGCCAAAATCAAAACCTGCTGCACCAACTGTTTCCAACGTGCCACCGGGCTATTCGCAAAATGATATAAAGCTTATTGCAAATGCCGTCCACGGCGAATCGAGAGGAGAGCCTTATGAGGGGCAAGTTGCGGTAGCTGCAGTTATTTTAAATAGGGTTGAAAGTCCCGTATTTCCAAACACCGTATCAGGGGTGATTTTCCAGCCGGGTGCATTCACTGCAGTTTCTGACGGACAAATCTGGCTGACTCCTAACGAAACCTCAAAAAAGGCGGTACTAGATGCCATTAATGGTTGGGATCCATCCGGAAATGCACTGTATTATTTCAATCCGGAAACCGCTACTTCCAGCTGGATTTGGAGCAGACCGCAAATCAAAAGAATCGGTAAACATATTTTTTGCAGCTAGAAAGGATGGAAAAAAATGATTCGTTCTGTATTAATTGGCGTTTTGGCAGTTGCCTTGGCAGGAACAGCGTTTTGGGGGTATAAAGAACACCAGGAAAAAAATGCTGTCTTGTTACAGGCAGAAAATACGTACCAGCGGTCATTCCATGAATTGTCTTACCGGATGGATAAGCTCCATGATAAAATCGGCACAGCCTTGGCAATGAACGATGATTCAAGTTTGTCACCACAAATGACAGACATTTGGCGGTTGTCCTCTGAAGCCTTGTCAAATGTGGGGCAGCTGCCACTTTCGCTCATGCCATTCAATAAAACCGAGGGGTTTTTGGCAAATGTAGGCAACTTCACGTACAAAACAGCTGTACGGGATTTAAACAAGGAACCATTAAATGATGGGGAAACGAAAACTTTACAGAAACTTTATAAGCAATCCGGTGAAATCACAAATGAACTACGCGACGTGCAACATGCAATATTAGATCATAATTTGCGCTGGATGGATGTACAGCTCGCTTTGGCAACACAAGATGAACAAGCGGATAATGCCATTATCGATGGATTAAAAACGGTTGAGAAAAAGGTAAACAGTTATGCGAATGAAGATAATGGCTCACCATTAATGGAGAACACGAAAAAAGACCATTCATTCAAAAACCTAAGCGGCGGTAACGTATCTCAGAAAAAGGCATTGCAAAGTGGTAGTAAATTGTTCGACATAGCGCCTGATGCCATTACTGTAACCAAGAGCGGCAAAGGAGCTACGTTGCCTATATATTCGTTATCCTATCAAAAGGGAGATAAAAGGGGCTTTCTGGAAATATCAAAAAAAGGTGGCCACCCGGTTTCGTTGATTGTAAGCAGACCAATTTCTGAAAAAAAACTAAGTCTTCACGATGGCGGTAATAAAGCGCTTGCTTTCCTGAAAAATACCGGATTTGACAATATGCAGCTATTCCAAAGCCAGGAATACGACCATACAGGGGTTTATTCATTTTTGTATGAACAAGATGGCGTGAAGATTTACCCCGACACAGTCAATGTCAAGGTCGCTTTGGATAACGGTGATATTACCGGATTGACAGCACAGGAGTATTATATGAATCATACACAGCGTGATCTGCCTGAGCCGAAATTGTCGAAAGAAGAGGCAAAGGAAAAAGTGAATCGCGGGGTAGATATCCAAGAACAATCACTGGCAGTGATCGATAATGACTTGGGTGAAGAAGTGCTGACCTACGAGTTCCTTGGTACGATGAATAACGTCACCTATCGAATCTATATCAATGCGATGGATGGCAGAGAAGAAAAAGTGGAAAATTTGAGTGCAAACGAAGAAAATTATGCGGCAAATTTATCGTAGAGTAACGGGCTGTAAGACCCCCACTTCAAAGTTTGGAAAGAAAAAGAAACTAAGGTGGGGCAACTGCCCGTAAAGGCCCGATTGGTTCAATCAGTGGGGAAGAAGAAACCCCACTGATTGAACTACTTTATCATAAAAACGGTACGTAAGGGAAAGATTTTTTTCTTTCCCTTTTTGCCTGTTTTTGCAATAATAAAGGTACAAATAATAATGGGGGACGGTTTTGATTGTGAATATTGAAATTGGGCAATTTATGGATTTGGAGCAAAGACAGAAAAATAGCCGTAATACAATCAAGTATAAGAGCAAAGTAATCGATGTTTTTGAAAACTGTATTTATCTTGCTTATCCAATTCAACAAAGCAATGGTAAAACAAAAATTTTCCCGCTTGGTACGCGATTTTCAGTATCATTTATCGATAAAAACGAAGAAATTTACCAGTTCCATACCGAAATTATTAAAAAACGCACGAAGCCCATCCCGGGAATAATGATTGCTATCCCCGAAGATGATAAACTAAATCGCATTCAGCGACGAAAATTTGCCCGTCTTGAAATTGTTGTGGATGTTGCAGTACATAGTGAGGATGGTTCATTTTTGCCGTTTACAACGGTAACAGCCGATTTCAGCGGTGGTGGCATCGCTTTTATTATTCCAAGAAATATTGATGTACACCACGGTCCGGTAACCATTTGGATGTCGCTTCCGTATACGGATGGAAATATTGTACATTTAAAATTACAGGGAGACATTGTCAGGGTCGCCGATGGGACAAAAGGTGGTATTCGCACTGCTTCAGTTGCTTTTAAGAATTTAACCAAAAAGGAAGAACAAACGATTATTCGCTATTGTTTTGAAAAGCAGCGTGAAGAAAGAAGGAAGGAGTTAATGTAGGCAACCGTGCCAAGGCTCATTTTTGCGTACAATATTCATTGTGTTATGTTATATTTAATAAGTGTTCAGCAATCTTAGCAAGTGCCAAAGTTTATATTTTGTTATGAGAAAGTATAAAATTCAGGCCGTATGAACGTCACTTTAGGGTGACAGCCATGTCCGGCTCCAGCGCCCAGCAACTAGCAGAGTTTTTGATGGGACGAGTAATCGCAGTCCCAAGGGTTTTGGGTGGGGCGAGTAACCGTAGCCCCAAACTCCACGACGCACAGGACGTGCTAGTACAGGCGTTGCGACAAAAGCTCTTCGGTGGGACGAGTAATCTTAGTCCCATGCCGTCGCGGTTTTAGCCTGTAAGGGCGCTTGCGCCTTTGTTCTTTACAGATATTTTAAAGGATAAATGATTTAGAGAGGGATGAAGCACGAATCGTGAATAAAAAAATTCAAATTGCTATCGATGGCCCAGCTGCGGCTGGCAAAAGTACCGTCGCAAAAAACGTTGCAAAAAAATTGGCTTATATTTATGTTGATACCGGTGCAATGTATAGAGCAATTACATTAAAAGCATTGCAAAATAAGCTACAATTGGAAGATGAGCAGGCGCTGGCCCTATTACTAACAGAAACTTCCATTGAACTGGTGCAATCAAGCGACGGGCAACGTGTATTGCTGGATGGGGAGGATGTAACCGACAAAATCCGCTCCCAAGAAGTTACCAACCATGTTTCTATTGTAGCCAAGCAACCCAATATTCGAAAAGAAATGGTTGTACGTCAACAGGCAATGGCTGCTGAAAAAGGAGTCGTCATGGACGGCAGAGATATCGGAACGCACGTACTCCCGAATGCACAAGTTAAAATTTTTCTCATCGCCTCTGTGGAGGAAAGAGCTAGACGGCGACATGAAGAGAATATCCAAAAAGGATTTTCTTCAGATTTAGAAAACATCAAAATGGAAATTCAAGCACGGGACGAAATTGATTCTAAACGCGAAACTGCCCCACTGATTAAGGCACACGATGCAATTGAAATCGACACAACATCCAGGTCTATCGCTGAAGTGACTGAATTAATTTTGCAAGCTGCTTATCGAAAATTGAACGAGTAAGGGGGAGCGCTATGAAGCTTTACGATATTGCCAAGTTAATTGTATCAGCAATTTTTTATCCCTTATTCCGTATAAAGGTCATTGGCAAGGAAAATATTCCAAAGAATGGCCCCGTTATTATTTGTTCCAACCATATTTCCAATTTGGATCCACCGGTTGTAGGTATAACAAATCCAAGGACTGTCTACTTTATGGCAAAAGAAGAGCTGTTCGATTCAAAACTCTTCGGTGGTTTGCTTCGAAAAATCAATGCTTTCCCGGTTAAGCGTGGGGTTGCTGATCGGACAGCATTAAAAAAAGGAATACATGTGTTACGGGATGGTCATACATTGGGCCTTTTTCCCGAAGGTACAAGAAGTAAAACCGGTCAATTGGGTAAACCGCTTGCCGGAGTAGGCTTTTTCGCTTTAAAAACTGACGCACAAGTGATTCCATGCGCGATTAAAGGAACATATAAGCCATTTCGCAAATTGGAAGTCCGCTATGGTAAGCCGATGGATATGCATAAGCTAAAAAACGAGAAAGCCGGTGCCAAGGAAACGTCCGAAGCAATTATGATGGAAATTAAAAAATTGTTAGATAAATGAAACTCCTTTACTTGACAAATAAATACAATTATTAGAAGTTATAAATAAAGGTATTTCGCATGCGAGGATGTACGTAATATTTTGAGGAGGATAAACATGACAGAATTAAGCAATGAGATACCAACTTTTAAAGTTGGTGACACTGTAAAAGGTACAGTCGTAAAATTAGAGGACAAGCAAGTGCTTGTTGATATTGGATATAAAACTGAAGGTGTTGTGCCACTGGTAGAACTTTCGGGTTTAAAAACGGAAAACCCCGAGGAAATTGTACAAGTTGGGGATGAATTGCAATTAAAAGTTAAAAAATGGAGCGATGAAGAAATTATTTTGTCCAAAAAGGCTGTCGATGCCGATAAAGCCTGGAAGGACTTAGAAGACCGTTATCAAAATCAATCCGTTTTTGATGTGGAAATCAAGGAAGTAGTGAAGGGCGGGCTTGTTGCCGATGTAGGTGTTCGCGGTTTTATTCCGGCATCCATGGTGGAAACGTATTTTGTTGAGGATTTTTCAAACTATAAAGGAAAGACGCTTGCTGTGAAAGTGGTCGAATTGGACCGATCCAAAAACCGTGTAATCCTGTCGCATCGAATCGTAGAACAAGAAGCAGAAGAAGCGAAGAAGAACGAGTTGCTTCAATCTATTGAAGAAGGACAAATCCTTGAGGGAACGGTCAGAAGATTAACGAATTTTGGCGCTTTTGTAGATTTGGGAGGAATTGATGGACTTGTTCATATTTCCCAGTTAGCACATGAACACGTTGCAAAAGCATCCGATGTGGTATCAGTAGGCGATAAAATTAAAGTAGAAGTGTTATCTGTTGATCGTGACAGTGAACGGATTTCTTTATCAAGAAAGAAAGTGCTGCCGGGTCCTTGGGAAAATATTGAAGAAAAAATAAAACCCGGTCAAGTTGTAGAAGGAACTGTGAAAAGACTAGTCAGTTTTGGAGCCTTTGTAGAGGTTTTGCCTGGGGTAGAAGGTCTGGTTCACATTTCCCAAATTGCTGACAGGCATATCGGTACGCCTCAGGAAGTACTGGAAGAAGGACAACAAGTGAATGCGAAGGTGCTTGATATCAATGAGCAAGAGGAGCGCATGTCATTAAGCATGAAGGAATTGGAGCTGGAGAAAGCTGAAAAAGAAATCCAGCAGTACACGAAAGATGAAGACAATGGTTTCCATTTAGGAGATATTCTCGGTGATCAACTTGATAAATACAAATAATGAATGAAAAAAGCTCTCATTTGTTATGAGAGCTTTTTTGCATGCAATGTTTTGTTTAAAATATGCGCTTTTTTCCAATAATATGAATGAATATTGGTATCTATTGGATCATTGCTTGTCAAACCGATATGGGAGTTGGGATTAATTGCAAGAGGGCGTATATTTTTTTTGGTTTAGTTGGATATTTTGGGTGTTGCTCGCTTTTTTTATGCCTGCATCAAAAATAAATACTTGCATGCGAATATGGACTTTACTAGCAATCGCGTTTGCAAATCTCTATATGAACGTGGCGGAATTTGGGATTTCCGTCACTTTTCTGGTGCTGTTTGCCGGTGGATTTATGCTGTTAAGTCAACTGCCAAACAAAATTTATCATTTGTTTGCTGCTTTAGTTATAATGATTGCTTACGATAGCATCTTGATGTGGGAGCATGAAGTTCCTATTTGGCTCATCGTACCGCGCCCGTTGTTTTTTACCGTATGTATGCTAGCATTACTATTGGTGATGATTGATGAGTTCAGGAATCGTTTAGCGGTTATAATTACCGGTGTTTGTGCTGCTGAATTATTTTATGCCGTCATGATGTTTTCTTACCAGATTCCTTATACTGCAGGAAGCAAGTATTTTTTGGACGGATTTGCCACCATAATTGCCGGGCTTGTTTGTTGGCATGTTGCACAAGATTTCGCAAGTCGCATCCATTTGCTATACAAGAAACAGTTCTTGATGCACGATGTTGTCGAATATGATAAAAATTCAAGAAAGAAGGCCAAACAGCCGTCCTGATATTTTGATTGTTTAAGTAACGTACTTTTGCTAGAATAAGAAAAGCGAAAAGCTTGGCATCCTTAAAATTAACGGAGACTCACAGGCTGAAAATTTCTGCCTCGAACTTGGAAGTCAGAAAAGCTTATGGGATGGACAACCGCCTGTAAAAGCCTAATTGGTTCGCAACTACAGATATTGATCGCTCGGGGGTTGCCCTAGGACCATACGGTTTTATCCTGAGCTCATTACCGGCGGGCGAATGAGAACCTCCACTGATTAAAGTTTCACTTATTTGAACGGATGCCTATTATTTTTTTGTATAGAAGCTAGAGAAAGGATGTTCCTTTCATGAGGAAACCCGTTGTAGCAATAGTTGGAAGACCAAATGTTGGCAAATCCACGATATTTAATCGACTTGCAGGTGAAAGGATTTCGATTGTAGAAGATAAACCGGGTGTTACAAGAGACAGAATCTATGCTCCGGCTGAATGGCTGACAAATCAATTCGATCTTATCGACACCGGCGGGATCGATATTGGGGACGAGCCTTTGCTAGTCCAGGTCCGCGAGCAAGCAGAGGTTGCAATTAACGAAGCGGATGTCATTATTTTTCTACTAAATGGAAAAGAAGGTATCACCGCAGCCGATGAAGAAGTCGCCAAAATGCTGTACAAATCAAATAAGCCGGTTGTCCTTGGTGTCAATAAAATCGATAATCCGGAAATGAAAAATCAAATATATGAATACTATGCATTGGGATTCGGAGAACCTTTTCCAATTTCCGGATCACATGGACTTGGTTTAGGGGATTTACTTGACGAGGTCGTAAAACATTTCCCCGCTTTGGAAAATACCGATGCTGACGATGATACGATTTATTTCAGCTTAATAGGAAGACCAAATGTTGGTAAATCATCGCTAGTAAATGCCATTCTAAATGAAGAACGTGTGATTGTAAGTGATATCGAGGGGACAACGCGTGATGCCATCGATACGGAGCTTGTCCGGGACGGTAGAAAATATATCATCATTGATACTGCGGGCATGCGAAAAAAAGGAAGAATTTATGAATCAACTGAAAAGTACAGCATGCTGCGTGCACTTAAAGCAATTGAACGTTCGGATGTCGTCTTGTTGCTAATCGATGCAGAAACCGGCATCAGGGAACAAGATAAAAGAATTGCAGGCTATGCCCATGAAGCCGGTAGAGCAATGGTTATTGTCGTGAACAAATGGGATACAGTCGAGGCAAACGAAAAATCAATGAAAGAATTTGAGAGTAAGGTCCGCGCTCATTTTCAGTTTCTTGACTATGCACCAATTGTGTTTTTATCCGCGAAAACAAAGAAGCGCCTGCATACGCTGCTGCCTGCAATTCAGACTGCCAGCGAAAACCATGCGAAGCGCATTCAAACGAATGTCCTGAATGATGTTATAATGGATGCAATCGCTTTAAATCCGACACCGACCATCAAAGGGAGAAGACTGAAAATACTTTATGCGACACAAGTGGCTGTAAAACCGCCTGCTTTTGTTATTTTTGTTAATGACCCTGAGTTGATGCATTTTTCCTATGAACGATTTTTAGAAAATAAAATAAGAGAAGCGTTCGGCTTTGTAGGTACGCCAATTAAAATATTTGCTCGCAAAAGGCAGTAAGGGGGATTGTAAATGAGTAAAGTAGCAGTACTTGGTGCTGGCAGCTGGGGAACTGCGTTAAGCATCGTTCTGGCGGATAAAGGCCATGAAGTTCAACTATGGACACACCGCGCTGAACAAGCAGAAGTAATCAACACAACACACAAGAATGAAAAATACCTGGAAATAATGATACCCGAAAAAATTAAAGCATATTCCGATATGAAAGAAGCGGTAACGGATGTCTCCGCGATTGTGCTTGTCGTCCCAACAAAAGCAATCAGGGAGGTCTGCTCGCAGCTGGATCGCATTTTAACAGAATCTCCGTTGCTTATCCATGCCTCCAAAGGCATTGAACCAAGAACATTAAAAAGGGTTTCACAAATGATTGATGAAGAGATGGAAAGGTATGCATATGAAGATATTGTTGTCCTGTCTGGGCCAAGCCATGCGGAAGAAGTGGCAAAAAGACATCCTACGACTGTTACTGTTGCATCGGTAAATGAAAATCATGCGTTGTCCGCCCAAGACCTCTTTTTCAATGATTCTTTTCGTGTTTACACAAGCAATGATATGATTGGCGTCGAATTGGGCGGTGCACTGAAAAATATTATTGCGCTTGGTGCCGGTATCTCGGATGGACTTGGTTATGGGGATAATGCCAAAGCTGCTTTAATCACAAGAGGATTGGCAGAAATAACGCGGCTGGGAACATCATTGGGAGCCAACCCGCTATCCTTTTTAGGTCTATCTGGTGTCGGTGATTTGATCGTTACTTGTACAAGCGTGCATAGCCGCAATTGGAGAGCTGGCAATTTGCTTGGCAAAGGAAAGAACTTGGATGAGATTTTGGAGCAGATGGGTATGGTTGTAGAAGGTGTGCGTACAGCAGAGGCGGCTTATCATTTTGCCAAAGAGGAAGGGGTTGAAATGCCAATAACCTCTGGCATTTATCAAGTGCTGTATGAGAACATTCATCCAAGAGATGTCGTAGAACAGTTAATGAATCGGAATAAGCGTGAAGAAACGGACGATCTTGCCAGCCTTTTACGCAATAAGTACACACGCTAAAATTTCCTTCTGCATATAATGTCATGAAATATGGCCAATATGCAAGGAGGAGAGTTTGTGAACAAGAAAGGCAATCTATTCGATAAAATCAATCAAAAAGCCAATATTGATCCAAGCGAGATATACAAAGTCGCCGACTCTGTAAAAAATGCCGATTTTTCCGATGAACGTACCGTTCGAAATTTGGTTCGCCGTTTGGCAAAAATGGCTAACAAGCCTATTTCCAAAGAAAAGGAAGATAAACTTGTCAAAACAATTACTTCAAATAACATGCCAACCGACATGCAAACGTTAAACAAATTGTTTAAAAAATAATGTTGTCTGGGCAAGTGAGGATGCATATCTTGTTATGAATGCATAAAATACAACGCACAAGTATTCACGCAATAGAGTTGTGAGTGGGTATTATTTAGTCAAACCGAGATGAAGACAGCCCCTCTTCATCTCGGCTTTTCTTATCTACAAGTCCACTACCTTCAATCGTGACCGTGCTTTATGTTATAATACGGTTGCGCTATATAGCAGAGGAGAGTGTAAATAATGTCAGCAGCCGGAATGAAAGAACTGACATCCTTTATCGGAATTGCCTTGTTAATTTTAGCAATCGTATTCATCCAATTATCCAGAAACAAGCTAAAAGGCTGGTTTTCAAAAATGGTTTCCCTGCTTGCTTATTTTTGTTTATTTGCAGGCGGATTAATCGTGGTCTATGTCGTTCTAAGTGGACCAACCCAATAGTTGTTCCCAGGAGGAAGCATTTATGAAAAATACATACGTAAAAATAGCCGCCGCACTATGCATGGTTTTTATGCTAAGCGGCTGTCTGTATCCCGATGAAGAGTTGGAAAAAAACAAAACACCGAATCAGGATCAACTTGAAACTGTTCAAAAAGCGGTTGATAGCTATCGTGATCAGACAAATGGGCTTGTTCCTATTAAAACCAAACCAATGGATACACCTATTTACGAAAAATATATTGTTGATTTTACCATGCTCAAGGAAAGACATTTACTGACGGAGACACCGGGGAATGCCTATGAAAATGGAGGCATATATCAATATGTGCTAGTGGATCCGGAAAAAAATCCAACGGTAAAATTAATTGATTTGCGATTGTCAGAGGCGATTCGGGATGTAAATGTCAAATTGGATCTGTATCGTGACAAACATTTATACCCGCCGTTTGGAAAAAAAATAACTGCAAATATTTATACCATTAATTACAAAAAGCTGGGTCTTCCATCCGAACCATATGTTACCAGCCCTTATTCGCAAAAAAATTTGCCTATTATTATGGATACAAATGGTAAATTATATGTTGATTACCGGATTGATTTGATGGATGCATTGCAAAAGTACAAGCACAATTATCAAAATGGTGATGATATCCGCGCTATCCTTGTAGAACATGCGCCGTTTGTTCCAGCATACTCACTGCCGTATACGGTAAAAGACGGAGAACCGGTATTTTTAGAAAAAAGCAACCGGCATGCCTCAAAATAATTGGCATAAAGAAACCCTTGCAACATATATTGTTGCAAGGGTTTCTTTGCTTCTTCGTCTTCAATCAAAAAGAAATATATTTTTTATTTCTTTTGGAAATAGCCAGTCATAATTCAATAGGACAACATCATAGAATTGAAATGACAATTAATCGTAATAGCTACTTTGTGTAAAAATGCAAGCAAGATCGGGAGGGGATTGTTTGGAAAAGGTCGATATTTTTAAAGATATTTCAAAGAGAACGAACGGCGATATCTACCTTGGCATTGTAGGCGCAGTCCGTACAGGCAAATCAACTTTTATTAAAAAGTTTATGGAACTGCTTGTATTGCCAAATATCGCAAATGAAGGTGAAAGAGCAAGAGCCCAAGATGAATTGCCTCAGAGTGCAGCCGGAAAAACAATTATGACGACAGAACCTAAGTTTATTCCAAATCAGGCTGTATCTGTACATGTTGATGAAGGGCTCGATGTCAATGTCAGACTTGTTGACTGTGTTGGCTATGCAGTGGCAGGAGCAAAAGGATTCGAAGACGAAAATGGTCCCAGGATGATACACACGCCTTGGTACGAAGACCCAATTCCGTTTCATGATGCTGCTGAAATCGGAACAAGAAAGGTAATCCAAGAACATTCCACAATTGGTGTAGTAGTCACAACTGACGGTTCAATCGGAGAAATTGCACGTTCCGATTATACAGAAGCAGAGGCGAAGATAGTAGAAGAATTGAAAGAAGTTGGAAAGCCTTTCATCATGGTTATCAACTCTACACGTCCTACAAGCCAGGAAACCGAAATTCTGAGGCAAAATTTGGCGGAGGAATATGATATACCTGTACTTGCGATGAGTGTCGAGTCGATGACTGAACACGATGTCTATAATGTGTTACGGGAATCTTTATATGAATTTCCGGTACTTGAAGTCAATGTGAACCTTCCGAGCTGGGTAATGGTTTTAAGGGATGATCACTGGCTTCGCGAAAATTACCAGGAGGCTATTCAAACAACTGTAAAAAACATTAAAAGGCTACGCGATGTGGATAATATTGTCCGCGAATTTACAGATTACGACTACATTGAACGAGCCAATATCGCCGGGATGGAGATGGGTGAAGGGGTTGCAGAAATCGATCTGCATGCGCCCGACCAACTCTACGACGATGTTCTGAAGGAAATTGTCGGGGTTGAAATTCGTGGGAAAGACCATCTGTTGGAATTAATGCAGGAATTTGCATTTGCTAAACGTGAGTACGATCAAGTTTCCGGTGCACTGCAAATGGTCAAACAAACCGGCTACGGAATTGCAGCGCCAAGTTTGCAGGATATGCAACTTGAAGAACCGGAAATAATCAGACAGGGTTCACGCTACGGGGTACGCCTTAAAGCAGTAGCACCATCCATCCATATGATTAAAGTTGAGGTTGAATCGGAATTTGCCCCGATAATCGGCACTGAAAAACAAAGCGAGGAACTTGTCAGATATTTAATGCAGGATTTTGAAGAAGACCCACTCTCTATCTGGGAATCAGATATTTTCGGCAGGTCTCTCAGTTCAATTGTCAGAGAAGGCATTCAGGCCAAAATTGCGCTTATGCCGGAAAATGCACGATATAAATTAAAAGACACATTGGAGCGGATCATCAATGAAGGTTCTGGCGGTTTGATAGCTATCATACTGTAATGACGCTCTTTTTACACAGCAACTGATTGGTTGCTGTTTTTTTGTGCGTGGGCAACCGTACTGTTACATGCTTAGTGTGATTTAATGATACGATAAATATATGATAATCCACACATACCGCAAAAAGATTTGGCGAAAGCAAGATGAATTTTTGGATTATCCACTGATGGAGTTAAATATTATTTTTTGTTCTATCCGATCAGGCGATTTAATAATGTTAGGTGACCAAATGGAAAATTTAAATACTCGCAAAGATAATCAATCATATCAATGATGGCTGGTTTTAAGATTGAATTTGCAATAGATTCTAATGAGCCTTGGAGGAATATATAAGGAGCCAAGATATGAAAAAGCTTATGAGCATTATAATGTTAACAGTAATGTTTTGTACTTTAGTTGCATGTTCATCTAAAGGGAGTTATGCCGTAATTCCTATCGTTAATGGCAAGGAGTACTACGGACAGGAGACCGGGGAGCCAGATGACTATACACTTAAGAACAAAGGCGCAAGCGCCCTTACAGGCTAAAAGCGTGACGTCCTGGGACTGCGATTACTCGTCTCACCGAAGAGCTTTTGTCGCAACGCCTGTACTAGCTCGTCCTGTGCGTCGTAGCAACGTACAAACTGGAGCGCTTTGGGACTGCGATTACTCGTCCCATCGAAAACCATTTGCTAGTTGCTGGGCGCTGGAGCCGGACGTGGCTTTCATCCAAAAGTGACGTTCATACAGCCTGAATTTTATACTTCTTATATCTTTAAATTAGCCAGGGTGGAAAGCACTGTCGACAAGGAGAAAATCCCAAAGGATAATTTCTCATCTAATGCACTTAAGGTCGGAACAGAAGTGTACGAAATTATAGTCAAGGTGGATAAAGGGGAATATCGATTATTCAATGTTAAAAAATCTGAGTAGAATGTGAAAGGTTTCGATTGCAACGCCATGCCGCAAAGGTGAGGTATTATTTTAGATATTAACAGAAGAAGTAAATATGGAAATTCTGGCATAGATTTATACGCCCGGTTTTTGTGCGAAGGTCATGGCCGCCATCTTCATTTATATGATGATAAATCAAGGGGATAGAAGCTATCGGCAGGCTAGAAAGCAAAAAATTATTTTTTTCGGCTAAACGGCAGGATTTTTCATTTTGATGTCGTATATCTTTCAATAGGGCTTATAACGGACCTTTCGGGTTGATGGGATGCGTCAATTTACTGATTTTGGTAAAATAGCTCCTAAAAAATAAAAAAACCATTAAAAAATAGCTAAATTACGATGTTTTTGTTGAAATTTCCCATCATCTCAGGTATTATAAGCCATGTCACCAATGAAGTTGGTGATTTCCTAGTATAAAAATAGGCAAATTGGTGAACAAATGATGATAAAATATTTGTTCCGAAATTCATTGATTTTGGGAGGAGGTGAATGTCATGAACAAAACGGATTTGGTAAATACTGTTGCCGAGAAAAGCGAACTTTCCAAAAAGGATGCTTCCAAAGCGGTTGACGCAGTATTTGAAGCTGTCATGGATTCACTTAAAAAAGGTGAAAAAGTACAATTGATTGGTTTTGGAAACTTTGAAGTGCGTGAACGTTCTGCTCGTAAAGGACGCAACCCACAAACAGGAGAAGAAATTGAAATTCCTGCAAGCAAAGTTCCGGCATTTAAACCAGGAAAAGCCCTGAAAGACAGCGTAAAATAATACAGTTTACATAGGGCTGAAAGGGTGCGTTTAACGCACCCTTTTTATTTTTGCCAGGAAACCTTATACAATACACACAATTAAAATGTTTTGTTTTGACAACCTGGTTCAAATACGCGATATTAAAAAGAAAAGGGGGGCTTCATTATGAAAGAGGATCTTTTTAACAAAACAGACTTTTTTGTCGTTAAAGCACTGGAAGATGGCGTAAACGTAATCGGGCTGACAAGAGGTTCTGATACAAGGTTTCACCATACGGAGAAATTGGATAAAGGTGAAATCATGATCGCCCAGTTCACCGAACATACTTCCGCAGTGAAAGTTCGCGGTAAAGCTATCATCCAAACGAGCCATGGGGAAATATCCAACGAAACAGAGTAAGACATAACTATACACGTCGTTATTCATCATGCACAACTTGTGATATAATGATTTCTAGTGTCATATGAATAGTTGAAAGGTTCAAGGTGATCGGTTTGCATCATACAAAGTCTGATATCGATGAACTGAAAATGTTAATCCAACAAGCATTTCATCACACATATATTGAAAAATACATTGGAAAACCCCAAATAGATGAGGAAAAGCTGTATATACTTCACTACCTTATGCAAAACATATCGCTGGCAGAAAATAAAAAAAAGCGATTTATTGTAACAACCACCTTGGTACAGCTTGCGTTGGACACACATGACCAAGTACTTGTGAAAAATCGCGATGCCAAAAATGAAAATGAAGCTATTGCACTGCAACTGTCTGTGCTGGCAGGTGACTATTACAGCGGGTTGTACTATCGATTATTGGCTGAAATAGGAGAGATCGGACTAATCAGCACACTGGCAACAGCTATTAAAAGAATCAATGAAGCCAAAATGAAACTCTATTATCATGATTTTCAAAACGAGCAAGAACTGATTGGCCTATTAAAAATAGTACATGCGGGTTTGTACGTTGCTATAGCTGAATATATAAACACTAGTCAGCTGACAGCGTTCATTGAAGACTGGCTGTTGGCAAATTTTTTACATCAAAATAGACACCATAAGCAATTATTACTGGAGCATTTTTTCAACTATCATCAACCAGCGGTCCCAGTCAATACAGATAGGATATATGAACAGTGTATTGCAGATGCAATGGACAATATCACCAACCATAGCAAAGACTTGCAAATACATATACAATCGGTTCTAAAAAAATGGCAATAAAAAAGCAAGAAAGGAAATGCCACATGGATGATCAACAAACAAAAGCAGAACGCGTTCATCACGTTTTTGAAAAAATATATAATAATTACGATACCATGAATTCAGTAATTTCTTTTGAAAGGCATAAATCGTGGCGCAAAGACACAATGCAACGCATGCACGTCCAAACAGGTGCCTCCGCTTTAGATGTTTGCTGCGGCACGGGGGATTGGTCGATCTCACTTGCAGAAGCGGTCGGAGATAATGGAAAAGTATACGGGTTGGATTTTAGCGAAAATATGCTGTCTATCGCGAAACAAAAAAAGGAGCAGCATCAGCTAAAGAATCTATCGTTTATACATGGCGACGCGATGGCATTGCCATTTGATAATCATTCATTTGACTATGTAACGATCGGGTTTGGGTTGCGCAACGTCCCGGATTATATGACTGTACTCAAAGAAATATATCGTGTATTAAAGCCCGGAGGAATCGCTGTTTGTTTGGAAACCTCTCAGCCTACTTTGCCTTTGTACCGTCAAGGATATTATTTTTATTTTCGTTTTATTATGCCGTTATTTGGGAAATTATTTGCCAAAAGCTACAAGGAATATGCATGGCTGCATGAATCCGCAAAAAATTTTCCAAATAAATACGAGTTGACGCAAATGTTTTTCGATGCGGGATTTTCATTTGTTGATGTAAAAAGCTATACTGGTGGTGTAGCCGCAATGCATATGGGGCATAAATGATTAGGGAGTTATTCAAAATCGGTAAAAGGTGAATTGGATGAAATTAGGTAAATCATATAGTTATTTAAAACAAGATCTGGAAAAAATTGAGAAGACGCTCGATGACACAATTCAAGCTGACCACCAAATATTACACGATGCATCAACTCACTTGCTTAAAGCTGGCGGAAAAAGAATTCGACCGGTTTTTGTTTTGCTATCCAGTCAGTTCAATCATGCTGATTGGGATTGTGTCCAAACGGTCGCCGTTTCATTGGAATTGATTCATATGGCGACACTTGTGCATGATGATGTTATTGACAATGCAGCGTTAAGACGTGGAAAGCCAACAGTGAAACAACAATATGACAACCGTGTTGCTATGTACACCGGTGACTATATGCTGGCATTGGCTTTAGAAAACATTACAAATATCGATAATCCAATTATCCATCAAACACTTTCGGATGCATTGGTTGAAGTATGCATCGGCGAAATTGAACAGATGAAATACAAGTACATATGGGATCAAAATTTGCGTACATATTTGCGGCGGATCAAACGTAAAACAGCCTTGCTGATTGCAACAAGCTGCAAGTTAGGAGCATTGGTTTCCGGTCTTGCATCAAAGCATGTTAACAAAATCTATCAATATGGTTATTACATTGGGATGTCTTATCAAATCATCGACGACATTCTTGACTTCACATCTAACGCAGAGGAACTTGGCAAACCTGCGGGAAACGACCTGCGTCAGGGAAATGTCACGTTACCCGTATTGTTTGCATTGCAAAACGCCGATTTTAAAACAAAACTTGAAAAAACGTTTGCAGACTCCAAAACAACACGCATAGAAGATATGGATGAACTCATTAGCGATATTAAAAAATTGGGGGCTATTCAGGCCTCATACCGTATAAGCGACTTATACCTAAAAAAAGCATTACAAGCCTTATCCGGACTTCCGGATACGAAAGCCAAGAAAACGTTAAGGAATATTGCAAATTATATTGGAAAAAGACGTTTTTGAAAGCTATTGTTATTTTGGTAAATATTTGATAGAATCTTAACGGTTGGACATTCATGATGAAAACAAGAGGTGGTAAAGATGGAAAAGACATTTTTGATGGTAAAACCAGATGGCGTACAGCGAAATTTGGTAGGTGAAGTTATCCGCCGATTTGAAAGAAAAGGCTTTAAACTTTGCGCTGCAAAACTGATACAAATTTCGGATGAATTGGCAAAGCAGCATTATGCTGAACATAAGGACCGCCCGTTTTTTGGAGAACTGGTAGGTTTTATTACCTCCGGACCGGTGTTTGCGATGGTTTATGAAGGAGAAAATGTTATTAAAACAGCTCGTGAAATGATGGGAAAAACGAATCCAGCCGAGGCAGCACCAGGGACCATTCGCGGTGATTTTGGCGTAACTGTAAGTAAAAACGTCATTCACGGATCTGATTCTCCTGAAAGCGCTGAAAGAGAAATTAATTTGTTCTTTACGCAAGATGACATCTTGTCCTATGAAAAACAGGATCAAGACTGGATTTATTAATATTTAATTTTTGTTCGATTACATATGCTGCGTTCTATATTAGGACGTGGCTTTGTCTTTTTACAGTAAAACAAATGAGGGGAAGTAATGAAAAACGAATATACATTGTTTACGGAACTTGTCAAAAGAAAAATGAATATTGATCTTTCCTTGTATAAGGAGGCTCAAATGAAGCGGCGATTGATCTCTCTTCGCAACAAATCAGGATTTGCCGATTTTTCTTCTTATTTTCATGCAATGAATCGCGACGATAACTTATTGCAGCAGTTCATGGATCGTATCACAATCAACGTATCTGAATTTTTTCGGAATCCAAAAAGATGGGATGTCTTAAAAAACAAAATTATTCCCGATTTGCTGGTATCCAGGAAAAAACTGTCCATATGGAGTGCGGCCTGCTCCACCGGAGAAGAACCTTATAGTCTGGCGCTATTGGTCAAGGAATTTTTTCCGTCTATTGAAATCAATATTTTAGCAACAGACATTGATGAAAACGTTCTACAGCTTGCCAAGCTAGGAAGATATAAAAAATCGTCATTGAAAGAATTGCCAGATGCATGGATTAAAAAATATTTTACAGTTGAAAATGGCATTTATACAATTGATCAGACTTTAAAAGAAAAAATTACATTCCGCAAACAGAATTTGCTGGCTGATGAGTACCCAAAAGATCTTGACTTGATTTTATGCCGAAATGTGCTAATTTATTTTACGGATGAGGCAAAAAAGACAATTTACAATCAATTCAATGCCTCCTTATCAAAGGATGGAATCTTGTTCGTTGGCAGCACGGAACAAATTTTCAGGCCTGAAGAACATCGCTTTTCATTGGCGGATACTTTTTTTTACAAAAAAATATGAATTATTTCACCTCTTATCAAACTCTTATCAAACTCTTATCAAACATAGATAAGAGTTTTTTCTTGTTTCGCGAAAAAATTACGCTTTTATCTGGATAGATTAACAAAAATATTTTAATATGTGATATATTAGTTAAAATTAGGATGAAGGAGATGCAAAGAACATGCGTTATCTTACAGCAGGGGAATCGCACGGAAAGCAATTGACAACCATTATTGAAGGTGTACCGGCAAGAATGCCTATTACTGCCGAGCAAATCAACGAGTCACTACTTCGCAGGCAGAAAGGTTATGGACGCGGAAAAAGAATGCAAATAGAGAAAGACCTGGTTGATATTACAAGCGGCGTTCGTCATGGCTATACGCTTGGTTCACCGATTTCTCTTGTTATACATAATGATGATTTTAAACACTGGACGGACATTATGGGAGAAGATGTACCTGAAGAGGGGCAAAAAATCAGACGTGTTGTGACCAAACCAAGACCTGGTCACGCCGATTTAAACGGGGCGCTTAAATATGGCCATCGGGATATGCGCAATGTGCTGGAGCGGTCTTCAGCAAGGGAAACAGCCGCCAGAGTAGCGGCGGGATCTGTTGCGAAAATCATGCTAAGACAACTTGGTATTGAGGTGTGCGGGTATGTTAAAGAAATAGCCGGCATCCGTGCAAGTGAAACATCAGCGTTGTCTATTTCCGAAATGCAACAGGTATCGGAAGCATCTCCTGTTCGCGTCCTTGATAAAAATGTAGAACAGCGAATGATGGATGCAATCGACAAGGCGAAAAAAGATGGAGATTCCATAGGCGGCGTAACGGAAGTATATGTTACAGGAATGCCTGCGGGAATTGGATCGTATGTGCAATATGATCGGAAATTGGATGGGCGGATCGCAGGCAGTGTAATGAGTATAAATGCATACAAAGGTGTCGAAATAGGCATCGGTTTTGAAGCTGCACGCAAGAACGGCAGTGAAGTGCATGATGAAATTGCATGGAGCAAAGAAAGAGGCTATTATCGTAAATCGAACCGGCTGGGAGGTTTTGAAGGCGGTATGACAAATGGGATGCCTTTAGTTGTAAAAGGGGTTATGAAGCCAATTCCAACATTATACAAACCATTGAAGAGTGTTGATATTGATTCCAAGGAAGAATTTACTGCCAGTGTGGAACGTTCAGATGCTTGTGCAGTCCCGGCTGCAGCTGTGGTGATGGAACACGTAGTAGCATTTGAACTGGCTAAAGCAATTACGGAAACATTTACGAGCGATCAGTTTCCGAAATTGCAAACAGAACTCGCACAGTATCGGGAAGAAATTAGGTGTTTTTAATGGATACCCTGCACGTGAAATCTTCCCAAAATGTTTATCCGGTTTATATCGGTCGTGATTTATATCCGAAATTAAATGAACTTATACCTGATACCTATACATCTATTTTAATTATTGCCGATCAGACAGTCGCCGATTTGTATTTAGGCAAGGTCATCAATGGACTCAAACGCAGCAATGTTCACCAAGTGATCATACCATCGGGAGAAGCAAGCAAAAATATCAAGATGTTTTATGAGCTGCAAACAAAAGCTATCGAAGCCGGGCTTGACAGAAATTCACTGATTCTTGCACTCGGTGGAGGCATGGTTGGTGATTTGGCAGGTTTTGTTGCAGCAACTTTTATGCGGGGGATTGATTTCATTCAACTGCCGACAACGATTTTGGCCCATGACAGCAGTGTTGGTGGAAAAGTGGCTATTAATCATGAAGCCGGCAAAAATTTGATTGGCAGTTTTCATGCTCCTGCCATCGTTATCTATGACATTGCAACATTGCAATCTTTGCCGAAAAAAGAGATTCGTTCCGGATTTGCAGAACTTGTAAAGGAAGCAATGATTGATAATACAGCATTTTACAAGTCGATACTTCAAACAGATTTGGATGATTTAAACGACCAGCAGCTGATTGCATATATTAAAAAAGGCATCAAGGTGAAAGCTGCTATCGTGGAAGCGGATGAAAAGGAGCTGGGCATCCGAAAATATTTGAATTACGGACATACGCTTGGCCATGCTTTGGAGGCCGAACTTGGATACGGTCAAATAACACACGGTGAGGCCGTTGCATTTGGAACGCTTTTTGCAACAAACATCAGTGAAAAAATATATGACTGCGACCTAAAATTTGGGCAACTGTTCAAATGGTTTAAGACAAACGCTTATCCACTCGACTGGCAACATATTAATCTGCACCGCCTCATAGAACGGATGAAAATGGATAAAAAATCAGTAGCCCGTCACATACAAATGGTGTTGCTAAAAGAGATAGGAAGCCCGACCACAAAGAAAATCCGGGAAAGCGAGCTTTTGGATTTTCTGGAACAATTTATGAAGGAGCTGGGATAATATGACGCGGGGGATTAGGGGAGCTACAACTGTTCGTAAAAATGACAGTTCGGAAATTATTGCAAACACGAAACAATTGCTTCAGGAAATGGTAGAAAAAAACAACATTTCACCTGATGCTATTTCACATATGTTCATTTCAGCGACAGATGATTTAAACGCCGTTTTCCCTGCCAAGGCCGCAAGGGAATTTGCCGGCTGGACATACGTACCTGTGATGTGCATGCGGGAGATAAACGTACCGGGCAGTTTGGCTAAATGTATCCGCGTTATGATGGTTGTTAATAGTGATATGCCCCAAGAAAAAATAAACCATATTTATCATGGGGATGCAACGATATTAAGACCGGATCTAATTGATGGAAAGGAAGATGAGGAATGGATAAACAAACAACCATCGACCAATTGAAACCATACCAACAAGGCATGCAGACACATGAAGTTAAAGCAAAATTCAATTTGGATCGAATTGTTAAACTTGCCTCCAACGAAAATCCATATGGCTGTTCGCCTGCTGTAAAGGATGCGGTCTTATCGGCAGTAAATGATCTGGAAATTTATCCGGATGGTTATGCTGCTGCATTACGGACGGCAATTGCTGAAAAGATAGGCGTGAAAGAGGAACAGCTTGTTTTCGGCAGCGGATCAGATGATCTGATTGGTCTAATTTGCAGAACCTATCTTGAACCCGGCACAAATACGGTGATGGCTAAACCCACTTTTGGACAGTACAAACAAAATGCATTAGTGGAAGGAGCAGAAATCCGTGAAATCCCTTTAACAAACGGCTATCACGATTTGGATAGGATGAAAATGGCAATTGACCATCATACAAAAATTGTCTGGCTTTGCTCACCAAATAATCCATCAGGTACAGTAATTGACAAACAGGCTCTTTACGTTTTTATTAATTCGGTCCCTGACAATATTATCATTGTATTGGATGAGGCTTATTATGAGTTCATGAATGACGGTGATAAACCGCATTTGGAAGAAAGACTTGATCGCTATCGCAATGTGATCGTTATGCGCACCTTTTCAAAAGCATACGGCTTAGCGGGCCTTCGTATCGGTTATGCTATATGTCATGCGTCCAATAGCAAAAAATTAAATGCTGTCAGGCCGGCCTTCAATACATCATCCGTTGCCCAAAAGGCAGCGCTCGCCGCTTTTAAAGACAGTGCTTTCCTCGAAAAAACCGTTACAAGAAATAATGTGGTAAAAGCATCCTTTGAACAATTTCTCGATGGATTGGGTTGGCAATACGAAAAATCACAAACCAATTTCATGCTTGTCCACACCCCTGTAAGCGGTGATAATGTTTTTGATTTTCTGATCAAAAAAGGATTCATCGTCCGGTCCGGAGAAGTTTTAGGGTGTCCAAACACTGTCAGGATTACGTTGGGTAGACAAGAAGATATGCTGCAGTTGCAAGCCTGTTTGCAGCAATTTGACCAGCAGTTAAAGAAGGAACGAATGACCAGTGACAACTAATATATTAATTGCGGGACTAGGACTTATAGGCGGTTCCATTGCCAAAGCGCTTGTTCATCAACAAGACAATTATATTACAGGCTTTGATATTGATGAACGTACACTCCGTTTTGCCAAGGAACAACATATTATTCATGAATATGATACCGATTTTGAACAATTGGCTACCAAGGCAGATATTATCATGTTGGCGGCACCAATTTCCATCACATTATCCTTGTTGAATAAACTGGACCATTATCATTTTGAAAAAGATGTTATCATAACGGATGTTTCTTCCGTAAAAGGGGTTATTATGGATACAGCCAAACAATTAACAAACAAGAGAATTGCCTTTATCGGCGGTCACCCAATGGCTGGTTCGCATAAAATAGGCATCCATGCTGCAAAGGAACATTTGTTTGAAAATGCGATTTATGTTTTGTCACCGGCATACAATGCCAACGATGCAATAATAAATAGATTAAAACAAACGTTGTTGCCGCTAAAAAGCAATTTTATCATCCTGCAACCTGATGAACACGATGAAATGACCGCAGTTGTCTCGCATTTTCCGCATTTGATTGCCTCTGCACTTGTTCATCAGGCACGCAGTTGGGAAGAAACGCATAGTTACTTACCGAAGCTTGCTGCAGGCGGTTTTCGTGATATTACACGTATAGCTTCAAGCAATCCCGCATTATGGCAGGATATTTTTCATCATAATCAATCAAAAATGGCCCATCTTTTAAAAGACTGGATCAAAGAGATGGAATATTTGTATAGCCTGTTAATCGAAAATGATAAAAATGCCATGTTAGCTTATCTGCAACAAGCCAAAATCTATCGTGATGGTTTACAGGTTCAGCACGGTGCACTTCCTTCTTTTTACGATTTGTTTGTAGACATTCGTGACCAGCCAGGTGCAATTGCTGCCGTCATACAGATTTTGGCGGACGATGGAATCAGCATTTCCAATATACAAATACTGGAAATACGCGAGGGGATAACAGGCGCACTGCGAATTACGGTTACGACTGAATCCGCACAGCAACGTGCAATAAGCATCTTGCGGAAAAACGGGTATGAGATTTCACTTGCTGCGTAAAATTGTTACATAGAGAAGAGGTAAAAAGATTGGAAAAACTTGCATTAAATGAAGGGCCACTACAAGGAGTGGTGAACGTTCCGGGAGATAAATCAGTTTCACATCGTGCAGTCATGCTTGCTTCATTGGCACAGGGTAAATCGCGGATCGGTAATTTTCTTGCAGGAGAGGATTGTCTACATACAATTGAAGTCTTTCGCGCAATGGGGGCAACGATTGAACGAACAGGAACAGATGTAATCATCAGCGGCAATGGAATCGATCGACTTCTGGAACCGACAACCCCCCTTTATTTCGGCAATTCCGGAACAACGGCAAGACTGATGCTCGGTATATTGGCTGGATTACCGTTTTTTACAACGGTTTATGGCGATCCCTCATTAAGCAAACGACCGATGGAAAGGGTCGTCACCCCATTAAAAAAAATGGGCGCACTTATCGATGGCAGACAGGAGACCGGATTTTTACCGCTAGCAATACGAGGGACAAAATTGCGAGGCATTACCTATGAATTACCGGTTAAAAGCGCCCAGGTTAAATCAGCTTTATTGTTTGCGGGATTATTTGCAGACAGTAAAACGACAGTTATTGAAAAGGCAGCGACCCGCAATCATACCGAAAACATGCTGCAGGCAACAGGGGTGCCGGTAGAAGTGAACGGTAATGCGATAAGCGTTTCCCCGTTAAATGGTCAGGCATTGTCTCCGCTGGATATTCACGTTCCCGGAGATATTTCATCCGCTGCCTTCATTCTTACTGGTGCTGCAATTAAACCGGGAAGCAATGTTTTTCTAAAAAATGTTGGGCTTAATCCGACCCGTACAGGTATTTTGGATGTGCTGCAACAAATGGGTGCTGATATAAAAATTAGCAACGAGCATTTATCCGGAGGGGAATTGATCGGTGATATTGAAATTACGCATAGTGATTTAAAAGGAGTCGACATAGAAGGAGACATCATACCAAGGCTGATTGATGAAATACCGGCTATCGCACTGCTTGCAACCCAAGCAGATGGTACCACGCATATTCGCGATGCAGCGGAATTACGTGTAAAAGAAACGGACCGTATTGCTGCAATAGTAGATGCATTGACTGTCTTGGGTGCCGATGTTGAAGCGACTGATGACGGAATGATAATTCATGGCAAAACAGAATTGAAAGGAGGAAAAACAAAATCATACAAGGATCATCGGATTGCGATGATGATTGCTATGGCTTCCATTATTGCAAAAGGGGAAATATGGATTGACGATACTGCATGCATTGCAATTTCTTATCCAGGCTTTTTTTCAGACTTGCAAAAGCTCTTAAGCAACAGTTCAAAAGACAGCCACTGATCTGTGCTAGTGGAAAAATCTTGTCCAAAACCTTGTAAATAAAAATGAAGTTCTTAGTGAATGTGAACAAGCATATGCATTTCCAACCGTTGCAAATGGAATACACTCGCTTTCCGCGGGCGGCTAATGGGTCTCCTCAGCGCTATCGTGCTTGTGGAGTCTCGCATATTCCATTTGCTGGTTAGTGTTCACTTTTATTACTAATTTGATCACCAGGGTAAATTTTTGAATACCCCAACTGTATTTCATCTGGGCTACAAAATGCGTAATCCTACATTTATTATGTCGATACACAGTTGACGGGAACGGAAGGCTACGACTCCTTGAAAAAACCACTTTTTCTGCGTGCGATGTAACGCCGCCAAAGCCTTCCTTGTCCTGCGGGAATAATGGTTTTTCGCGGGCGAGTAATCCGCAGCTCAGCATGAGTCCGACCCTTCTCAAGCTAAAGTGAAAGAGGAGGGCCGACTAAAAGCGGATTTCGCCCAACTCACGTACGCCCTCGCCGGGACAAGGAGGCTAAGGACATCCCCGCTAAAAAGCGTCCACCTTCCGTTCCAATCAATAGTTTTTGCATAATCGAACTACTTTTTGTTTACATATAAGGCCGCTCATATATTTGATTCGGCAAGAACATTTGGAAAGCACACTAGTGTCCATGTGTAAAGAATTTGTTTGATGACATAGATTCTTTACCGCAGATTAACGGGCAGTAAGTCCTCCACCTAAAAAGCTTGGAAAGTCAAAGGATCTTAGATGGGGGACTTACTACCCATAAAGGCTCTATTGGTTCAACTAACAATCAGTGGGGGAAGAAGAACCTCCACTGATTGATGTTTCACTTTATATTTCACTTTATTTTACTTCTTTAGGATGGAATTATATTATTTAAATATCACCTGTTCTGAAGGAGTAATTTTGCAATGAATACAATTATGCAGGCCATGCATTTAATGGAAAATAATCAAACGGAAAAGGCTTTGAACATATTAAAGGAATTTTTACCTCAGGCAAATGATGATGAAAAATATACAATTGCCCAGCTGTATATGCAGTGGGGGGATTTATTTGAAGCAGCTGACATTTTAAAAGAGTTGCTTGCTAAATTTCCTGATGAAAGCGAATTGCGTATTATGCTGTCAGAAATATACACCGAACTTGATCAAGACGAAGCGGCAATTGACGAATTGAACCAAATTGGTACAGACGATGATAGTTACGTACAAGCATTGCTGCAATTGGCGGATTTGTACCAGGCGCAAGGTCTTTATGAAGTAGCCGAACAAAAATTATTAACTGCAAAGCACTTGCAGCCTAGTGAGATGGTTATTGATTTTGCACTGGCGGAACTTTACTACTCAATTGGAGAATACAACCACGCCATCACGTACTATGAGCGGCTGGATACAAAAGAAGAAATCGCCCATGTTTCCATAATGGAACGATTGGCTGAAAGCTACGCAGCTGCGGGTAAATATGAAGAAGCTTTGCAATTTTATAAAGAAGCAAAATCAAAAAATCCGGATGTTCTGTTTAAATACGGTGTAACGGCACAACAAGCAAAACGGTCAGATATTGCCATTCATACATGGGAAGAGGTTCTGAAAATCGATCCATATTATCATACCGTTTATTATCCATTAGCCAAAGCTTATGAAGCGGAAGAATTATTGGAAAAAGCTTATACAACGGCAAAAAAAGGAATTGAAGTAGACGAATTTAATAAAGAACTGTATTATTACACAGCAAGATTGGCTGAAAAGATGGGGAATGATCAAGAAAGTGAAAAATGGGTAAAAAAAGCCATTTCGCTTGATGCAGATTATAAAGAAGCTGTATTGTTTTTAATTGCCTTATTGAAAAAGAACGACGACGCGCAAAAGATAATTGATTTGATTCATGAAATTCAACAATCCGGTGCCGAAGATCCTTCTTATGATTGGGAAATAGGCAGGGCATATTATGAAATAGAAGCATATGATGATGCATTAAAACATTACCAGCGTGCATATATTAACCTTAAGGATGACAGTGAATTTCTGAAGGAATATGGTTATTTTCTTAGTGAAGAAGGGAGGAAAAAGGAGGCAATTCAAGTATTTACAGCTTATTTGAACATTGTGCCGACGGATATAGAGACACAAGAGTACATGATGCGTCTTCAGCAAGTCGAATGATGGAAATTATACCCAACGCAAGGGGGGAAGAGCCTATGCAGACTCCTATTTCTGTTAATGAAAAAAAGAATTTCATTCAATGGTTTCTTAATCATTATCAGCTTAAAAAAAGAGAAAGTGTATGGATTTTAAACTACTTGATTAATCATGATGATATTTTGGAACATATTCATTTTGTAAGAGAGGCAAAACTTTGTCCCCGAAGCATCATTATATCATCTGATTGCTCAAAGGAAGTCCCTTTTCGCTTTTATAAAAATCATATCGTCACAACCGATGCCGAAAAGTCCTTTCATGATATTCGCCTGAACCGTGATGAAGATCTTTTTATCGAACTTCACTTCAAGAACGATCATCAAAATGCCATGTACGTGGCCGTTTTGGAAGAAAACCCGTTCATCCCGCCGGAACATTCGATAACCAAACAGGATGAAGAAACGGCAAACAACTTGCTTCATTATATTTTGTACGAACATCAAATCAAACGAATCAAAGAAAAAATCGATCGGGCGCTGGATGAAAGAAATAACAGCGAATTCGCAAGGCTTTCCGAAAAATTGCGTGAAATTAAGGCTTCACAACCCAAGACAAAGTAGTCACGGGTTGATTTTTTTTGTTTTATTAGGATATTATTGTAATTGGGCTATAAAAAATGGAAATCTCGTACAAACTAAAAGGGGAAGTGATTGTTTTTGCAGTGGCATAAAAAAGACATGGATCAGTATCTGCAAGCAAAGGAGTATATCGATACCATCGTCATGACTTTGGCGCCTTTTCAGTTTAGCAATGATCAGGAACTAATAAAGCTTACATACCAAGAGGAATTGCTGCATATTTTCGCCGCTGAAATTACAAGAGAGCTATCTGGAAGGACGGTTCAAATTCCCGCTTATCACTATCTCAAAAACAGTGATAAGGAAATCGAAATCTCCCGAATGAACGAGTGGATAGCGGATTGCAAGAAACAGCCATTTGCGCACTTCTTTATCCTGACGTTTGACGCAGCGTGGAAAAAGCATGAAAAAGCGTTGGATGGAAATTTGCTATGGCTGCCAAGCGTTCAATTGGGCGACTTGCATTCTAAGGAAATGCAGCAATATATTCGTGAGCAGGTTATGCAAATCAGTGAATTGATCCAATCATACTGGCAAAATGAATAACCGCAGGGTGCCAGTTGACAGCGTCAACGCCGGTGTTTCGGTTTTACAGGTTTTATATTGACCAAGCTGATAGTTTGCGCTATCATGGTAGTGTCCTAGTAATGTGAATATAGTCAAATATGTCCGTGATTACAGTAAAGAGGGGGGAAAATCATGAGTGATGAAAAACAACAAGTAACCCGTCGACAATTTTTAAACTACACGCTGACTGGTGTTGGAGGTTTCATGGCCGCTGGTCTGCTCATCTCACCTTTGCGGATGGCAATCGATCCAGTATTGCAGCCATCGAAAAAAGGCGATTTAGCAAATGTGGGACTGGCTGTTGATGACATAAAAGACGTACCAACACGTGTTGACTGGAAAATCGACCAGGTTGATGCATGGTATGAATCTGAAGTGAGTCAAACGGCTTGGGTTTACAAAAACGAAAAAGATGAAATTGTAGCACTTTCCCCGATTTGTACACATCTTGGGTGTACTGTATCATGGGAAGGAAATGATCAATTCCCGAATGAGTTTTATTGTCCATGCCATGGTGGAAGATATACCAAAGACGGAACCAATATACCTGGTACACCGCCATTGGAGCCATTGCACCAGTACGAACAAAAAGTAAAAGATGGTATGCTATATCTCGGAAATCCACATCCAAGAGGGGAGGCGTAATAAATCATGTTTCAAAAATTGTATGACTGGATTGATGAACGCATTGATATTACGCCAATTTGGCGAGATATCGCGGATCACGAAGTACCAGAACACGTTAATCCGGCGCATCACTTTTCCGCATTTGTATATTGTTTTGGCGGATTAACATTTTTTGTTGTCGTCATTCAGATTTTATCCGGCATGTTCCTGACCATGTATTATGTTCCGGATATAGAAAATGCCTGGAAATCTGTTTATTACTTGCAAACACAAGTGGCCCACGGTCAAATTGTCCGCGGAATGCACCACTGGGGAGCGAGTGTTGTTATTGTCATGTTACTATTACATACACTGCGTGTGTTTTTCCAAGGTGCGTATAAAAAACCACGTGAACTGAACTGGATTGTCGGTGTATTGATTTTCTTCATCATGATTGGTTTAGGATTCACCGGATATTTGTTGCCATGGGATAACAAAGCGTATTTCGCAACAGAAGTTGGCCTTAATATCGCTGGGCAAGTACCATTAATCGGTGATTGGCTGAAGGTATTGCTTGCAGGGGATGCACAGATTGTTGGTGCACAAACATTGACACGTTTCTTTGCAATTCATGTGTTCTTCCTGCCTGGTGCATTATTTGCGTTGTTGGCAGTACACTTCATCCTCATTCGCAGACAAGGTATTTCCGGACCACTATAAGAGGAGGGTAAGCCGTGAAAAAAGGAAAAGGAATGAAATTTGTCGGCGATTCACGTATTGTTGACAGACCGAAAAATACAGTTCCAAAAGATTACTCGGAATATCCAGGCAGAACGGAAGCTTTTTGGCCGAACTTCTTACTGAAAGAGTGGCTTGCCGGTTCGGTATTCCTTGTAGGATTTATGATTTTAACACTGGCCCATCCTTCGCCGTTGGAAGGAATGGCTGATCCAACCACGCCTGGCTATATACCTTTGCCAGACTGGTACTTCTTATTTTTATATGAACTTTTGAAATACGAATTTGCAAGTGGTCCATATGTTATTTTAGGTATCATTGTCATTCCTGGTTTGGCATTTGGTTCCTTGCTTTTGGCACCATTTCTCGATAAAGGACCAGGAAGAAGACCGCATCAGCGTCCCATTGCTGTCACAATGATGATACTTTCATTGGCGGCGGTATGCTGGCTGACGTATGAGTCTGCTTCACATGTCGACTGGAAGGCACGTGCTGAAGCAAATAAACCAATTCCGAAACAGGATGTTGAAATTGACACTTCCGATCCGGGATATGCTGTATTTAAAGATAACTGTATGTCTTGTCACGGGGAGGATTTGTCCGGTGGGGCAGCTGCACCATCATTAATTGGAATTGACAAAACTGCTGACGAAATTGCGGACATTGCCAAAAATGGTACTGGTAGCATGCCTCCAGGTGTGTTTAAAGGATCAGACAAGGAATTGGACCAGTTGACCAAATTTATCGTTTCTGTAAATAAAGAAGCGAAGAAATGAAAAAAAGCACCTTTGCCTAATAACTAAAAGGCAAAGGTGCTTTTTCTAACAATGGTTTGTATCACATAAGATAATAAATAGAAGGGAAATACATATGTTAAAGTTTTATCTGGCGGATCGACGCTTTTTAATTGCTTTATTCATCGTGAATTTAGTCGGTACCATTTACGGATATATTTGGTACAAACCGCAATTGGCTATCACACCTGATATTTTTTTGCCTTTCGTACCGGATAGTCCGACAGCGAGTTTATTTTTTACTATCTTTTTGTTCTTTTTTATCCTCGGAAAAAATGTACCATATATTGAGGCCCTCGCCATAATGACATTATTTAAATATGGGACGTGGGCAGTTGTGATGAACTTGCTTACACTATTTATCGACGGGAGTTTGCACTGGACCGGCTATATGCTGATTGTATCACATGGTGCCATGGCATTGGAAGGGCTATTATATGCTCCGTATTACAAGCTGAAATTACGCCATTTAGCCGTTGCAGGAATTTGGACACTGCACAATGATATTATCGATTATGTTTTTGGAATGATGCCCATCTATGGGTCGCTCACGAGATTTATGCCGCAAATAGGCTATTTTACATTCTGGCTTAGTATTTTGTCCATCTTGCTTGCCTATTGGCTGACAATTGGTAGGAAAAGCAGAGAAGCAACGCGTCATGTATAATCAGATATTTCCTCTCATACATTAGAATTAAAAACAACTGCGAGGGGATTCCTATGAAGGACTTTTACCTAAAGTTGACAGCAGCAGTACTGATCATAGGGATATTATCATCTTATGCTTACATACCAGTCGAAGCAGCAGCAATTCATACCATTCATAATTCATCCGATATGTCCGTTTTATTCTGGGTCATTTGTATTGTGGGCGGTTGTATTGCACTTACATTAACTTATGTTAGTTGGAGAAAATACAATGCAGAAGTAAGAAAAAAAAACGAAAAGGATAATTCAGTTGACTAAATACAAATGTTTGACTATAATTGACCTTAATAAGAGAATTAATTATTAAATGAAGGAGAATGCACAAATGTTAGCCGGTTTTACAGGATATCTAATTTACTTTTTAGTGCTAATGCTAATTCCTTTATGGGCTCAATCGAAGGTGAAAAACACATATAAAACTTATTCCAAACGGCCTACATCTTCCATGATGAGTGGGGCTGAAGTTGCTAGAAAAATTTTGGATGATAATGGGTTGTATGATGTGGACATCGTCGAAACAAGAGGAATACTCACCGACCATTATGATCCCCGGAAAAAACTGGTAGCATTATCCAGTTCCAACTACCATGGACAGTCGATGGCGTCTTCAGCCGTCGCTGCCCATGAGGTCGGACATGCCATTCAGGATGCACAGGATTATGCATTTTTACGTTTTCGCAGTGCGTTGGTGCCTGTTGCAAATTTCGGATCCAATATGTCGTTTTTCCTAATTATTGCCGGGATTCTTTTGAATTTGACAGGACTTGCGGTGGTAGGAGTTATCTTCATGTCGGCGGCTGTCCTGTTTCAGCTTGTAACCCTGCCTGTAGAGTTTGATGCTTCAAACCGTGCGATGGCACAGTTGGTTTCGACCGGTATTATCCGCAACGATGAGGAGAGAGAAACGAAAAAAGTACTGTCTGCGGCGGCGATGACATACGTTGCAGCTGCTGTTACAGCCGTTGCGGAACTGCTAAGATTTATTTTAATTATCACATCAGCAAATAATAACGATTAACCCATTAAAAAGTGGCTATAAAGCCACTTTTTTAATCCTCTCGAATTGGTTTTTTATGCTCGTCCAACGTAAAACCTTCGCCGATAACATCATGTACAGAGTCAACTGCAACAAAAGCGATCGGATCGATATTTTTAATGATATTTTTTAAACGGACAATTTCATTTCTTCCTACAACACAGTAAAGCACATCCCTTTTTTCACCTGTAAAACTGCCCCTGCCTTGCAGTACTGTAACACCCCTGTCCAAATCTTTAAGAATCTTATCGGCAATTTCGTCACTCTTTGCCGAAATTATTGTTGCCCCTCTTGCTGTATAGGCACCTTCCTGGATAAAATCGATTACTCTAGCACCAACAAAGACAGCAACAAGGGTGTACATACCCTGAACCATATTTAAAATGGTCAGAATCGAGGTTGTTATCACAATAAAATCAAACAAAAACATCGTTTTTCCCATACTCCAACCAGCGAATTTATTGACAACCCTCGCTATGATATCAACCCCACCTGTTGTTCCCCCATAACGAAAAATAATTCCTAATCCAACACCGATAAACACTCCCGCAAAAAGAGCAACGAGTAACATGTCATTTTCCAAGTGAATAGTAATAAAAGGGTATCTTTGGAAAACACGCAGAAACACGGATACTGAGACAGTTCCAATAATTGTATAGATGAACGTATTTCTGCTAAGATATTTCCAACCGACAAAAAATACAGGGATATTCAGTAGAATATTGGTGATGGCAGGGTCCCACTTAAAGGCGAAGTATAATAGCAATGTGATCCCTGTAAAACCGCCTTCACTTAGATTGTTCTCCATGTTAAAATGGACAATTCCAAATGCGTAAATGGCTGCTCCAACAAGAATGAAAAAGATATTTTTCAGTTTCAAGCCAAAAATCATGAACATTCTCCTAACCTTTGATGCCATATTTATTCCATATGTAATGCGTTACGGTTTCCAGCTGATGCTTTTATTATTATAATCAATGAACCTGTTTTTCACAATCATCCGTTCATTCGTTGAGAGAAATAGTCATTTTTCAGGGGTTGTCAAGCTGTTTTCGGGATGAATTAGTTGTCAAAAGGATGTGTATTAGCTAACATAAAAAGAGATTAGCAATCATAGGGGCGATAAAATGACAAGTGAAAATTTTAATACAAAGCAAATTCAACAACGGGTTGACAAGTATATATCCCAGTTTAAGGAAGGTTATTTTTCCCCATTGGCGCTGATGGCTCGCATCACGGAGGAAGCAGGTGAACTTGCGAGGGAAGTCAATCATTATTATGGCGAAAAGCCGAAAAAGTTGTCCGAGCAGCCGAAAACAATGCAAGAAGAGCTTGGAGACATCCTATTCGTTATCATTTGCTTTGCTAACTCCTTGGAAATCGACCTTTCCGAGGCATTTGACCTTTCCATGTCCAAAATCGAAACACGTGATAAAGATCGCTGGACAAAAAAACAGCAATGATTTCTTTTAGAAATTTCCTTATATCAATGATCGAAAAATTATTTGTCCGGAGGCGTAACAACATGACAACATCTATCATCATCGCAGGTCCCAGAGGGAAAATGGGATCTGAAGCGGTAAAAATGGTTACAGAAGAAAAATCGTATGAATTGGTAGCATGCATTGATCATAAACACGATGGCATGACATTAGCCGAAATCCCAGGTATGCCTAATTTGGACGTTCCAATATACACAGATGTAAAAGCATGTTTTCAGCAACATAAAGCAGATATATTGATTGAGTTGAGTGTGCCGGATGCAGGCTTCGCACATACTGAATTGGCGCTGAATTATGGCATTCGTCCAGTAGTTGGCACATCCGGTTTTTCCAAAGAACAAATCGATCGGCTTGCACATATTGCCAAAGAAACGAAAACAGGCTGTATTATTGCACCAAACTTTGCTATTGGTGCAGTTTTAATGATGCAATTTGCCAAAATGGCAGCAGCTTATTTACCGGATGTGGAAATCATTGAAAAACATCATGATCAAAAAGTAGATGCCCCATCCGGAACAGCGGTTAAAACGGCAGATATGATAAAAGAAACAAGAAAATCCAAGCAGCAAGGTCACCCGGATGAAGTGGAAACGATGTCCGGTGCCAGAGGTGCACAAGATGATGGGATTCACATCCACAGTGTGCGGTTGCCAGGGCTGGTAGCACATCAGGAAGTTATATTTGGTGGTCCCGGACAGATATTGACCATTTCGCATGATTCTCTTGACCGTGCATCGTTTATGTCGGGAGTCAAATTGGCAATTGAACATGTACGCAATATGACTGAATTGGTCTATGGCCTGGAAAAAATTATGATGCAGTAATTTGGAAGGAGATGAGCATATTGAATATTGCCTTGATTGCGCACGACAAAAAGAAATCGGAAATGCTGCAATTCACAACAGCATATGCTCATATTTTAAAGAAACACCGTTTATATGCCACAGGTACGACAGGTAAATTGATTACGGAAAAATGTGGTTTGAGGGTGCATCGCTTTCAATCCGGGCCGCTTGGCGGCGATCAGCAAATTGGTGCAATGATTGCAGACAATGACATGGATATGGTCATCTTTTTCCGTGATCCACTCACAGCGCAGCCCCATGAGCCTGACGTTAGTGCATTAATGCGTCTATGCGACGTACATTATATTCCATTGGCAACAAACCTTGCCGCAGCTGAAATAGCCATACGGGGTCTGGATCATGGCGACTTTTCCTGGAGAGAGATTATTAAACAGAAGAAGGAAAATATATAATGAAGAAAATAGGGATTACCTGCTACCCAACTGTTGGGGGATCAGGTGTCATTGCAACAGAATTGGGGATGCTTTTAGCTGAGGCTGGAAATGAAATACATTTTATCACGTCCAGTCTCCCGTTCAGATTGGATCGTATTCATCCATCCATATTCTTTCATGAGGTGGAACTAAGCCATTACCCGGTTTTCCAGTATCCACCATTCGATTTGGCTTTGGCAAGCAAAATGGCAGAGGTAATTGACAGGGAAGAACTGGACATTTTGCATGTGCACTATGCCATGCCTCATGCTGTCTGTGCAATCCTTGCCAAGGATATTGCAAAACGAGATGTGAAGATTGTTACCACGCTTCACGGTACAGATATCACTGTTTTAGGTATCGAGAAAACATTTGCGAAAATGATTAAATACGCAATTGAAAAATCGGATGCTGTTACAGCTGTATCCAGGAGTCTTGTTCAACAAACAGTCGAGATGCTTCATCCGGATAAAGAAATTACCGTTATCTATAACTTTGTAAACGAAAAGGAATATTTTAAAAAAGACGTCAGCACAATCAAACAGAAATTTGGTATAAAAGAAAACGAAAAAGTGATGATTCATATATCAAACTTTCGAAAGGTAAAACGAATCGATGATATCGTCCGAACGTTTCATATCGTTCAAAAAAAGGTTTCTTCCAAACTGCTTTTAGTAGGTGATGGACCGGAGTACACAGAAATAACCCAACTTGTTCAGCAACTCGGTCTGGAAGAAAAAGTACTATTCCTGGGCAAACAAAAAAACGTAAGCGAGTTATTATCCATTTCCGATTTAATGCTTTTAATGTCAGAAAAGGAAAGTTTCGGACTTGTTCTTCTAGAGGCAATGGCTTGTGAGGTTCCCTGTATTACGACAAACGCCGGCGGTATACCTGAAGTGGTCAAGGATGGGGAAACGGGCTTCGTTGTTGATGTGGGCGATATAGGTAAAGCAGCTGACCGTGCCTTGAAATTACTGGAAGATGAGCAACTTCTACAACAATTTTCCAAAGCTGCTCTCCAACGCGCGGAAAGTGTGTTCCATTCCAGTGAGATTGTCGACCAGTATGAAGCGCTGTATGATAAATTGCTTTCATAAGGAAAAGGCGGTAGAAGAATGCTGACAAAATATTTTTCAAACGCGATTCAGGTCATTGATCATATTGAAAAACATGGATACGAGGCCTATTTTGTCGGAGGCTGTGTCCGTGATTTATTGTTGGAACGTCAGCAGGGCGATATCGATATTGCGACCTCCGCAACACCGCAAGAAATTCAGAATTTGTTTAAGAAGGTTATACCGGTTGGCATTGAGCATGGTACAGTCATTGTCAGGTACCAAGGGGAGTCTTTTGAGGTGACTACTTTTCGAATGGATGGGAATTATTCCGACAAACGCCACCCAGATGATGTCCAGTTCATTAAAAATATTGAAGGCGACCTGGCTAGGAGAGACTTTACGATTAATGCCCTGGCAATGAACAAGTTCGGAGACATTATTGATCCGTTCGGAGGAAAGGAAGATTTGCAAAAAAGACAGCTGCGAACTGTAGGAAATGGGCGAGACCGTTTTTTAGAAGACCCGCTTCGTATCATTCGAGCCATACGTTTTTCCAGTCAACTTGGTTTCACGATTGAAAACAATACGAAGGAAGCAATTATTGATTGTCGCAGCAATATAAAAGACCTTGCAGTCGAACGTGTGACAAATGAAATGGGCAAATTTTTCTCAGGGACGTATCTTGAAAATGGGTTGTATTATTTAAAGGCTTGCGCAATACAAAATTATCTGCCTGTATTTAGGCATCATCCGGAGTTGATTGAATTATTGCCAAAACAGATGGAACCGATTGAAACGTTTGGTGAAGTAATTACTTTATTTCATCTGTTGAACCGGGATATTTCTATTCAAACATGGGCAAAAGCATGGAAATGCTCCAACCATGTCAAAAATCAGGCCGAACATTTGCGAAATAGTATACAGTATTATGAAAAGCACGGTGCAGACAAATGGTTCGTTTATAAAACAAAACCGATGTACTTCAACATGATCGCCAGGCTAATTAGCATATTGTTTGATAGGAAATTGGACGAAAACAAGCTTCACCAGCTATACAGGGAATTGCCGATTCATTCCAGAAGTGAATTAAAAATCAATGGAACAGATATTGTTGCTGTTCACGCCGCTTTTCCCAAGGGCGCCTGGATTGAACGATTGCTGCAAACCCTGGAAAAAGCAGTGGTTGAGGGGGAGCTTGAAAATGATAAAACAATTTTAAGGGAGTGGGTTACATGCAATCCACCAGAAATAAATTAATCGAATTATTGGCAGAAAATCGGGATGAATACATTTCAGGACAAGAACTATCCGACCGGTTGCATATTTCCCGTAGTGCCATATGGAAGCATATGAAACAGTTGGAAAAAGATGGTTATCAGATTGAAGGAGTTTCCAATAAGGGCTATCGTATTTTAAAATTTCCTGCAAAAATTAGTGAGAATACAATTCGGTGGGGTTTGCAGACAAAATGGCTAGGAAAGTCAATCATACATAAAGAATCGATAACTTCTACACAAGAAATAGCTCATCATGTCGCCAAAGAAGGGGCACAGCATGGGACTGTTATCATCGCTGATGAGCAGACGAATAGCAGGGGCAGAATGCAAAGACAATGGCACTCTGCCGCAAGCAAAGGGATATGGATGAGCATTTTATTAAGACCGGCGATGCTTCCACAAAATGCGCCACAGCTGACACTGTTAAGTGGTACAGTATTGGCTTCCGTAATTGCCAGGAAATTTGATGTCACACCTTATATCAAATGGCCAAATGATATTATAATCAACGGTAAAAAGGTAGCCGGTATATTGACGGAAATGCAAGCGGAACAGGATCAAATCCAATATGTGATTATAGGAATGGGTATCAATGTCAATCAAGACCGTGAGGATTTTCCGGATGAAATTACTACCAAAGCAACGTCATTGAAAATTGCGACAGGTTGCGAACAAGAATTGGTTGATTTGATTCAAGATATATTGCTGCAATTTGAAAAAATGTACGACAACTATTTACAAGCAGGTTTTCCATATGTGAAAACGATTTGGGAAAGTTTTGGATTTAAAATTGGGAAGCCAATCGTCGTTCGAACGATGAATAAAGAATGGAAAACCGATTTCCTGGGTATCGCTAAGGACGGTGCCTTGCTTGTCGCCAATGATCAGGATAAACCCGAAAAATTATATGCCGGAGAAATCGATTGGTTCAAAGAGGAAGAATAGACAGGGTTGCAAGAACAAAGGCGCAAGCGCCCATACAGGCTAAAAGCGCGACATCCTGGGACTGCGATTACTTGTCCCACCGAAGAGCTTTGTCGCAACGCTTGTACTAGCACGTCCTGTGCGTCGTAGCAACGTACAAACTAGAGTACTTTGGGGCTGCGGTTACTCGCCTCATCAAAAAGCTCTGATAGTTGCTGGGCACTGGTGCCGGACGTGGCTGTCATCCAAAAGTGATGTTCATACAGCCCAATTTTATACTTTTTTTACCTATAAGAAAAATAAATGCTGCTTGACGGAAGAACAAATCCTGCTATGATAAGAAGAAGTCTGTGGGATTGGTTAAAATAATACTGCACAGGAGACGCTTATCCTGATGATAAGGTCTCCTTTTAAAATTATGTTATGCAACAAAGGTGGGTCGATAGTGAATAGGTTTGTTGTTATTGATTTGGAAACGACCGGACATTCACCAGCTAAAGGCGATAAAATAATCGAGGTTGGCATTGTCGTTATTGAAAATGATCAAATTACGGATGAATTCTCCACTTTTCTGCATCCGGGAAAAAAAATACCAAGTTTTATATCGCAATTAACAGCTATTCATGATAGTGACTTGGAAGATGCGCCCAGCTTTTCGGAAATGGCATCGAAAATTACCGGTTATTTTGACGAATCCTATTTAATTGCCCACAATGTGCCATTTGATTTGGGATTCCTCAATCAAGAGTTGCTGGCGATTGGATTGCCCGCATTGAAAACGCCGGTTTTGGATACGGTTGAACTTTCCAGAATTTTGTTTCCACAGGCACCAAGCTTTAAATTGGGCCAGATCGCTCAATATTTAGACATTTCCCATCATCATCCGCATCGGGCGGTTTCCGATGCTTATGTAACAGCCAAATTGTTTTTAAAGCTGAAAAGCAAACTATTTTCATTGCCGTTTGAAACAATCAATCATTTAATGAAGCTTGAAAGGGTCTTTAAATCGGATTTATCAAAGCTGCTGGAACAGCGTCAGGAAGAATTGTTATTTTCTGTAGAATCCAGCCAATTTGATTCGTATCATGGACTGGCATTAAAAAACATTCCGCTTGATGAGGATACCCAAAAAGGTACAGCGGTGGGACGCTTTGGAGAATTTCTTGATGACATTTATGGTGAAAAACTGCAAAGAAACATGGCACATTTTGAAGCGCGTCCAGGCCAGCGGGAAATGTCTGAAACAATTTATGATGCTTTTCAAGCTAACCATCATGCCATGATTGAAGCAGGTACCGGTACCGGAAAATCACTTGCATATATACTGCCTGCTGTGTATGAGGCGGTATCTGAAAACAAGCGAATTATCATCAGTACGTATACAACACAACTGCAAAGCCAGCTGCTGGAGGAAGAGTTTCCGCTTGTTGAAAAAATCGTTCCGTTTTCCTTTCGTGTCGCTTTGCTTAAAGGTAAGCAGCACTATATCAGTTTGGAAAGACTCGAGGCGGAACTGGAGACGAACGAATATAATTATGACATTGCCTTAACAAAGGCGATGATTGTCGTTTGGCTGACCGAAACGCTCACAGGTGATATAGATGAATTACATTTGCCGGCAAGCGGGAAATTATTTGCCAGGAAAGTGGCTGCGGATACGGAAGGAAAGCTTGATCCATCATCGGTCTGGTTTAAAAGGTCATTTTACCAAAGAGCAAGAAAAAAAGCGTTGCAGGCTGATATTATCATTACCAACCATGCATTGTTATGCACGGATATGTTTCATCAATATCAGTATCTGCCCAGCTATGATAAAGTAATCATCGATGAAGCACACCATTTTGAAGAAACTGCTTCGAAACGATATGGGTTAAAATTGGATTATGTCCATATGCTATACGCTTTAAATCAAATCGGATCAAGTACAAGTGACAGTTGGCTTGGACAAGTATTGTATGACTATGCCGAGATGACTGACACAGCGCTTTTGCAAAGATGGGATGATCATTTTGAAAAAGCAAAACATGAAATTGATGATTTATTCCGTTTATTGTTTCAATATGTTCTTGAAAAAAATAAATACGATCAATCATTAAGTGATATTGGCCGAATCCAATACCGATTGCAGGCAGCCGATGAAACCGAAACAAAATGGAAACGTATCAAAGAAATGGTCAATCGTTTATCCACGCTTCTTCATGAACTGTGTAATGATTTAGTTTCGCTTCAACAGATTGATTTGGATGGACAAACAGAAACACAATTGCAAAATCACAAAAGCATACTTGAATCGTTTTATGACAACCTGCAGGAACTATTTCTAAAAACGGATGACACATCAGTCGTTAAATGGGTTGAAATAGAAGCAAAAGGTGCAAAAAATGCAGTATATATGTATAGCGAACCAATAGATATGTCTCAATTGCTGTCCAAGGAGTTTTTCGAAGTAAAGCACAGTGTTATTTTGACAAGTGCTACACTTACGATGAATAATTCATTTTCATTTATGAAAAAGCGGCTTGGCATACCTGAAAATAGATTGGAATCAAAAATGATTCCGTCCCCTTTTTCATACAAGGATCAAGTGCAGCTACTTATACCAAATGACTTTCCAGATATTCGCTACGGGAATCAAGATGCATTTATTGAAGCATCCACGGAGGCGATTCTTTCCTTGGCAGAAATCACTTCCGGTCGTATGCTCGTTTTATTCACCTCTTATGATATGCTCAAAAAGGCATATTATTTATTGCGTGATGCAATTGTTGATCAAGCATACATGCTGATTGCTCAAGGAATAACCAGCGGCAGCCGTTCACGTTTGAAAAAGAACTTTCAATCATTCGACAAAGCTATTTTGCTTGGAACAAGCTCTTTTTGGGAAGGTGTGGATATACCGGGCGAAGACCTGTCTTGTCTGGTTATTGTGCGCTTGCCTTTTGAGGCACCTGGCCACCCGCTATTTGAAGCAAAATCGGAAAAATTGAAGCAGGAAGGGAAAAATGCATTTTTTGACCTATCTTTGCCAAATGCAGTCATTCGATTCAAACAGGGATTCGGCCGGCTCATTCGGACGCAACATGACCGCGGAATCGTTTTTGTTTGTGATGCAAGAATCATGAAATCCCGGTATGGCACTTTTTTTACAAAATCCATTCCTGAGGTTTCGACATATTATGATACAACCACAAAAGTTTTGGAAAAAGCCCGGCAATGGTTTTAGCCTTTTTCCTTTAAAACATGCCAAATTGGGCAAAAAAATAACCGATGCGTTAACATCGGTTCAAATCTGGTAGGGGTTGGATAATTTTTTGTTGAAGTAAATAAATACGATACAATTTATTTGTCATTGTTTGTTATACTGTAGATATGGCTTATTTAATTCAACGTTATGTATAGTTTCAGCAATAGCCAGTTTGTTATGTGTAGCAAATATTGACTTCCTTCAAGGCTTTTTCCATGTTATATAAAAACACGTTGTGATATGTTTTACGAAAG
The DNA here is from genome assembly GCF_030732005.1 of Tigheibacillus jepli. Taxonomy (GTDB): domain Bacteria; phylum Bacillota; class Bacilli; order Bacillales; family Amphibacillaceae; genus Tigheibacillus; species Tigheibacillus jepli. The sequence continues at coordinate 64,396 of NZ_JAROCA010000001.1, read as the reverse complement.
GAAAATGATGAAAGAATGGATTATTATCAGCAGGAGAAACGAACATGGCCTTCTTGGCTCATATGGTCATTGGCAGTGATATGTATCCTGTTTGTTATTGCTATCGTATATGGCATCATTTTATACAAAGATATTCAACAAAGCAAAACAGCAGGCATGGATGCTACGAAAAAATTGGTCCTCCACGATACGAATGTGGTACATATTGATAATATTTTTCTGTTTCATGGTGATACGAGGTATCATGTCGTTGAAGGAAAGACAAAAGATGGGAAAGAAGCGTACGTATTTGTTCCAAAAAATAAAAAAAATAATAAGTTGACAGTTGTTTCCGAAACCAACATAATTGCGAAAGATAATATGCTGCAACAGTGGCAAAATTCTTGCAATCAGTGCCAATTAATAAAAATCACCCCTGCATTGCTTGAAAAACAGCCGCTTTGGGAAATAACTTATCGTGACAACACCGATCGCTACGTCATTGATTATTTTAATATGGCGAAAGGAAGCAGATATGAACAATTCAGCTTTAAAAGTTTATTTAAATAATCTTACTTAAGAACAAAGGCGTAAGCGCCCTTACAGGCTAAAAGCGCGACGTCCTGGGACTGCGATTACTCGTCCCACCGAAGATCTTTTGTCGCAACGCCTGTACTAGCACGTCCTGTGGTCGTAGCAACATACAAATTGGAGCGGTTTGGGGCTGCGGTTACTCGCCCCATCTAAAAACTTTGCTAGTTGCTGGCGCTGGAGCCGGACGTGGCTGTCATCCAAAAGTGATGTTCATACAGCCTGAATTTTATACTTTTTTATAACTCAATAAAGGTGGAATCATAATGGAACTGGAATTGGCAACAAGAGTACAAAGTCTGACTCCTTCCTCAACGCTTGCCATTTCGGCAAAAGCAAAAGTGCTAAAGGAGCAGGGAAAAGATGTAATCGGTCTCGGGGTAGGAGAGCCGGATTTTAATACACCTGCTTTTATTAACGAAGCAGCAATCCATGCGATTCATGATGGAAAAACAAAATACACACCTGCTTCCGGTTTGGTTGAATTAAAAAAAGCAATCGCCCACAAATTAGAAAAAGACAATGGATTAAGCTATGGTACAGATCAAATCATTATTACAAATGGTGCCAAACATGCATTGTATACACTTTTTCAAGTCATTTTAAATCAGGAAGACGAGGTAATTATCCCGGCTCCATATTGGGTCAGTTATCCGGAACAAGTCAAGCTGGCACAAGGGAACCCGGTTTTCGTGCAAGGATTGGAAGAAAATGATTTTAAAATTACACCAGAACAGCTGGAAAAAGCAATAACAAATAAAACAAAAGCGCTCATTATTAACTCACCAAGCAATCCTACCGGTATGATGTACCATCAATCGGAGCTGAAAAAACTCGCTGAAGTTTGTTTGAAACACGACGTATTAATCATTTCAGATGAAATATACGAGAAATTGATTTATACTGCTGATGAGCATATTTCTGTTGCTAGCATATCTTCGGAAATAAAAGAAAATACGGTTGTAATTAATGGGGTCTCCAAATCACATGCGATGACAGGATGGCGAATCGGGTATGCTGCCGGTCCGGCGAAGTTGATTAAAGCAATGAGTGACCATGCATCTCACGCAACGTCGAATCCAAATTCTATCGCACAATATGCTGCATTAGCTGCTTATCAATCCGATGAAGACCCTACCGTCGAAATGCGTAAAATTTTCAAAGACAGACTGGATACTTTCTTCAACCTATTGGCAGAAATTCCTGGCATTCACTGCAAAAAACCAAAAGGTGCCTTTTATTTGTTTCCAAATGTGAAAGAAGCTGCTAGAGCGGCTGGCTATGTAACTGTTGATGAATGGGCAGAAGCACTGCTTGAGGAGGAAAATGTTGCACTTGTTCCAGGTTCCGGTTTCGGTGCGCCTGATAATGTTCGCCTGTCATACGCCACATCGAAAGAAGTATTAATAGACGCGGCAAACAGGATAAAACGTTTTGTAAACAAGCAAACTGCAAAAGCAAATTAACATCGTTTTTAATGGAGGTTATCGTTTTGAAAACAACTATAGCAAAAGTCTCCCAGCATGAGGGGGAAGAAGTTACAATTGGCGCATGGCTCGCCAATAAACGATCCAGCGGTAAAATAGCCTTTTTGCAATTACGCGATGGAACCGGCTATATGCAAGCCGTCGTAGCAAAAAATGAAGTTGATGAAGATATTTTTAAATTAGCTAAAAACATGAACCAGGAGTCATCCATGTACATAACTGGAACAATCGTTGAGGACAAGCGATCTCCATTAGGTTATGAGATGCACGTGAAGACAATTTCGTTAATTCATGATTCCCTTGATTATCCGATTACACCGAAAGAACATGGTACAGAATTTTTAATGAATCATCGCCATTTGTGGCTTCGCTCCAAGAAACAACACGCCATTATGAAAATAAGAAACGAAATTATCCGAGCAACTTATGAATTTTTTAATAACCATGATTTCGTCAAAATCGATTCACCAATTTTAACAGGAGCCTCGGCAGAAGATACGACTGAACTGTTCCATACACAGTATTTCGAGCAAGAAGCATATTTATCGCAGACCGGCCAGCTCTATCTGGAGGCTGCCGCTATGGCATTTGGCAAAGTGTTTTCTTTCGGACCTACTTTCCGGGCGGAAAAATCAAAAACCCGCAGGCACTTAATTGAATTCTGGATGATCGAACCCGAAATGGCTTTCACGACACATGAAGAAAGTTTAGAAATACAGGAGCAATATGTGACTTATATTGTGGAATCCGTGTTAAAGAACTGCCGTTTAGAACTGAATGCACTGGAGCGCGACACCTCCAAGCTTGAAAAAATTAAAGCACCGTTTCCAAGAATCACCTATGATGATGCGATTAAGTTGTTAAAAGAAAAAGGATTCACAGACATTCAATGGGGCGATGATTTTGGTGCGCCGCATGAAACCGCAATTGCTGAGAGTTTTGAAAAACCGGTTTTCATTATCAATTACCCGGCGAAGATAAAAGCATTTTATATGAAACCTGTTCCAGAACGTCCGGAGGTTGTACTCTGTGCTGATTTGATTGCCCCTGAGGGTTATGGGGAAATCATTGGCGGATCAGAACGTATCGATGACTATGATTTAATGAAACAGCGTTATGAAGAACACCATTTAACTGGCCCGGCATATGAATGGTATCTGGAAATCAGGAAGTACGGCAGTGTGCCGCATTCCGGCTTTGGTCTGGGACTGGAAAGGACAGTTGCTTGGCTGAGCGGAGTAGACCACGTCCGGGAAACAATCCCGTTCCCGCGCTTATTGAATCGCTTGTACCCGTAAATATGATACAAATGAATGCGAATCCCTTGTTTCGGCAAGGGATTTTTATCGCAGATTGATTGAAGTTTTACATTATTAAAGCGTAACGAATAGTAAGCTTTGGCTAAAGGCGTAATGGCATCCCCTGGATGTGGCGGTTTTGGCCAATAATGGCGCTAGCGCCTTTGTCCAGTATGCAAACAAATATAGAGGTGCAATATCATGTCTAATTCATTCCAATTACAACAAATGCTCTTGAACCAGATTCCGGTTCCATCAAAATTGCTTACTTCTTACACCACTCTTGGTTTAACTGAATTGGAGCTTGTTGTTATTTTACAAATTCATCGTTTTGCATATGAAAATAATTTTTTTCCTACTCCAAATGAATTAACAGGGTGCTTATCAATCGAGGAAACAACTTGTTCAAAAGTACTGCGGCATTTAATTCAAAAACAATATCTATCCATTGAACAGATGGAAAACAGTCAACACCAGCTTAGTGAAGTATATTCTTTGGAACCATTATGGAAAAAATTGTACGCACCGCAAGAATCACCGAAAGAGGAAAACAGTGAAGGGGCTTTATTTGTTATGTTCGAGCAGGAATTTGGCAGGCCATTATCACCATTTGAAATTGAGATGGTCAACACTTGGTTGGACGAGGACAAACTTTCAACCGTGTTAATTAAAGCCGGGCTTCGAGAAGCTGTTTTAATGGGAAAATTAAATTTTAAATATATTGATCGGATTCTCAGGGAATGGAAGCGGAAAGGGATTCATTCTGTAGAACAAGCAAGACAAGCGAGCAAATCGTTTCATAAATCTCGTTCATCTCAAGAGGAAACAACCATGGACAGAGATACCTCATTTTATTATAATTGGCTGGATGGGGAGGGGGAATAGTTCCGAATGCTGACAAATAAACAAATTCGGTTTTGCCTTGATCAGATGAAAGAAATGTTTCCAAATGCCGCCTGTGAATTAAACCACCGAAATCCGTTTGAATTATTGATCGCCGTTGTTTTATCTGCACAATGTACGGATAACCTGGTCAACAAGGTTACAAAAGACCTTTTTGAAAAATATAAAAGCCCAAAAGATTATCTTGCAGTTCCACTGGAAGAATTGCAACATGACATTCGCTCCATCGGTTTATATCGGAACAAAGCAAAAAACATTCAAAAACTTTGCAAATCCTTGCTGGATAAATACAATGGACAGGTTCCGAGAACGAAGGAACAGTTAATGGAACTTGCAGGGGTGGGGAGGAAAACAGCAAATGTTGTTGCCTCAGTAGCCTTTGGTGAGCCTGCAATCGCAGTTGATACGCATGTGGAGCGAGTTTCGAAACGTTTAGGTATTTGCAGATGGAAAGATTCCGTTACAGAGGTCGAAAAGACATTGATGCGAAAAGTACCGAAAGATGAGTGGAGTCAGACACATCATATGATGATTTTTTTTGGCAGGTACCATTGCAAGGCAAGAAACCCAAATTGTCCGGAATGCCCGCTGCTTGAACTGTGTAGAGAAGGGCAGAAACGAATGAAAAAACGGACAAACAATGCAATATAAAAAGACTGTATACCATCAAAAATAACCATTAAATAAAGAACACAAAAAGGACTTTCAAAATTGAAAGTCCTTTTTGATTTGTATCTTTATTTATCACTCATTTTCTTCTCCGGAGTCGCCGTTATCACCTTGATCTGGATTGTTTGCATCATTTCCATTACCGTTATCGTTGTGATGATCGCCTCCATTGTCATTGTTATTGTCATTGCCGTCTTCATTTTCATGGTCATGGCTGTTACCATTGCCGTTATTGTCTTGATTTCCATTTCCGGATGAAGGTTCCTCATTCGGTATTTCAATGGATGTGCTATTCTCCGGACCTTTTTTATCTCCTTCTTTGCCGACAGGAACGACTGTAATCGTGTACGTTTGACCAGGATTAGCACCACTTATTTCAATCCCGTTCGATTGAACCGTCTGATTTTGGCCATTCACCGAAACCTCGAATACAGCGTCAGGTCCATTGTAGTTCCAGTTCACATCAATGATGCCATCCCTATATTTTGCGTTTAATCCTGTAACTGGCGGGATTTCTTCATCTTCATCACCCGGAACAGTTATGGAAGTCGTTTTGGCATCACTGCGTCCCGAATCATCACTAATAGCTACTACTTGAATTTCATATTTGGAGCCAGGTTCCACGGATGAGATTTCCATTGCTGTATCCCCGGTAGTCGACAATGTTTTCATTGCTCCACCATCAATGCTTGCACTTACTTCAAAGGAAACATCGTCTGTATCATCGTAATCCCAGTTCACTTTAATTGCCTTTTTATCTTTATCATATTCTGCTTTAAGAGCTGAAACCGGGTCGAGTTTATCGTATTTTTCGGATGTTTTGCTCGGTTCATGTCCTTTGACAAATAGTTCCTGAACAATATTGGAACTTGGCGTATATTTGCTTGGAAGAGCTGCCGGATTTGATCCTTTTTCTACCGCAACACTAACAACGGAATCCGGTTTTTGAAAATCGGGTGTGTCTGTGTTTTTGGAAAGCTCCTGCATCGTTTCCCTGAATAGGTCTAATGATATTTTTGTATCCGGCATAACATCGCGTTTTCCGTTTTCATCTTCATAACCGCCGGTCCATACAGAGACAGTATACTTTGTCGAATATCCGGTGAACCAGGAATCCGGGCTGCCGTCTTTTTCAGGAAGGTTCGTTGTTCCGGTTTTACCTGCAATAGGAACGCCAGGTACATTTGCGCGTGTTCCGGTTCCTGATTGAACAACTGTTTTTAGCATGTCGGTTATCATGTAGGCCGTATAATCAGACATTGCTGCTTTGGGCTCTGGTTTTAGATTTACGGTGCGACCATTTGGAAATTCAACTTTTGTAACCGCGTATGGTTGGTTATAAACGCCTCCATTGCCAAATGCACTATATGCACCAGCCATCTGAAGCGGACTTATCTGTGTTTGAGACCCGCCAATCGCGTCGGTCAGCTGAATTTGGTCTTTAGCAAATTTGATGCCCAATCCTTCCGCGAATGTTTTCGCCTTGTTAAAGCCGACTTCTTCCAATGTTTTAACAGCAGGTACGTTTAATGAATTGGCAAGCGCATTTCTTATGCTCATCCAGCCCTGATACGACCCGTTCCAGTTGCCTATCGATTTATCTGTTCCTTTAATCTGATAAGGCTTGTCATCATTAATTTGATGATAGGTGGACCATTTTTCATATTCAATGGCGGGACCATAGGCTATAAGCGGTTTAGCAGTCGAACCGGCTTGATATCCATGCAATGCATAGTTGAATTCTCCCATTTGTTTGCTGTTTCTTCGTCCTCCGATAGCCCGAATAGCACCGGTTTGTGTGTCCAATACAGTCATTCCGGCCTGCATTTCATTGTCGGGATAGTTGATTGGATTTTGAGCACTGTCTTTTAGCAGGAATTCAACATGCTTCTGGGCGTTTGTATCCAGCGTGGTATATATTTTCAATCCATCTTTGTAAACATCCGCGCCGTCAACCTTTTCTTTTACTTCTTTTGTCACTTCTTGCAAAAAGGCTTCATATTTCGTTGAGTCGGGGCGCTTTCCTTTCAGAAGGGACTTAATGTCAACTTTTAACGCCTTATCCGCCTGTGCTTGTGAAATTTTATGATGTCGGACCATTAGTTGCAATACGGTTTTCATTCGTTCTTTTGTTAAATCCGGATGTTCATATGGATCGTATGCGGTTGGGCGCTGCGGCAGTCCCGCGAGTATAGCAGCTTCCGGTAGCGTTAAATCTTTCAAATTGGACTTGCCAAAATATATTTTGGATGCTTCACCAATTCCCCATGCGCCGCTTCCGTAATAAATTTTATTCAAATACATCTCTAAAATTTGCTCTTTGGAATATTTCCTTTCCAGCTTTAACGAAAGCCAGGCTTCTTGCACTTTTAGTTTTATTTGCTTTTCCGGGGAAAGGAAGGACTTTTCGACAAGTTGCTGCGTTATCGTACTAGCCCCTTGAGATCCAAAACCATTTTTAAAATTGGCAACCACTGCCGCGCCAATACGACGGACGTCTACACCATGGTGTTTGAAAAATCTTGAATCCTCGGTAGCGGTTACTGCATCGACAAGAACTTGCGGTAAATCTTCATACTCAATTCGGGTCCTTTTTTCGGATCCTAAATCTGCAAATTCCTTGTTATTCATATCAAATACTTTGGAAGAAAAATTATCCTGCAATTGTGCTGCATCGATTTTCGGGGCTGAGGCAATATAATAGGTAAGCAAACCTCCCAGACCGATGAATAAAGCAAGTATTAATATAAGAATCGTTAAAAGGATTTTTTTCCAAACCGATTTTTTTTTGGTTGGTTGTTGCTTTTGTTTTCTTCTCCCCATGCGGGTTTGGCCATTTGCCATTTCTTGTTACCTCCACAATTAAAAATAGAGATGATCAATGATGTTTAAATAGTTTACTCTTGCTTGATAATGAAAAGGGATTAAAAACCCTTTCTGTTGAATATCTTTATAAGGAAGAGACTTTCTTCCGCCTTTTAGATGTGACTTCCAGGATGCCAGCAGTACTTCGGCAGGAACGTAGTACGTCTCACCAAGTTTGCTGAACCGGATAATGATAAAACAAATTCCCCCATGTTGCAATACCTTAGCCATATGTTTCATTTGATGTTCATGAATATTTGAAAAAGGAAAAGACGTTGTATTTTTTGTTTCCTTTGCTTCAAAATCAACATATTTTGCTTTATAAATGCCATTGTAGTCCGTTGTTGAAGCTTGTTTAAAGTAGGCTTCCGTGATAACCGCGGCGCTTCTTTTCGGATAATTTACATTGACAATTTGTATTGGTGTTGGTTTTTTGTGTATAATAGCGCGATCTGTTTCCAAATAGAACTTATTTGTTTCATTAATATCATTTTCAAGTGTCATCCCCCTGTTGCCATGACTTTGGCGCATAGCAGCCTGCTGATGTATGGCAGCAGCATTTTTTCCGTTCGGATAATTCATTCCGGTTCCCCCCAAATGTATTACCAGTATCATACCAAAAATGCTTGTCTATGATAACCGAAACCAACAGACATTGTAACAATTTCCAACATTTTAAGACCGCTATCCTATATTATATCAAAAATATGCCTAGAATACGTTTCAATAATATGAACAAAATCTCGGTAAACTTCCGCTTGGTATTTTGGCATCTAGATAAGGTACGAAATGCAGGAGAGAATATAGGGGGTCCAGAAAAAGTTAAAAGCGACCACTCTCTCTATTGAAAAAGAAGAAGAACAATGGATCTTGCTCTTCTTCTTTTGATTGGTATAGGAAGTATAGTTCGGCTGTTTTAATCATTTCCAATGACAGCCACGACCGGCTTCAGCGCCCAGCAACTAGCAAAGTTTTTAGATGGGGCGAGTAACTGCAGCCCCAGGACGTCGTGTTTTTAGCCTGTAAGGACGCTTGGGCCTTTGTTCATCAAGTGGATGGCCGATCAGGACCGTTGAGCTTTTTGTTCCCTTTTTGGAGTGCTTGATAATTGCCTTTATTTTTTTTCTTTTGTTGTTTGCTCTTTTCGTTCAATTTAGCTTGCCTCCTTTTCCCTTATTTTTTCCCAGTTTCGCGATTCCATCCAAGAAACGATTGTAAAGGCGAGGATACACTAGTTTTGTTTCATTATCACTTGTTTTGTCGAACATAAAGGAGATTCTCTGTGAAAAGCGAAATATATATATATCGAATAAAATTACATGGGGGTGTGGGACATGGGGTTGGCGGCAAAAAATGAAATGCAATACTTTGAATTTGGCATGACAAATGATGAATTAGCGGAAAGCTTAATCCGTTTAAATCATAAGTTTCGTATGGCAGAGCAAAAATTGACAGTCAAAACAGACATAGAAATTATGACACATTATCATTGCACACAAAATGAACTTATTTTCTTGCGGGATATGTTGGAGCGGTATAAACATATCAAGTGATTTTTGCTAATCATTATAATAGCGGCCTTCTTTAAAATTATGATAAAGTGAAAGAAGCAGATTTTAAAGAGAGGCGGAAATCAATGAATCGGTTATTATCGCAAACAAACGAGTTGAAAGAGCATCTTGCATTTTTAAAAAGCACATTTGAAAAAAATCAGCCTCCCGAAAGCATTAAAGATAAAACCTTTTTTGCGTATGTCAAACAGCAAACAGACCCGATTTATCAACTTTTGGAGCAGTGGGAAACAAACGCACTCGCTGCAGTGAAAGAAAAGAAGGCAAATGTTCATCCCCAGCAAATTATCTCAACAAGGGAAAATATGGGGTTATTGCTTATGCACAGTTTCTACATCGATATACGCAAAAGAAGGTATATGGAAATATATTATTCCTGTATGTACGTTTTTGACCTTTTGGCAAAAAGCTTGCAGGAAAATTTCACTGCAGGAGAGGAATAAACGTTTATTGACTTTACAATTACCCAAACATTCATTATAATGTTTTCCACATGATACGAGGGAGAGAAATGGATGGACCAATCGACATTGATAAACGCTGCAAAAGAAATAAGAGAGAAGGCATATGTTCCATATTCAAAATTTGCGGTAGGCGCTGCGTTGCTGACAAAATCGGGAAAAATTTATACAGGATGCAATATTGAGAATGCAGCCTATGGTGTAACGTGCTGCGCGGAACGCATCGCCATTTTCAAAGCAATCGCGGACGGCGAAAAGGAATTTCAGCATATGGCTGTAGTAGCAGATTCAAACAGACCAGTTCCCCCATGCGGATCTTGCCGGCAAGTGATGAGTGAATTCTTTCCAGAAAACATGGAAATCACGCTGACAAATCTCCAAGACGAAAATAAAAATATTCTAATGAAAGACTTGCTTCCTTTTTCTTTTCAATCCGCAGATATGGAATAATAAAATTACATATAAAAGCATAAAAAACAAGGAGTTGATTTTTCAGCTTCTTGTTTTGATGCTATAATGATGACATAAAGTATTTCATGAATAATAAAATGGGTAACGAGGATAGTTGAGGAATCCAGTAAAATGAGGTGAATTGGATGAGCGCATATCAAACGAAACTGAGTACAAAAGATATTCTTGAAAAGGATTTTAAAGTCTCCATGAGAGGATATCATCAGGAAGAAGTAGATGAATTTCTGGATACGATTATGCAGGATTATGAAATATTTCAGCAGGAAATCAGCCGGCTGCAGCAAGAAAATGAACAGCTACGTAAAAGTTCTGAAGATGGTCGGACTTCGAGGACGCAAAGTGCAGGCAGTACGCAAGTGAATTATGATGTACTAAAACGCCTGTCTAATTTGGAAAAAGCTGTATTTGGAAAAAAAATTACCAATGCTGAATCCTGATGATGCCCTGGCATCAACGTGTATTTTGTGATATACTAATAGAGGCATGATTAAGTGCTTTGTAATCGCTGCATGATATTGCAGAGGAAAGTCCATGCTCGCACAAACTGAGATGTTTGTAGTGTTCGTGCTTGATGAATAAATAAGTCAAGGTAACCATTATGGTTAACGGCAGCAAAAAATTCTAAGTCCTTCGGGATATGAATGAGTATGCTTGAAAGTGCCACAGTGACGAAGCTGGATTGAAAAATTCCAGGTGGAACGAGGTAAACCCCGCGAGCGAGCAACCCAAATAATGGTAGGGGCACCCTTGATTAGGGAATTCAACCGAAAAAGGGACAAGCATGACGATATTGCTTGTAGATAGATGATTACAACCAGGTGTACGAGGCTGACCACCGTTTGAAGTACAATGGAACAGAACATGGCTTATAAGCACTTAATGGTTCAATGTCACTAAAATGAATAAAAAAACAAACGTCATGGCAAATGTTCAAGTGGACATTGCCATGTTTTTTTTGATTCAAAACAGTTAATGATATGATGGGCTTTTGATGAATAATCATGATAAACTGTCTATAATGTAAAATTATATATCGAAAGGATTCAATTTATGGCTGAAAAATTTACATTGATTGCGACTGCAGCAATGGGCCTGGAGTCTGTTGTTGCCCGGGAAGTGCAACATCTCGGGTATGAAACGCGCGTTGAAAATGGTAAAGTTTTTTTTGAAGCGGATGCTGCTGCTATAGCGAGATGCAATTTATGGCTACGCAGTGCTGACCGATTAAAAATCTTGGTAGGAAATTTTCCTGCAACTACTTTTGATGAACTATTCGAACAAACCAAAAATTTGCCTTGGGATCATTTCATTTCTGAAGATGGTGCCATTCCCGTCTCTGGCAAATCTCATAAATCTAAATTGTTTAGTGTTTCCGATTGCCAGGCAATAACCAAAAAAGCAATTGTTGAACGGATGAAAAACAAACACGGATTGGCTTCCAAACTTCCCGAAACCGGGGCATTATATAAAGTGGAAGTATCAATTGTAAAAGACGATGTTTCCCTTACTTTGGATACCTCCGGCGTTGGCCTGCACAAACGCGGCTACCGTATCGGACAGGGAGAAGCACCATTGAAAGAAACAATGGCAGCTGCTTTAATTTTGCTGACTAACTGGAAACCCGATGCCCCTCTGATTGATCCATTTTGCGGATCAGGAACCATTCCAATCGAAGCTGCATTAATTGGGCAAAACATCGCACCGGGATTTAACCGATCATTTGCCTGTGAGGACTGGCAGTTCATGAAACAAAGGTATTGGGATACTGCCTTTGAAGAGGTGGAAGATCTTGCCAATTATGATCAGGTACTGGATATAATTGGCTCAGACATCGACCATAAAATGGTACAAGTGGCACAAGAAAATGCGAAAGAGGCTGGTCTTCAAGACCTGATAACGTGGAAACAAATGCAAGTGAGTGACTTATCCATAAAAAAAGAAAATGGTTATATAATTGGTAATCCGCCTTATGGTCAGCGACTCAGTGATCAGGAACATATTCATACATTTACCAAAGCGTTTGGAAAAATTATGCAGCAGCATCCTTCCTGGAGTGTATATATACTGACAGCTGACGAATCATTTGAAAAATATTACGGACAAAAGGCTACAAAGAAACGGAAACTATTTAATGGTTTTATTAAAACCGATTTCTATCAATATTTCGGGGAAAAAATAAACGGATAGTCAGGGGGATTTTCACATGACACAGATTACCAAAACGGAAAAAGATTTTCTACAATTACTTCGAGAACAAAGTGCCTATCAAGAAGCAATCAACCTGGCACAATGGGATGCCCGCACAAAACTTCCAAAAAAAGGAGCAAGCCAACGGGCGGAGATGGTCGGGTTTCTATCTGAAAAACTGCATCAACTGCAAACATCGGAAAAAATCGCATACTTTATTGATGCTTTGAGTGATAAAACAACTGATACAGTGATTCGCCGATCATTGGAAGAATGTAAGGAAGTGTATGAACGCAATAAAAAAATTCCGCATGATGAATTTAAGGAATATGTTACTTTGCAATCAAAATCCGAGGCGGTGTGGCAGGAAGCAAGAGAAAAAGACGATTTTGCTTTATTCCAGCCTTATCTCGAAAAACTGGTCGCATACAATAAGCGGTTTGCGGACTATTGGGGCTATGAAGATAATATTTATGATGCGCTACTCCATCATTACGAACCGGGAGTTACAACCAAAACATTGGATAATGTCTTTCCGAAATTAAAAACAGCACTGACGGAACTTTTGAAGGATATAAAAACACAAGATGCTGAAAAGGATAATATACTGATCCATTCATTTCCAAAAGATAAACAACGTGCATTCAGTATCGAAATCCTGAAAAAAATGGGGTTTAATTTTGACGCGGGCAGGCTGGATGACACCGTTCACCCGTTTGCAATTGGAATAAACAAAAATGACGTTCGCATCACCACCAGGTATGATGAAATGGATTTTAGAATGGCTGTTTTTGGCATTATCCACGAAGGCGGTCATGCCCTCTATGAACAAAATATTAGCGATGCACTGCTTCATACGCCGCTTGCCAGCGGAACTTCCATGGGTATTCATGAATCCCAGTCGCTGTTTTGGGAAATTTTCATTGCACGCAGCAAAGCTTTTTGGGAGGCTAATTATGATTTATTCCAAACTTATGCCCCGGATTATTTCAATGGTATTTCACTTTCCGAGTTTTATGAAGCAGTCAATCAGGTAAAACCTTCCCTGATTCGTATTGAGGCGGATGAACTGACGTATTCCCTGCATATTATGCTGCGCTATGAACTTGAAAAGGCATTGTTGAACGATGCGATAAAGGTGAAAGACCTGCCTAATATTTGGAACGAGAAAATACACGATTACCTAGGGATAGTGCCCAAGAACAACAGGGATGGGGTACTGCAGGATATTCACTGGGCGGGAGGCGATTTTGGCTATTTTCCATCCTATTCACTCGGGTACATGTACGCTGCACAATTTGAACATGCTATGAAAAAACAAATGAACCTGGAAGACGTTATTCGCTCGGGAGATTTCAGTCCGATTATGAATTGGTTAAAAGAAAACATTCACCAGTACGGTATGATGAAAAAACCGATGGAAATTCTGCAAGATGTGACCGGCGAAGGCTTAAATCCGGATTATTTAGTCCAACATTTGCGCACTAAGTTTCTGACCATGTGAACAAAGGCGCAAGCGCCCTTACAGGCTAAAAGCGCGACGTCCTGGGGCTGCGGTTACTCGCCCCATCTAAAAACTTTGCTAGTTGCTGGGCGCTGGAGCCGGACGAGGCTGTCATAGCAAATGACATGAATGCAGCCCAGTTTTTATACTTTCCTAACCTATAAAAAAGCAGGGAAATTTCCCTGCTTTAATTGTTACCAATAGGCATTGTAAATGGTGGGGACCCCGGAGGCGCATGCTGAATCATGTCCACAAACGGAATGGTATAGGCAACCAGGATGAGTGCAACTGTAATGACAACCCACAGCTTCCAGTTTTCCAAAAACATTGGGGTCGGTTGCGCGTTTGCATCTTCTTCGGCAATAGGAAATGCTTCATTGCCTCTCGGGGCGAAAAATGCCAATTTGATAAAAATATACACCATCAACACAATGCCGATGAATAATATCGACCCGCCTACAGCTTGGGCAAGCTGATAATATGCCCATTCATGTGCTTGAGCAGTTCCGCCGTAAGTGGAAAAAGCAGACCGTCTTGGTGCGCCTAGCAAACCTTCAATGTGCATGGATCCCGACATAATCGTCATGCCGACCGTCCAAATAATCGTCTGGATGATACCAAGCCGGTTAATTTGTGGTGTCAATTTTCTTCCCGTTAAATGGGGAATGAGCCAATAGCTTATGCCAAAAAAAGTTAATATCACCGTTGTTGCTACCGTTAAATGAAAATGTCCAGTCACCCAGATTGTATTATGAACCACTTCATTCATTTGGTGCGAAGCATTGATGATTCCTCCGGCACCTCCCGGAATAAATGCAACCATCCCAATAAATGGTGCGAGAAAACGCACGTCTTTCCATGGCAGATGTTTAAACCAGCCAAACAGTCCCTTAAAACCTTTTTTGCGGCCGGTGATTTCAAATACAGCAAACATTGAAAAAGCTGTCATCAAACTTGGAATCACGACCATGAATGTCAAGCAAACTTGCACAAACTTCCACGTTGGACTGATGCCTGGTTCGGTCAGTTGGTGATGGAAACCAACGGGAATCGAGAAAAATAGAAACAGTATAAATGCCATTCTGGCCAAAGAATCGCTAAATATTTTACCGCCAATAATTTTTGGTATGATGACATACCAAGCCATATAAGCCGGGAGCAGCCAGAAGTATACCAAAGGATGCCCGAAATACCAGAATAATGTTCGGCTAATAAGTACATCAATGGTTGCCGCGTATCCCAATGACCAGGGGATAAATTGGATAACAACTGTTGAGGCAACTCCCAATGTCGCAATGAACCACATTGTCATGTTTATCACGACCATAAAAGCAGGCAGCGGGGATTTTTCCCCCGGGTGCTTCTTTTTCCAAACATATAGCTGACGCCAGTTTACAAAACAAGAAATCCAGCTGCCGATAACCAGCAGTGCAAGTCCGAAATAAAATGCCGGATGTGCTTGCAATGGCGCATAAAAGGTGTAAAGTACACTTGCTTTGCCAAGCAGTATCGTACCGGATGTTAAAAGCGTTCCGGTCACCATCACCCAAAAACTTGCCCATGCCGCTTTTTTCTGTTTTTGGCTAATACCGACAGTTTTTCCCATAAGTGCATATTGAAACCCGATAATGAAATAGGTTGTCAATATCAAGCCTAACATGACACCATGTACGGTTAAAATTTGATAATAGCCGATGCCAAATGGCAATGTAAATTTACCGGAACGTACGAGTGTCTGCAGCAATCCCATCAATCCACCAATAAGCAAAGCTGCAAAAGCTACATAAATAAATGACATGTACATTTTCGCATCCGATTTAGGGATCATCAGCTGCATTTCTTGAAAACGTTGCTGATCTTTCGTTTTCGTTATGCCCATTATTCATACACCTCCAATGTTGCGTACATCATATGGTGTCCGAGTCCGCAATACTCATTGCAGAGAATCGTATAAACTCCCGGTTTATCCAATACGGTTTCATAGCTACTGACATATCCCGGTTCAACAATCATGTTGACATTTGTTCCTGCAGCATTGAATCCATGAACGACATCCTTTGTAGTAACTTGAAATAAGACATTTGAACCTTTTGGTATACGGATGTTTTTTACCGGATTTCCATTTTCATCCTTGCCAAAATCATAATTGAACGTTGAGGCGACAATGTTAACGACATACCTGTTTTCAGCTATCTTATTGAGACCAAGATGTTCCGGCTGGAAGGAAACATTTGCTTCAACATGATTAGGATCAATCGTTTCTGCATGGCTCTGCGGGTGCGTTCCTTTGTAAAAAGCCCCATAACCGAGCAACAACAAGAAGAAAACGAGTGAAGCAATCCCAAAAGAAAGCCAAATTTTTTCGTATTTGTGCAATTGCATGGTGACCCCTCCTTGAAAATTCATCTGAAAAGATAGATTCCATAAACCACCGCCCAGCTGACAATAATGAAAATACCAATGGCCATTACAGAAATAAAGGTGCCTTTTAAGCTTGTGCCACCATTTTGTTCTGAATCATCCTTGTGTGCACGCACGATTCTCACCTCCAATATTTCATTTAGATTACATCTTGATTATACGAAGATTTCAAGGAGAAAAAAGGAAGCGCATTCACCATTCATATAATGTTCAATAACCTACAAACTTTTTGTGACAAATTTACAGTTTTTTGTGAAATTATATTTTTTCTATAGGGCTAACCTAATGAAACATCCCCAAATATAGCCAATTATAAATTGGGTAAAGCAATCCTTATAATTTCATGTAATTATAGACAAAATAAGAAAAGGTTTTATTTCTTTTACACAGACCTGGGAGGTGACGGGCAGTGGCAATCATTGGCTCCATTGGTACAAAGACAGCCAATCACGTATACTCGCAGCAACAAATTAAACAAATTGTCCAGGCGATATTCGATTATCCTGAACGAAAGTGGGAGCGGCTGCTTCCCGTATTTGACCATGCCAAGATTGAAAAAAGACAATTTGCTGTCGATAAGGAATGGCTCATGCAGGATCACCGTTTTCCGGAGAGAAATGAACTATATATACAGCATGCCTTGTCAGACTCACTGGATGCAATCGATGCTTGCTTGAATGATCCGGTTTTTTTAAAAGAAAAGGTACCGTTTGAAGCAATTGATATGCTGATTTTTGTTTCTAGTACGGGCATTGCAACACCTTCAATTGATGCCCGAATCATGAATGCCCGTCCATTTCGATCCGATATGCGGAGGATGCCTTTATGGGGGCTAGGTTGTGCAGGGGGGGCAATGGGGCTGGCACATGCAAAAGATTGGCTTGCTGCACATCCCGATAAAACTTGCCTTGTCATATGTTGTGAGATGTGCAGCTTGACATTCCAAAAAAATGACGATAGAAAAAGCAACCTCATTGGAACCGCTTTGTTTGGGGATGGAACAAGCGCCGTCCTGCTTATCGGCAGCAACTCTCCTTATAGCGAACATTTGCAAGGCTGTAAACCAAGGATTTGTAATTCTAGTACGCTGACACAGAAAAACAGCGAAGACATCATGGGGTGGGAAATTACCGAGACAGGGTTGAAAGTCATATTTTCAAAAAGCATTCCCTCCTTAGTACAATCTGTCTGGAAGAAACATATTTTTACATTTTTAAAAGACAATAAGCTCGAGATGGAAAAAATCCATTCTTTTGTAGCCCACCCAGGTGGCGCAAAAGTTTTGGAAGCAATGGAAGAGGTAACAAATGCAGGTCGTGAAAAATTCCGATATTCATACAAAATTCTAGCCGAGCATGGAAATATGTCGTCCACTACAGTACATTTTGTACTAAAAAAATGGATGGAGGCTGGCGTAACGCCACAAGAAAAAAGTATATTATCTGCACTTGGACCGGGGTTTAGTTCAGAATTACTATTATTGGAGTGGAATTAATATGGCAATGTGGATGTGGGTTGTTATTTTCTTTATTATTTGCCAGCGTTTGACTGAATTGGCAATTGCAAAAAGTAATGAAAAATGGATGAAAGCAAGAGGCGGCATTGAAACAGGAAATGAACATTATAAGTGGTTTATATTGCTGCATTGTTTATTTTTCCTCGGCATTATCGCCGAATCCCTTTATCGCAATCAATCCTCCTTGGCACCTAATATGTTATTGCTAAGCCTTTTTCTGGTAACACAGCTGGTAAGGGTGTGGTGTATTCAAACACTTGGGAGGTTTTGGAACACGAAAATTATCGTACTGCCAAGAGTCGCATTGATAAAAAAAGGTCCATACAAGTATGTAAAACATCCAAATTACATTATTGTGGCTGTGGAGCTTTTTCTTATTCCATTTTTGTTTGGTGCCTATTATGCGGCAATGATATTCCCAATTTTGCACATTCTTCTTCTGAAAATACGAATTCCCCAAGAAGAAAAAGCTTTGGCAGCCTTGTCAAAGCAAAAAACGATATAATTAACGAACAAAGGCGCAAGCGACCTTACAGGCTAAAAGCGCGACGTCCTGGGGCTGCGATTACTCGCCCCATCAAAAAGCTCTGGGACTGCGATTACTCGTCCCACTCAAAACCTTTGCTAGTTGCTGGGCGCTGGAGCCGGACGTGGCTTCATAGCAAATGACATGAATACAGCCCAATTTTATACTCCCTCTGTATACTATAAAAAAAGCGGTAACAACTAAGTTACCGCATTTATCTATTATGGTTTACTTTCATTGGATTATTTTTTCACAACATTGGCAGCTTGCGGTCCGCGTTCACCTTCAACGATATCAAAAGTTACTTCCTGACCTTCTTCCAATGTTTTGAAGCCTTCCTCTTGAATTGCGGAGTAATGTACAAATACATCATTTCCATCCTCCACTTGAATGAAACCGTACCCTTTTTCTGCATTAAACCATTTTACTACTCCATTTTCCATGTACAAATCCTCCTAAAACCAATCACGTGGAACGTGTTAATACAAAGTAGATCAGCAACTATCAAAATCAGGTAACTCCAAGTACACATGCTTGAAAGGACTTTCTTAATAGTACCAACCGTCTTTGCTTGTTTCCAATATATCTCATTTTTTCTTCTTCGTCAAGAAAAAGTGTCAGAATACAAGTGTATTATCAAAATAATTGCATCTTATGACCGACTTGGCATATTCTTGAGATGTGTAATCGAAAACAATGGCCAAACGAAATCATTCAAAGGGGAGAAGACGATGAAAACAGACATTGAAATTGCACAGGAAACGGTATTAAGACCAATTTCCGATATTGCTGCAGCGCTTGGCTTATCCGAAGAGGATTATGAACCTTTTGGCTGGGACAAAGCAAAACTATCCGATGAATTATTGCAAAAACTTCATGATAAACCGGACGGCAAAATCATTCTTGTTACCTCCATAAACCCAACACCAGCCGGTGAAGGCAAATCTACCGTGACGGTTGGCCTTGGACAGGCAATGAATCAAATAGGCAAAAAGGCGATTACCGCCTTAAGAGAACCTTCATTGGGACCGGTAATGGGAATGAAAGGAGGAGCAGCGGGAGGCGGATATGCGCAAGTGCTTCCAATGGAGGATATCAACACGCATTTCACCGGTGACATCCATGCAATCACCAGTGCTAATAATGTATTGGCTGCGCTGATTGACAATCATATTCATCAGGGAAATGCGCTTAATCTGGATCCCCGTCGTATCGAATGGAAACGGGTCATGGATGTCAATGATCGAGCGCTTCGCCAAATTGTAATCGGGCTTGGCGGTCCCAAAAAAGGCATTCCAAGAGAAGATAGCTTTCAAATCACCGTTGCGTCTGAAATTATGGCAGTTCTCTGTTTAGCGACAAGTTTACAAGATTTAAAACAACGTCTTGCAAAAATTGTTATCGGTTATACGTATGATGAACAGGTCGTTACAGTAGGCGACTTAAAAGTAGAAGGAGCATTGGCCATGCTACTTAAAGACGCCATCAAACCAAATTTGGTCCAAACAATTGAAAATACACCTGCAATCATACACGGCGGTCCATTTGCCAATATTGCCCATGGCTGTAACAGTATTATGGCTACCAAGACTGCCGCGAAACTGGCAGATTATGTGATTACAGAGGCAGGATTTGGAGCGGATCTCGGAGCTGAAAAATTCTTGGATATAAAAGCACGTATTGGCGAATTTGAACCAGATGCCGTTGTCATCGTAGCGACAGTCAGGGCATTAAAAATGCACGGCGGAGCTGCTCTGGAAACACTTCAGACGGAAAATATTGCCGCCTTGGAAAAAGGTATGGAAAATTTAAAAAAGCATATGGAAACGATTGAACAATTTGGACTGCCGTATGTGATAGCTATTAATAAATTCCCTTGCGATACAAAAAAGGAAACCGATTTTATTGCATCCTGGTGTGAAGCAAACGGTGCAAAAACTGCTTTATGTGAAGTATTTGCAAAAGGCGGAGCCGGTGGGATAGATTTGGCTGAAAAAGTGATCAAGCAGGCGAACAGTCCAACAAAACAATTTCAGCCGGTTTATGATATGAATGACGATTTGGAAACAAAAATGTGTAAAATTGCAAAGCAGGTATATGGGGCAGACGGAATCGAATTATCTCCCAAGGCGAAGCAGCAGCTTGCTTTCTATGAAAAACAAGGCTGGGGAAATCTTGGTATATGTATGGCTAAAACCCAGTACTCACTGTCAGATAATCCGAAGTTGCTCGGGCGGCCAAAAGGATTTACGATATCGATTCGAGAGTTGCGCCCTTCCATTGGAGCAGGATTTATCGTTGCCTTGACGGGTGACGTGATGACAATGCCCGGGCTTCCAAAAAAACCGGCTGCCATGCGAATGGATGTCAAAGATGACGGAAGAATTGTAGGGTTATTCTAATGGATAAGCAGTCACAATTATGCAAAATAGCATCCTATGTTAAAAATCAGTTCGACAAAGATGCAACCGGGCACGATTTTTACCATATGCAACGGGTTGCCCGGATAGCCAAACAGATTGCATACGAAGAAGATGCGGATTTATTTATGACGGAAATGGCGGCTTGGCTGCATGATGTTGGGGATGATAAATTATTCGCCAATCCACAGGCAGCTATAGCTGATATGAACCAATTTCTGCAAAAAATGGGTCTAAGTAAAAAGCAAATAAATGAACTGAATCAAATCATTGGCGAGGTCTCTTTCCGGAAGGGGGTAATGGTGCCTGACAGGCTGGAGACAAAGATTGTCCAAGATGCAGACCGTATCGACGCAATTGGTGCAATCGGGATTGCCCGGACATTTGCATATGGAGGTGCGGCCGGTCAGCTGCTGTATGATTCATTCCATCCGGAAAACACATCGTTTCAACATTTTTATGACAAGCTTTTCAAGCTCAAAGACAGAATGCATACACAAACAGGCAAGCGGCTTGCAGAAGAGCGCACGCAATTTTTACATTTATTTGCAAAAGAATTTCTCCATGAATGGGAATCGTAAAAAATACATGAACAAAGCTGCCCTTTACGGACAGCTTTGTTCATGTTGAAGGAGTTGCTAAATGGGCGACTTGACCTTGTTGTGAGTTAATCTGTAACAGGGTCTTCATCGCCTGCACGATCGGAACGAAGCAGCCAATAATGTTGGAATACTTCTGTAATAGCCACGATTAACCCCGTAAATACTGCGCCCCAAAATGATACATAGGAATTGATAAAGATAAGAGAACCGAAATAGACAATTGCCGAGGCTACCAGAAAATCCAGCAACGTTGCCAGCCAGTTTGTATCCCTGCGTAGCATAAGAACTTCCATAAAGTATCCAACAAGTGCAATAACAACACCCAAAATGATAGGTTGATACCAGCTGCTGAAGTTTACATTTGGCAAAATCCAGGATGCAAATAAAATTGCAATAGGACATATAATAATTTTCACAATAAATCCTGCCATATTTTTCCCACCTTTTATTTTTGATGGTATTAGTATGGACAGGTTTACCCATTATATGTATCGTCTATCACTTTTGCTTCTTCAACAGGAAGCGTCTAATATTTAATGGTTGTCAATTACTCGTTTTGCTCCGAGATATTTGCTTTGCCAATAGGGGTGATTCATGTCGGTAATTTCCACACCTCTTGATTCCCCGGCATGTATGAACTGGTTGTTGCCAAGATAGATTCCCATATGAGAGGGACCCGGCTTATACGTTTCAAAAAACACGAGATCTCCTACAGATGGCGCGGATACAGGGGTGGCAAAATTGTACACTTCACTGACTGTTCTCGGAATCGTCAATCCCCGAACCTGGTAAACGTAATTGACGAAACCACTACAATCAAACCCGCTAGGCGATGTTCCTCCCCAAACATAAGGTGTGCCAACTAAGGAACTGGCTAAAGATGTTATATCGTTTCGGTTAAACCCAGTTGACTTGACATTTTTTTCCTCAACATCCTGATTGGAGGCTTGATCTTGTTCGATTGATTTTTTCTCTGCAGTAACCTTTTGTTCATTCGAATTTGATTGGACACTATCTTGATTACTATTTTGTGAAACTGGTTCTTGAACAACTGCTGGCTCTTGAACAGCATTATTTTTGGTCTGTACGTCCGCCAGTTGGATATGATTTTCTTTTCCGGCAATTTCTAAAGCCTCTGTAGTAAGCGGTCCGCATACGCCATCAATACTACCGTTATAGTAGCCCAAAAATTGCAGCGCATTTTGTACTTCCTTTACTTTTTCGCCTTGCATCCCCGGATACATCTCATTTGCCAGCCGTTCTATATTCCGCAATTTCCGTTTCTTTTCCGCTTCTATAATAGAAAAGAGCGTTTGTTGTTCTATATCTTTTGAAAAAGATGCAATATTGTTCTTCTGAAATTTTTTACGGTGTTGTTTGGTGACGATGTTGAATGCTTTTATATGGTTAGAGGATAAGTTTTTCATCTGAAGCCGCCTTACCATCTCACTGTGTTTGTGAGATGCCAGTTGTTTAACACCGTTAGCCTGGGCAGAAACGGCGTCAGCATTGAAAACAAATGGTTGACTGAGTACATAACCGTACAATACTGTCATTTTCATAACATTTTCCATCGTTACATTCATCTTGTGGGCAAACTCCTTTCCAATATTTATTCCTAGACTAGGATTATGAAGAAAAAGGGTTTTAATGAATTACTGTTATGTTACAATAAAACCAATATGTTGACGTATTGAAATGAATATTGTTTGGAGTGATTAGCAATGAATGAAGGGGAAAAGGCTTATTTGGAACTTTGCGAATACATTTTGAATAACGGTACTAAAAAGCAGGATCGGACAAAGACAGGAACATTTTCCGTGTTCGGGCAACAAATCCGTTTTGATTTGGAAAAAGGGTTTCCGCTACTGACGACGAAAAAAGTTCCATTTCGACTGATTGCCAGCGAATTATTATGGTTTATCAAAGGAGACACAAATATCCGTTTTCTTCTGCAGAATCGCAATCATATTTGGGACGAATGGGCATTCAAAAACTGGGTTTCAAGCGCTGAATATCATGGTCCAGATATGACAGACTTTGGCAATCGGAGTCAGACGGACGATCAATTCAACACATTATACCAAGAGCAGATGGCTATTTTCACAGAGCGCATTTTGCATGAAGATGATTTTGCGAAAAAATATGGTGACTTGGGCGCTGTATACGGCAAGCAGTGGAGAGCTTGGAAAACATCGCAACATCAAACGATTGACCAGCTCAAAAATGTGATTCATTCCATACAGAATAATCCTGATTCCAGAAGGCATATCGTTTCTGCATGGAATCCTGAAGATATTCCAAACATGGCATTGCCGCCGTGCCATACATTGTTCCAGTTTTACGTAGCTGAAAATAAATTGTCTTGTCAACTATATCAAAGAAGTGCTGACATGTTCTTAGGGGTACCATTCAATATCGCAAGCTACGCATTACTAACACATCTTATTGCGCATGAATGCGGGCTGGGAGTGGGAGAGTTTGTGCATACATTTGGTGACGCACATATTTACACCAATCATGTAGATCAGGTAAAAACACAGCTTGCCCGGAATCCAAAAAATTTGCCATCACTAAAACTCAATGAGGAAAAAATGTCCATTTTTGACTTTGATATGGATGATATTGGCCTGGAGGGCTATGATCCATATCCTGCAATTAAGGCACCGGTTGCAGTATAAAGGAGGAAATATCGATGATTTCACTATTGCTCGCGATGGACCGTAATCATGTGATTGGTTTAAATGGGGATATGCCTTGGCATTTGCCAAGAGACCTCGCTTTTTTCAAGAAAAAAACGACCGGACATACAGTTGTAATGGGTAGAAAAACCTTTGAATCCATCGGTAAACCGTTGCCGAACAGGAAAAACGTTGTGCTGACAAGCGGACAAGCTGATGCTTTTCCTAAAGAAGTGAAGGTAATGCATCGGCTAGACGATCTGCTGAAGGCCAATGAGAACAACCCACAGGAAGAATTTTTTGTAATTGGCGGTGGGCATGTTTTTGAACAAATCCTGTCTTATGCCGACAGGATGTATATCACATTTATTGATGAAGTATTTGATGGGGATACTTTTTTTCCTGCTTTTTCCGATTCTGACTGGCAATTGACTAGCGAAACAAAAGGGGAGAAAAACGAGAAAAACCCCTACGATTATTA
This sequence comes from Tigheibacillus jepli, assembly GCF_030732005.1. Taxonomy (GTDB): domain Bacteria; phylum Bacillota; class Bacilli; order Bacillales; family Amphibacillaceae; genus Tigheibacillus; species Tigheibacillus jepli. The sequence continues at coordinate 39,763 of NZ_JAROCA010000001.1, read as the reverse complement.
TTTCCGTCAATATGATCGCAAAGACCAAAGGCGCAAGCGCCCTTACAGGCTAAAAGCGCGACGTTCTGGGACTGCGATTACTCGTCCCACCGAAGAGCTTTTGTCGCAACGCCTGTACTAGCACGTCCTGTGCGTCGTAGCAACGTACAAACTGGAGCACTTTGGGGCCGCGGTTACTTGCCCCACCAACTTTTTAAAACATAAGAGAGAGGAGAGGTTTGTGTGATAACTTGCGGTGTTATACTAGCCGGAGGTCAGTCATCGCGAATGGGAACGAATAAAGCGCTGCTTAAAATCAATGGGAAATCTGTCGTTTCTATAATTGCCGAAGAAATGGCCGCATGTACGGACAAGCAAATTATTTCAGCTAATGATGAAACATACTTTACCTTCTTGCAACTTCCCATCATTCAAGACCGTTACATTGGAGAAGGGCCGCTTGCGGGAATGGAGGCAACCATGCATCAAACGGAGGCCGACTTGTTCTTTTTTGCAGCTTGTGATATGCCATTTATCAATCACCGCATCTATCAGCACTTGCTTCGGCAACTTGGCGATAATGAAGCGATTGTACCTGTCTATAAATCCCGTTTGCACCCATTGGCAGGCGTTTATCGCAAAAATGTATTGCCCAAAATACAGGAGAGATTGCATACTAAGCAGCGTAAAGTTACGAGCTTTTTTTCCGATATACAAGTTGCTTACGAAACAGACTTTTTAGGATTTACGGATGAACAGCTGAAAAGGCATTTTTTCAATATGAATAAACCGGAACAATATCAACATGCCAAACTACTTTAACTTGTTTATTTGCTAAAAAACATGCTAAACTATACAAGGTGACGTACATAGTCCTTTCGTTTTTTCGATTAACAATAAAAGAAGGTGCTGCAAATGCTAGCTAACATTGGGTTTCCGGGATTGATTCTTATTTTGGTTGTCGCATTGATCATTTTTGGTCCTAAAAAATTGCCTGAAATTGGCAAAGCCGCCGGGCAAACATTGCGCGAGTTTAAAAAATCCACCCGTGAATTAACAGAAGATGTCACGGATGAAATAAAAGATGCAAAAGAAATGATTAAAAAATAATCAAGCAGGAGGTTGATCATTTGCTAAGCAATATTGGTATTCCTGGCTTAATTTTGATATTGATTGTGGCCTTGGTCATTTTTGGTCCTTCCAAACTTCCCGAGATTGGCAAGGCTTTTGGTTCTTCGTTGAAGGAATTCAAGAAGGCGACAAAAACTGCCGATGAGGATAATCATAGCCAACACTCTTAAAAAGAAAAAGTAGAAAAGGTGTAGGGGAAGCAGCCTTACATCTTTCTTTGTTTTTTTGTGACGGAGGTCGTAAACAGAAATGGAAAATGAACAAAATGTATCTGAAAAAGAAATGGACATGGTCGGTCATCTTTCTGAACTGCGTAATCGATTAATTTTTACCGCAGTTTGGTTTTTAGTGTTTTTTGTACTGGGATTTATATATGTTAAAGAAATATATCATTTCTTTGTCATGGACCTGGATTTTAAATTGGCCTCTACCAGTCCGGGCGATATCATTTGGATTTATTTTACGATGGCTGGCTTAGTCGGTCTGGTTGCCACCATTCCGGTATTGGCTTTGCAAATTTGGCTTTTTGTCAGACCGGCTTTAACAGATAAGGAGCGAAAAGCATCCATCGCATATATCCCGGCATTGTTCATTTTGTTTTTAGTTGGCCTTGCATTTGGGTATATCATTTTTAAGGAACTTATTTTTCCATTTTTGCTAAATTTGAACGATGGTATGTTCCATATTATTTTCACGGTTGACAAGTATTTTCATTTCTTGTTTCGGGTTACCATTCCATTTGCGATTTTATTTGAAATACCGGTTATTGCCATGTTCCTTACCAAGATTGGCATACTTACACCAGCCTTTATGAAAAAAACAAGAAAATATGCTTATTTGGTATTGGTTATCGTAGGTGCTGCCGTTACACCACCAGATTTTATTTTACAGCTTGTTGTAGCTATTCCATTGATCTTGCTCTATGAAGTAAGCATCTATCTTTCGGGTATTGTCTACCGAAAAAAAATAAAGCAGCATGAAGAATTTATGAATGAATAACGACATGGGGGGATCCAATTGCGCACTTTCTATCAATTTATGATGACGTATCGTGGAAAAAAGCATCCTGATGATGAAAGCAGATTAGCCGACTGGATGTTTTATGAGCCGGACTTCCCCAAGCATTCAACTTCCTATAACGAGATTAGCGACTATATGGAAGCCTATAGCCCATTTCCGGATGCTTTGCGCGTTTTTGATGAAATGTGGCAAGTATACGAAGATAAAAAATAAAGCTGTGCATCCTCTCATGCACAGCGTTTTAATTTATTTCAAAAATGCAGTGCAAGCCAATGTTTCTTATTTCGCCGGAACAATCCTGCCACACGATGGAGTGTGTTTCCCGGTTTATTTTTTTTACATATCCGGCAAGCCGAATACGTTCATTGCGATCATAGATGACAATATCCAGCTGCTTTTGATCGCGGACAGCAGCGGTTAGGGCATATTGAAGTATTTCCAGCTGCTGTTCATCCAACTCCGGAGGCAGGGCAGGGGGGTTATTATGCCATAATGATTGCAAAAGCTCCACGTGTTCGGGGAGCATAAGTGCCGTCCATTTTTTGCTGCCTCTATCGTTCATCACTTTTATCACCTCATACATATTATATACAAACACAGGTTCTTATACAAGACAGTATACATATTCAATCAAACGTTTGTTTGAATTTTGTTCGGCAAAAACAGACAAAAAAATTGCCTAATTGCTGAGGAATGGCGTATGCTGCGGTTACCCGGGAAATATTTGAATCACTATTTCAAGCAGCGGTGCGTATGATATTAAAGATATCGTGAAATGAGGGGAGATAATATGGTATTTCCACCACGACAAAGAATGTTCCCGATGCGTCCATTCCAACAACCAGGTAATTTCCCGGCGCCTGCCCAAGCTTCAAACGGGCTATCAGGCATGCTGCGCCGACTATTCAATCCCGGAAGAAGTGCGGGGGCATTTCCCGGGAATCCAGGGTCGTTCCCTGGAGCGTTTGGTGCAGGACCGTCAGCATCACCTTTTGCAACGATGCCCGGAGCGGGTGTAAATGCTGCAGGAGGAGGCATTGGGGGTATTGGCGGCACACTGCAAAATATACAGCAAGTTTTACGAATGGTTGAAACAACCGCACCAATGATAAAACAATATGGTCCAATGGTAAAAAATTTGCCTTCCATGATCAAAATGATGCGAGCGCTTAGCAGCATGGACGATGATGACGAAGACGATAAAGATGACGAGACAAACGAGGATGATCAAGCTTCCGAAAGCCAGTCTGAAAGTGAAAATGAAAGCAGCAATGCAACTGAAACATCAGCATCTGCCTCAAAGAAGGACACCAATGAAAAAAAAGAGCCGAAAAAACAAAATAAAAGAAAAGGAAATGGAGAATCCGTTCCGTTATTATACATTTAACGATATGGAAGCATACTATTTGCAATTCTTGCCGTAAAACGAAAAAATAAGGATAGTTATCATGTTTCATGGAGGTGTCATAATGGGTAAAGCAGTTGCTACATTCGCCGGTGGGTGCTTTTGGTGTATGGTTGAACCTTTTGACCAACAGCCGGGCATTTTAAATGTTGTATCAGGTTACACCGGAGGACATACAGAGAATCCGACATATGAAGAGGTCTGTTCAGATACAACGGGCCACGTTGAAGCAGTCCAAATTACGTTCGATGACGAAAAGATGCCGTATAAAGACCTGCTCGATATTTATTGGCGGCAAATAGACCCGACAGACGCAGGCGGACAATTCCACGATCGCGGCCGTTCATATCAAACAGCCATATTTTATCATAATGAAATGCAGAGAACGGCTGCGGAGGAATCAAAACGCAAATTGCAGGAAAGCGGCAAATTCACAAAACCGATTGTTACGCCAATATTGCCGGCAAAAACATTTTACCCTGCAGAGGACTATCATCAAAACTATTACAAAAAAAATGCGTTACACTACAAAATGTACAAGCAAGGTTCGGGCAGAAAAGCATTCATTGAGAAAAACTGGGGCAAAAAAGATGAATCTGACCGCAGGAACAAGCTGACCCCTATGCAGTACCATGTAACTCAGGAAAAGGGAACGGAACCGCCATTTCAAAATGAATATTGGGATAATGAAAAAGAAGGTATTTACACTGACATTGTGTCCGGGAAGGTCCTGTTTTCTTCCCGTGATAAATTCGATGCCGGCTGTGGATGGCCAAGTTTCACCAAACCTGTCGACCAGGATGAAATGAATGAAGTGCTCGATACATCCTATGGGATGCGCCGCATTGAAGTGAGAAGCAAAACGGCTGATTCTCACTTGGGGCACGTTTTTCCGGATGGACCGAAAGAACATGGTGGCCTTCGTTACTGCATGAATTCCGCTGCAATGCGTTTTATCCCGAAAGAAAAAATGGCAGAAGAAGGTTATGGAGAATATCTGCGCTTATTTGATTAGATGAGTGCGTCACTATCGCAAAAGCCATGACTTGTTAGGACAAGCCTTTTTCCGCCCGAATGAATCCATCATAAAAGGGAGAAATATACGATGAACCATTACCAATGGACCAACAAGCCCACAATAAAGCAAATCGAGTGTGTACATGCTGATGCAAAAAAATTTGTCGTAAATAACGTACTCACTCCAGGAAAAATTTACGATGTGAAAAATGAAACGGATGAATTTTATTTTATTATCGACAACAGTAATCGAATCGGTGGATTTCGCAAAGAATATTTTAAAGAAATATAAATCTGCCGAAGCATAAAAATAATTCTTGAAAAATGAAATCAATATTTTGTATGATTAATGAGGTATAAAAGAAAAGCCTGTTTCATTTCCAGAGACGTACGGAGGAGGCGAGAAAGTCGTGGCATTCGTAATAACATCGCCTTGTATTGGTGAAAAAGCCGCAGAATGTGTTGAGGTTTGTCCGGTCGATTGTATTGAGGAAGGCAAAGATATGTTTTACATCGATCCAGATATTTGCATCGACTGTGGTGCCTGTGAAGCAGTTTGCCCAGTTGAAGCAATTTACATGGAGGATGAAGTTCCAAAAGAGGAAGAAGAATATATCGAATTGAATCGAAAATTTTATGAAGACCGATGACTTCTTAGTTCAAACGGTTGATGCATCACCCCCTAAAAGTGTATGGCAACTTTTAGGGGGCGATTTGTGTCCAAAACGACTTTTATGTTCTCTGACAGAAAACCCCTCTTCATGGAAGTCTCACTTTATGGAAAAAGTCTTAAACTTACTTTTTTCATCTTCTTGCCATTCAACGTTCATATCGTCCACACGAATTGCAGGGTTCAAACCTGCCTTCACGGCTTTTAAAAAGTCTTTAACCAACTGTGTTTCTCCGGATACCTCCATTTCCACCGAGCCATCGTGTTTGTTTCGCACCCAGCCTGTTACACCATAATTCTGTGCTGCTTGCTGTACTGTAAATCGAAATCCGACTCCTTGTACACGTCCCGTAACGATAACATGAGCAATCATTGTATATCACTCCTTTACCTTCATCTTTTTTCCCTATAATTATCAAATACAATCTTATTTTTGTAAAAAAATTGTTTCTTTGTCAATACTGGAAAACATACGGAAATAATTTTGACAAAACCGGTTTAAATACCTATCTAAATAAGTGACAATTCTAAATAAGTGACAATAAGGAATTTGACAAGAAATTGACGGCGTGATAGTTGTCACACTAATTTGTATTCCTGTTGTGGGCTCCCTGCTTAGGTGCTATTCTAAAGATGAAATTCACGTATTGTAGATCCAAATTCCTAATTACAAAAAAGGAGTGTTTCCATATGTCTGGACCAGCTTTGCGGCATGCAGACAGCCATTCGGCAATCCATGAAGCTGCATTAAATGAAGCAAGGGAACTAACGAACCTGCTTGATAGACTTGTTAATGATAATATCCTTGATAAAGCGCTGGAAGTTGCCTATGTCATCGTTGAACATTGGCAGACGCGCACATTGCAGCATGCAGCTTCAGAAGAAAGCGGGTTGTATAAAGAACTGGTGGAATCTGATCCATCAAAGAAAGATGCAATAATCGAGTTGACAAGAGATCATGATTTGTTGCGTCTTTTGGTGAAAGAAATCAAAGTATTATTGCAAAACAAACAAGTCGATGATGAGGTTGTCCAACGTTTTCAGGCGTTAATATTGGTCGATCAGCTGCATAATGAGGCAGAGGAAAAAATCCTTCCCGAGCATTGAGGTGTTTCAAAATGAAAAATGAAGAACGAATGCTGCAAATTGAATTTCCTGAACTATACCAGCTTGCAGTAGAAAATTTGCAAGAGAATAATATTCATTCATATGATGTACAGCTAGCCGTAAAAGAAGCGGATACCGGTTTTGAATTGATCCTTTATTTTGGTGAAGCGTATTCCAATAAAAAATCGGAACAATTTACCAGAAATGAGATAGAATCGCTCGCACCAAGTATCTTGGAATTCATAAAGAATACTGCTGAAAAAATTAAAGAAGTAATGGTCAGCGACTATTTTAAGATGATGAAACCATAAAAGGAGTGTATGCACATGTTCATGTTTGAAGAGAACGCCTTAGCTGTTGAAGATAGAGAGGATCTGTTAGCGGTGCTTCGGATGCGATTCGGCGAAATTTCTCCGGAAATCATTGAAGCAATATATAAAATCAATGATATGAGTACATTGGAACGACTGATATTGGTTGCCGCAAACACACCCGACCTGACTACCTTTCTAGAAGAGCTAAATGAAGGTCCGGGCAGTTTTCGTATTTTGGGTGAACGCTTCAATCCAATCAATTAATCCAAGAAAGGGTGTATTTCATTGAAGAAAAATAGAAATAAATTGCTTGGATCGTTGAAACATATCAAACGCGGTGAACGAATTAACGATGACTGGACGGAAGAAAGTCCGCGACCACGAGCATGGGAAGACATATACAGAAGACGCTGGCAGCATGATAAAATTGTTCGCTCCACCCACGGGGTCAATTGTACAGGGTCATGTAGCTGGAAAATCTATGTAAAAGACGGCATCATCACTTCGGAAACACAGCAAACCGACTATCCGACTACCGGCGACGATTTTCCGGAATATGAACCGCGCGGATGTCCGAGAGGTGCGAGTTTCTCTTGGTATACATATAGTCCAATCCGGGTGAAATATCCGTATATTCGTCGTGATTTATATGATTTATGGAAAACCGAAAGAGATGCAGGCAATGACCCGGTTGAAGCATGGGAGGCAATTGTTTCCGATACGCAAAAAAGGAATCGCTATGTTCGTGCCCGTGGAAAAGGTGGTTTTGTTCGTGCCACCTGGCAAGAAATGTGTGAAATTATCGCTAGCTCGACCATTTACACGATTAAAAAATATGGACCTGATCGAATTGCCGGGTTTAGTCCGATTCCTGCCATGTCCATGATAAGCTATGCTGCTGGCACGCGATTCCTTTCACTGATTGGTGGGACTATTTTAAGCTTTTACGATTGGTATGCTGATTTGCCGCCTGCTTCTCCGCAAGTATGGGGTGAACAAACTGATGTGCCGGAAAGTGCGGACTGGTATAATTCCAAATACTTTATTATTTGGGGAACCAATCTTCCACAGACGCGTACGCCAGATGCGCATTTCATGGTAGAAGCAAGATACAACGGAACAAAGGTGGTCGGCGTCAGCCCGGATTATGCAGAATATGAGAAGTTTGCCGATATTTGGCTGCCTGCCAAAGCAGGAACAGATGGTGCTTTGGCAATGGCAATGACCCATGTTATTTTAAAAGAGTTTTATGTAGACAAACAAGAACCGTATTTTGTTGATTATGTTAAGAAATTCACAGATTTGCCTTTCTTGGTCTTACTTGATCAAAAAGAAGATGGCTACCGAAGCGGCAGGTTTTTGCGTGCTTCAGACCTCGGAGAAAAAATTGATTTGGCTGACTGGAAAACAGTTGTATGGGATGAAGTTACCGACGAGATGCTTGTTCCGAATGGTAGCCAAGGTTTCCGCTGGGATAAAGGGAGTAAATGGAACCTGAATTTGAAACGGGATAACGGTTCTGATATCGACCCGAAATTGAGCTTTATTGACAGTTCAGATGAAACAATCCTGGTGCAATTTCCGTACTTTGCTGAGCAAAATGGTAACATCGTAGAACGTGGCGTACCGGTAAAACATGTGACAGATGCCAACGGTAATGTAATGAAGGTGACTACTGTATTCGACTTGATGATGGCACACACGGGAATTGGGCGGAATTTGGAAGGGGATTATCCTAGCGATTATAACGATCCTAAACCATATACGCCGGCATGGCAGGAAAGTATTACAGGCGTTAACCGCAATCATGTCATTCAAGTGGCAAGGGAATTTGCAGATAACGCTGCAAGGACAAAAGGGAAGTCGATGATTGCGATGGGCGGTGGTACTAACCATTGGTATCACAGCGATCAGATCTACCGGTGTATTTTGAATCTCGTACTGCTTACCGGATCCCAAGGCGTAAACGGCGGCGGTTGGGCGCATTATGTAGGACAAGAAAAAGTTCGTCCCCAGGAAGGTTGGCAGCAGGTTGCATTTGCCAACGATTGGCAAAAACCGCAAAGACTGCAAAATGGAACATCCTATTTCTATTTCCATACCGACCAATACCGTTATGAAACAAAATTGAATGCAGAAGCATCACCATGGAAAAGCAAGTATAATCAAATGCACCCGGCGGATACCAATGCTTTGGCAGCGAGACTAGGGTGGCTACCATCTTATCCGCAGTTCACGCAAAATTCGCTGGATATCGTACAAGAGAGCAGAAAAAATGGTGCGAAAACAGAAAAAGAAATTATTGATGATGTCGTGCAGAAGTTGAAAGATAACGAGTTGGAATGGGCTATTGAAAATCCGGATGATCCACGCAACTTTCCAAGGGTGTTTTTCAACTGGCGATCGAACTTGCTCGGTGACAGTGGAAAAGGTCATGAATTTTTTGTGAAACATCTTGTAGGCGGAGATAACAATGTTTTAGCTGAACCGGAAAATTCCTGGCAACCCAACGATATAAAGACAAATGGCGAAGCACCTACCGGGAAGGCTGATTTACTTGTCAGTGTCGATTTTCGAATGACTAGCTCGGGACTGTTTTCCGATATTGTATTACCTGCGGCGACGTGGTATGAGAAATTTGATATAAGCAGCACGGATATGCACCCGTTTATCCACCCATTTAATGCAGCCATCGCGCCGCCATGGGAAGCAAAAAGTGACTGGAATACATTCCGGGAAATCAGCAAAGTGTTTTCCGAACTTGCGAAAAAGCATTTGCCAAAAACGGAAGAATTATTGACAACACCGCTTGCACACGATTCCGAACAGGAAATTGCTCAAGCGATGGGCGAAATAAAAGATTGGAGCAAAGGAGAAGTAGAAGCAATCCCGGGTAAAACAATGCCCGCGATGCGTGTAGTAGAACGGGATTACCCGAATGTATATCAAAAATTCACCACAATCGGCCCGCTTATCAAAAAGGGCTATGGCGGAAAAGGTGTGGTCATACCTGGTGAACAGGTCTATGAAGAACTTGGTGCAAGACTGGGTATTTCCAAGCGAGATGGATTGGGAAAAGGCAATCCGGACTTGTATACCGATAAGCAGGCTATTAATGCCATTTTGCTTATGTCGGGCGCAACAAATGGAAAACGTGCAGTTGCCGGCTGGAAATCACTTGAAGCAAAAACCGGACAGAAACTTGAAGAAATTGCCAAGGCACGTGAAGAAGAAAATTATACATTGGAAGAAATTACCGTACAGCCACGCAGTGCCATTTCAACACCTGTGTGGAGCGGTTTGGAAAAGGATCATCGCAGATATTCGCCTTTTACAGTCAATACGGAATACAACATTCCTTGGCGAACGTTAACCGGCCGGCAAAGCTTTTATCTTGATCACGAGATGATGCTTGATTTTGGGGAAGGTCTGCCGTTGTATTTACCTCCGCTGCGCTATGGTCCATTTTTAAAAAATGAAAAGGAGCCGGAAGAAAACGGAAAATCCTTGACGGTCCGATATTTGACACCGCACCAAAAATGGGGCATTCATACGATGTTCACGGATACAACAAATATGTCAACATTGTTCCGCGGCTGGCAGGTACTTTGGATGAATGAAGAGGACGGGAAATCGATCGATCTAAAAGACAATGATTTTGTTGAAGTATATAACCGCAATGGCGCCATTGCGGCAAGGGTTATATTAACATACCGGCTGCCAAAGGGAATGATTTACATGTATCATGCACAAGACAGAACAATGGGTGTTCCTGCAACGACAATTAACAAAAAGCGCGGTGGAACGCATAACAGTGTCACAAGGGTCACGTTGAAACCGACCCATATGATCGGTGGTTACGCACAACTAAGTTACGGATTCAACTACTACGGACCAACCGGCCATCAGCGTGACACCATTGCTGTTATCAGGAAATTGAAGGAGGTAGATTGGCTTGAGAATTAAATCGCAGGTAGCTATGGTAATGCATTTGGATAAATGTATTGGCTGTCATACATGTTCTGTAACATGCAAAAATACATGGACCAACCGTCCCGGAACGGAATATATGTGGTTTAATAATGTAGAAACAAGACCGGGTACAGGCTACCCGAAAAGATGGGAAGACAGGGAATATTTTAAGGGCGGCTGGGTATTGAAAAATGGCAAACTGCAATTAAAAGCAGGCGGTCCGATTTCCAAGCTGATGAACATATTTTATAACCCGGATATGGCGAATTTGGAGGATTATTATGAACCTTGGACATACGATTATCTTAACTTGATCGACAGTCCAAGTGTAGAGAATTTGCCGGTTGCAAGACCGCAGTCCATGATAACCGGCGAGTATATCGACAAACCGGAATGGGGACCAAACTGGGATGATGATTTGGCTGGTGGTTCCGATGTCGTTTCGCAAGATCCAACCGTTGAAAAACTGCAGGAACATATTTCAATGGAGTATGAAAAGACGTTTATGATGTATCTGCCGAGAATTTGTGAACATTGTTTGAATCCATCCTGTGTCGCATCATGTCCTTCCGGTGCACTGTATAAACGGGATGAGGACGGCATTGTGCTAGTAGATCAGGAAGAATGCCGGGGCTGGCGCTTTTGTATGAGTGGCTGCCCATATCACAAGGTATATTATAATTGGAATACCCATAAGGCAGAAAAATGCAATTTCTGCTATCCAAGAACAGAAGCCGGCCTGCCTACCATCTGTTCCGAAACTTGTGTAGGACGGATTCGCTACATTGGTGTTGTCTTATATGATGCGGACAAAGTAAAAGCTGCTGCATCTGTGGAAGACCCGAAAGATCTTTACGAGTCACAGCTGGATGTATTTCTCGACCCATTTGATCCAGAAGTAATCAAAGAGGCAAAAAAGGCCGGGATTAACGATGAATGGATTGAAGGGGCACAGAACTCTCCGGTGTATAAGATGGCGATGAAGTGGAAGATTGCTTTACCATTGCACCCGGAATACCGGACGTTGCCAATGGTTTGGTACGTCCCGCCGCTCAGCCCGATAATGAACCATATCACAAACGAAGATGAACTCAGCACGGATGGGTACATACCAGCCGTTGACCAAATGCGCATACCCGTGGAATACCTGGCTTCCATTCTATCAGCAGGGGATACCGGGGTCATTCGCAAAGTATTGTTGAAACTTACCGCGATGCGCGTTCACATGAGAGGAAAAACGGTAGGCGGCGTGGATGGATTTCGCCAAAGCGAATTGCTGAAACAGGCTGATACGACGCCTGAAGAATTGGAAGACATGGCTCGCCTGCTCGGTGTTGCCAAGTATAACGAACGCTTTGTTATCCCGACCGGACGACGCGAAATGGATGATAATTTGTATTATGCACAAGGTGCTTGCAGTCTGGAAGACATTGCTCCGCCGGAAGGTATGGTAACTTATCCATTTTTTGGAAAGGGAGAATGACACATGGACCAACAGACAAGAGCACTGCTATTAATTGCTTCACGGCTTTTGGCTTATCCCGACGAAGATTTTGCAGAATTAAAAGAAGAAGTCATCGATTACGCGAATGAAAATTTTACATCTGATAAATTAAAGTTGGAAATAATCAGTGTCATGGGGCATCTCAGTGGTTATACATTATCAGATCTACGTGTTATCTACGTCCAGACATTTGACCTAAAATCCAAACATGGGCTGTATTTGACGGCCCATGAATTGGGTGACAGCAATAAACGTGGTGCAGCATTGATTAAATTGCAAAGGATCATTAGCCAAGCTGGTTATGAACGGATTGATGATGATCTGGCGGATTATATGCCAATGTTATTTGAATTTCTTTCTGTAGCTGCCGATAGCAAAGAGACGGAACGGCTTGTACGAAGACTTGCCGTTGCAATTAGCCGAATCCTGCAATTTTTGCCGCCGGAAAATGAGTATTACCCAATATTGTTCATACTCATGGAACATGTTTTTCCAGCGCCAAGCAGAGAAGAGAAAGAAAAGCTGGAATTTGACAGGGAAGAAGCTGATTTGGAAGAACTTCCTTATCCTATCATGTATCACTAGGGGATATACGTTGTTATTAGAGAGGAGGTAAACAGATGAAAGAAATTTTCTTGTGGGTTATATTCCCTTATATCACGGTAACCATCATGATTTTTGGGCTTCTCTATCGGTTTGCTTACCGGCAATTGACTTGGGCAGCACCGTCAACGGAATTTTTCGAGAAAAAATGGCTGCGGATCGGATCCCCGCTTTTCCATTGGGGAATTGTTTTGGCGTTTATCGGCCATATTATGGGAATGGTTATCCCGCGTGGTTTTTATTTATGGCTCGGAATACCGGATTGGCTGTATCACGTAGGCGCTATTTATGGCGGTGGAATTGCAGGCTTAATGGTCGTTGCAGGTTTGATTATCTTGTTCATCCGAAAAATGGTCATTGACAAGGTACGGATTCACGCCACATTCGCAGACTTCTTCACTATTATCGCATTGCTTGTCGTTGCAGGCATGGGCGCTTATATGACAATCATTTACAATACAACGGTTAACGAATATGAATATCGCACTACCATTGGTCCGTGGTTTAGAAGCTTATTTTATTTTCAGCCGAAATATGAACTAATGGCGTCTGTCCCAACATTATTTAAAGTCCATATTCTTGCAGCCTTTGCATTGTTCGCATCGATACCATTTACGAGGCTGGTACATTTTTATAGTATTCCGGTAAATTATCCTTCCAGAGCACCGCAGCAATATCGCTCAAGGGCACAGTACCAAAAATGAACAATCTGACAGGTCCCGCAAGCGGAAGAAAATCTTCCTCATTGCGGGACTTTTTGTGTGCAAAAGAGTCCGTTAAAGGAACAAAGGAGCAGGCGCCCTTACAGGCTAAAAGCGCGACATCCTGGGGCTGCGATTACTCGCCCCACCGAAAACCCTTGGGACTGCGATTACTGGTCCCACCGAAAACCATTTGGGGCTGCGGTTACTCGCCCCATCAAAAAGCTCTGCTAGTTGCTGGGCGCTGGAGCCGGACGTGGCTGCCATCCAAAAGTGACGTTCATACAGCCAAAATTTAATACTTTCTTATAACACATGAAAGTCGATAAAATCTACAATATGGGGAACAATAAGGGCCAATGATACTGTTGAGAGGGAGTAGATGATTCATGAAAGAAGAACAGTCGCCTGAGAATAAACATTCATATTGGCTGGATACAATCAATTTAGAACCATTTGAGAAACTGAAGCAATCCACCGAAACAGATGTTGGAATCGTTGGAGGCGGTATAACAGGTTTAACAGCAGCGTATATGCTCGCAAAGCAAAATAAAAAAGTCACTTTGATTGATGCGGATAATCTGTTGCACGGTACGACGGGTTATACAACTGCAAAAATAACCGCGCAGCACGGTTTAATTTACGATGAGTTAATCCAACATTTTGGAGAGGATAATGCTTCGTTGTATTATAAGGCGGCAATGGAAGCAAAAGATATTATTGAAAATCATATCTCTGAATTAAATATAGATTGTGATTTTAAACAAGAAGACGCCTATATTTATACAAATGACAATAAATATGTTGAAAAAATGAAAACAGAAGCAAAAGCATATGAAAAACTTGGCATACCCGGTTCATTGGCAGATAACATGCCGCTAGATATTCCACATAAGGCAGCATTGGTTATGCACAACCAGGCACAGTTCCATCCGTTAAAATATCTTGCTGCTTTGATCAAGGCATGCGTTGACGCGGGGGTCGCCATTTACGAAAATACGACTGCAACTGATGTCGAGTATAACAAACATCCCGCTATTATTACAAAAGATGGGTCCCGGATAAGATGCCGTTATGTGATTATTGCATCACATTTTCCTTTTTATGATGGGCAGGGTTTTTATCCGACAAGGTTATATGCCGAACGAGCCTATGTGGTGGGCATCAAGGCGAAGAAAAAATTCCCTGGCGGCATGTATATCAATGCAGAAACGCCAACAAGATCCGTGCGATCAACCGGCGAGCAGAGCGATGATTTATGGTTGATTGTGGGAGAAAATCATAAGACCGGACAGGGAGAAACAATGAATAATCATTACGATGCACTGGAACAATTTGCCGATAAAAATTTCGGCATTTCCGAAGTTCTTTACCGTTGGTCTACACAGGATCTAACCACGCTTGATAAAGTACCATACATTGGTCAGATTACCAAATCACAGCATAATGTATTTGTAGCAACCGGTTACAGAAAATGGGGGATGACCAACGGTACTATTGCGGCGAAAATAATTAGCGACGCCATACTGGACCGGTCGAATGATTATGCAACATTTTTTACACCGGCGAGACGGCAAGCAGATCCATTTGCAAGAAAATTTGTCAGTGTGAACGCGGATGTAGCAAAACACCTGGTAAAAGGAAAATTGGATAATACAAAAGACGACTTTTCTGAATTACATGTTAATGAAGCAGTCGTAACGCGAATTGACGGCCGCCGGACAGGCGTGTTCAAAGATGCAAATAATCAAATCCATATGGTAGATACAACATGCACACATTTGGGCTGTGAAGTAGCTTGGAACGATGCGGAACAAAGCTGGGATTGTCCGTGTCACGGCTCCAGATTTTCGTATACAGGAGAAGTTATCGAAGGTCCGGCAAAACGACCGCTCAAGAAAATAGACCGGATTGATTGAAATTGAAGAAAAAAACCTCTCTTTTATCTCGATATCATGAGTATTCTTTGGTATTGAGATATATTATTATTAGTTCCTATAATATATATTATGTAAACTAGAATCAAACAGACATTTGGAGAATACTTCCAATATCAACAAAAATCCTCCCCTTTCGCTTTTCTGAACGCCAAAATAAAAAAGATTATCCGGCATCGGATAATCTTTTTTATTTCATTTAACTTTGCTTGAACTGCGGCTCTTCTGATTGAATGTATTGCAAACGCGCGTTTAGATTGTCAAGAATCGTCTGTTGTTGTTGTGCCATGTTTTGAAACATTTGCTTGGCATTTTTATCCTCAGTTTCCAATGCAAACGTGTTTAGGTCAGCCAAGACACTTTGGCAGCTTGCTACAGCAGATTGCATTTGCGTACCTACTGTCATGAAGAAGTCACCTCCTACATGATATATTCTCCGTAATCAGCAATTACATGTAGAAAATGAAAAGTTACATCCAACCAAAAAGAGGAAAATGTCGCTGTTATTTTTCATTACCCGGTTTATATTCGTGTATCCCTTGCTTTTTATTTTTTCGCTTTATTGAATCAATGTTCAGATATCCTTTTTGATTGAATGTGGCTAAGATTACCGAAGAAAGATTGTCCGGTGACATTTGATTGATCTGTAATTGTGATGCGAGCCAATCTCTGTCCTTTTCAATATATTTCAAGTTTTGATCGATAATTTCACCATTAATGATCAAGGGGATTGGTAAATATGCCGGTGGTGGCATCAGTTGCAAATCTTCATGCTGAACCGGATATTTATTTGTTTTGGGAATTATAGTGATGTGTCCTGTTTCCTCCATCATAACCGAAGCTAAATCTGAAATATTCGTATACCCCTTTTGCCTCAATAAAGACAGCAGACCTTCCACTGTAATTCTCGCCTGGTGTAATCCTTTTTCATCAATGTTTCCATTTCTTACAAGGATAGTCGGTAAACTTCTTCCCCAAAATTTTTTAAATTTATTTTGGATGGATGGCAATGAAAAAGTTATACATGTCAATGCAAGCGCCAATACATAATAAGCGAAAATCCCAAGTATTCCTAATAAAACCGGACCTACAATCGCCAAGCCGACGATAAATACAAATAGTGGATTGAAACCAGGCATTTGTGCTGCTGAACGTTTACCCATCAAACGCGGCAACAAATAGCCTAGCAAGAAAATAGCAATTGGAACAGCTATGTACTTCATAAAAAATTCCATCCAATCACCTCCATTGCTATTCTTGACCATTTGAAGACATTTCATAAGAAAACAAGTTTTTTTGCTAAATTTTGCGCCTGCCGCGAATAGAAAGCAGTGGCCGTGAGATATTATCACTAAATTGATTTAAAGGAGCTCTCCATTCATGCAAGCAGTGACATATCAGGGAAAACGTAAAATAGCAGTCAAAAAGGTGGATGATCCCAACATACGGGACCCGGAGGATATTATTGTAAAAATCACTTCCACTGCAATCTGCGGTTCTGATTTACATTTATATTTGGGGAATTTCCCGCTCCCTATTGACTATATTATCGGTCATGAACCAATGGGTATCGTAGAAGAAACGGGTCCAAATGTGACGAAGGTGAAAAAAGGCGATCGGGTGGTCATTCCTTTTACGGTTGCTTGCGGAAAATGCTATTATTGCAGCCATCATCTGCATAGTCAATGCGATAATTCCAATCCTCATTACGATTCTGGTGGTTATTTCGGCTACTCGGAAAAATTCGGGAACTTTCCGGGCGGGCAAGCAGAATATTTGCGTGTCCCATTTGGCAACTACACCCCTTTTCTTGTACCTCAGGATTGCGAATTGGAAGATGAATCACTATTATTTTTGTCAGACGTTCTTCCGACTGCTTACTGGAGTGTCTTAAATGCAGGCGTAAAGGAAGGCGATACGGTTATCGTATTGGGCTCTGGTCCAATCGGTTTAATGACACAAAAATTCGCCTGGCTTCAAGGGGCTGAGCGGGTGATTGCCGTAGATTATATTGACTATCGGCTTCGTCACGCCGAGCGGTCAAACAAAGTGGAAACTTATGATTTTACAGCTTATGACGATATGGGTGAAACTTTAAAGGAAGTTACCAAAGGCGGAGCAGATGTGGTCATAGATTGTGTTGGCATGGATGGAAAGAAATCACCATTGGAATTTATGGAACAAAAATTAAAACTTCAAGGTGGTACACTGGGACCTATTCAAATTGCTGCCAAGGCAGTAAAAAAATGCGGTACCTATCAAATTACAGGCGTTTATGGCGGTTTATACAACATGTTCCCTTTGGGGCCTTTTTTCACCCGAAATATCACATTAAAAATGGGACAAGCTCCTGCACGGGCTTACATGCAAGAGCTGTACAAACAAATCATTTCAAATAAATTCGATCCCAAAACGATTATTTCCCATCGTTTTCCATTGACTGAAGCTGCAAAAGCTTATGATCTGTTTCATAACAAAACAGATCATTGCATCAAGGTTGTCATGCATCCCTAACCAAGTAATCGAACAAATTTATCAAGTTCCATATCCCGAAACCTTTTTCCGACATTCTCTTTATCGAAACGCCACACAGCGCGGTCAATTTGGCAGGTTAAAGGAACATCGCATCTGATTTCGGCAAGATTTCTGGATAGGTGAAGCATTTCCAAGTTTGTTTTAATTTTTTTCTGCACACCTGCAGGCAGCTGCTCCAGATTTTCCAGCAGTTGATCGATTGTTTCATGCTCATGAAGCAATTTTAGTGCAGTCTTCTCCCCTATTCCTTTTACGCCGGGATAGTTATCGGATGTATCTCCCATCAGGCCCTTTAAATCCACCATTTGTTGTGGGAGGATACCTTTTTTTTCGAAAAAGTTATCGACATTGAATACCTCGTAATTTCCCTGGCCTTTACGCATAATGGCTACATCGATCCCATCGCTTACCAGCTGCAAAATATCCTGATCTCCCGTTAATATTGTCACATCATATGTTTCTTTATACAAGTTCGCCAGCGTGCCAATGCAATCATCAGCTTCATAATTTTCCAGACCGACATTCATAATATCAAAAGCTTCAACCACTTCTTTTGCAAGGTCAAATTGCGGAATAAGTTCCTCGGGCGGTGCGCCTCTATTTGCTTTATAACCATCATACAATTCCGTGCGAAATGTTTTGGATCCCATATCCCAGCAGCAAATTACATGTGTTGGTGTGAAGGTCTTCATTGCGTCCAGCATATAGCGCAAAAACTGATACACACCATTCGTTGGTACTCCGGATTTCGTACGCATAAAGTTCCCTCGAATTGCAGTGGCATAATATCCTCTGAATAACAATGCCATGCCATCTATCAGCAATAGTTTATTTTTCATTACCTGCATCTCCTCCCTCCAGGATTTCCTGAAGACGCTGCTGCTTTTTCAATAAAGTATCCGCATTGATGTCACCAGCCATGGCAGCTAAGCTGTTATCCACGTATGCTGCTATTTCTTTAATGAATAAATCTCTGCCATTCTTTAATTTTTGCACCAGCTGTTCTTGGTAAGCTGCTTGCATTTGTTCACCGGATAAATGCAGATATTCTTCCATCGGTGCAGTTAACAAATGAAATATGTTATCTTTCATCTGCTCCTTTTGCTTTTTGGCAAAAAATGCCTTTGTTCCTTTATATCCGGCAAATGCAGAACGAAAATCAGCGGGAGTCAGTGCTGTAAATGGCTGCTGAAAGTCCGGCGTTTTAAAGTCCTGCTTTTCCAATTCCGATAAAGTTACTTCTGGATCGATTACATGTATCTTTTCGTAAATGCCTGCTTCAAATTCATGCAACGTATCATTCATGAATTTTTCCACTCTTAATCCAGTTGCGCGCACCTCTTGCAGCAATTCATACCCTGCATAATCAAGCAAATGAACCATGGCTTTCTTCAGCTGCTCGATACCGGCTTTTCCCGATTCCGTAATTGTCGTCGGGTTAAACGTCTCCTTAAACATATCATGAAAGCGGATGCCAAAGCGCTGCTGTATATAAAATATTTGTTTTTCTATTTTTTGATCTACCCGACTTTGGAACACATGCATATCGATTTCACGGATTTCCTGTTCCATCCTATCTTGCCTTTGTAATAACTGCTTGCGCCGATTTTGTTTTTCATTTTCATCAAGTTGTGCTGATGTTAGCATGCCATCGACGGTTTTTTTTGCACGCTGCATATCATGAACCATTCCCTGCAGCATGACTTTAACGAGTTCTTGGTGGATAAAGCGGAAAAAGGCATCCTCGAATTCAGCCATTTCATCACTTATTTCTTCGTTGGCCAATTTTTGGGTCAATGTTTTTCTGCTAGAAATCGGAAAAACACGCGGAAACCTTATTCCCAGCTGGTTCAACTGTTCTTTTACGTATGCTGTCACCATGTTTAATTCATCTTTACTTTGCGCCAAATCAGATGCGTTTAACATGAAAAACATCTTATCCAGTTCAAAGGCTTCTTTTACTCTGCCAAGCTGTGTGAGGAAGTCTTTATCCGCACGGGACAGTGCATGGTTATAATACGTAACGTATAAAATGGCATCGGCATACTTAATGTAGTCGAATGAAACATTTGTATGGCGTGCGTTCATGGAATCGGCACCGGGAGTATCAACCAGTATAATCCCCTGTGCAGTAATTGCACAATCGTAATACACATCAATTTCCGCAACATAGCAGGCCATTTCTTCTTCGGCAGCATAACTGCGAAACTGGTCCATGGAAACGGTAATTGCAGTGCCAAGTTTATCTTTGCTGGCGGCATAGCCATTTAACAAGGCACGCAAATACGATTCATGCAGCTTCAAAAGATCATTGCTTTTATTTAACACATTTTCTTCTATCCAATTAAGCAGTTCCTCGAATGTGGCAGCTTGCGGCGGATTGAACATTTCAACCATTTTAAGCAAATCACTTTGTAACATTTGTTCACTTTTTAAATGAACAACAGCAGTTCCATGCCTGTGCTGGTTATTCGATGCCATCATGCGGGTGATAGCTGCTGTTGTCGGGTTCGGGGACGAGGGTAAAACGTCCTCACCGATCAATGCATTAACAAACGATGATTTTCCCGCACTGAATGCACCGAACAAGGCAATCGTTACAGTGCGATTATGCAGCCGTTCCTGCTTCATCCTCAAATCCTTGATAATTGATTGCAATCCTTGCAAACCTGAAATCGTGTCAATTGTCTTTTCAGTCATTGACAATACGGATGCAATCGATTGATTCGGAACCTCTTTCTGTTTTTCCCTAATACTGTCACCCGTTTTGTTCTGCTTATTTTTGGTATACATTTTCGGTTGAACAGAGGCTTTTTCCACAGGCTGGTTTTCGATTTCCAACGTTTTCTCCAGTATTTCTTTTGCTGTGTCACTTACTGATGGATGATGAAGCGTTTGTTCAATTTCCTCATATTGTTTTTGCAGTTTGTTCGTTTCTGCCATAATTTTTTGGACTGATGCCATCTCGGTTTCCAAATACTGCTTCTTATTTTGCAATGTTTCCATTTTATCTTTTATTTGCTGTGCTGCCATTTCTTCAATGCGATCAATAACCGGTAGCACAAGCTGCTTATATTTATTCTTGATATCCGAGGCCACATCATTTGTGTAATGCAACAGATACGTACCATTTAGCCTGGCACCGGGTTTCATTTGTTTTTTCAAATCATCAACGCTGTAATCAAGTTTTATGGACTGCATAAGCTGTTGCAGCTGCTCGTCATGCAGGTTATTCGCTTTTAATAACTCCAGAAATTTATCACGGAGCTTCCATTGCAAAGCAGAGGCAATGGTTTCCTGCAGTGGTTGTAGGAAATTCTCCAGCGCTTGTTTTTTGGCAAGTTCCGTTTTCTTACGGGATCCAAACATTCCTACCTTGAAATCATCCTGCATTGTCTTTAAAAATTCTTCTGCACGGTCACGCAGCGCCGCCGGCATTAGATACGCATTTTTTAACGTATGATTCAATTCATTGGTAAATGTTTCTTTGATTTCACGGGGTCTTCGGTGCAATTCATGCCATTTTGCTGTTATTTGTTCCAAAGCATCCGCAATGGACGCCGCGTCCTTGTCATGCAAAACGGACGGATGATCGGCAAGATGATCATCAGTCATTTGTTTTAAAAATCGGCGGTGATCCGCCAATATTTTCTCCGTTGCAGATGTAATCCTGCTTTCTACGTTCGCGGGCTTTTCCAGCAAATGAAAGACGTCTTGCTTCAACTTGGTAAATTGATTATTTGGCATCTCCATGTTGAAAAGCGACGTATAATAGATTCCCTCCGGGCGAAGTTGCCATTGTCTAAAAGTTGCTGCTACACTATCTTGAAAAGATGTAAAAGGCAATTCATTTTCCTGATGCTTATCAATTTGATTAATGACTACAAAATAAGGCAGCTTCATTTCCTGCAAATTTTGCAAAAAGTGCAAGTTGACTTCTGATTGTACATGATTATAATCCATTACATAAAATAATATATCAACCAGATGCAAGGAAGATTCCGTCATCACCCGGTCGGCATCGTCCGCTGCATCAATGCCTGGTGTATCAACAATTGTCTTGCCTTCGGGAATAATATTATCTTTCAACCGAATATCGATTCGTTTAATTGCATCCTTGTTTTTACAATATTCCTTGATCATATCCATATCGTAAGGCTCATCATATTCGATAGGTGGTTCCTTATGAAAATATACGCGGGCAGTCCCGTTTCCGGATGCTATGCTAACAATGTTTGCACTGGTTGGAATCGGGCTTTTCGGTAAAACATCTCTTTCCAACAACGCGTTGATCATAGAAGATTTTCCCGCGGAAAAATGTCCTGCAAAACTGATGTTATATGCTTTTTGCTTCCATTTACGATAGAGGTCGCTAATCTTATCCGCGTTTACCTTATCTCCATTTTCAAGCATCAATTGATATAGTGCGATAAGATGATCGACTGTTATCGAAAAATGTTTTGTATCTGTAACGGTCACCACTCACAAATCCTTTCCGAACATACTACTCTCATTATACGATAACATATCCTTTGTATCTACAAGTGGAAGTCCAAAAATTGTATACAAAAAGCAAAGCCCCTTCATATCAAAGGGGCTTATCGTTATTTTTGATCAATTCATTATTGATAAAGCGAATCATATCACCGCGGCTAATAACACCAATCACTTTGCCATCTTTGTCAATAACCGGGATCTTTTTAAAATGGTGACTGGAAAATATCTTCAAAGCATTTTCCACCGGGTCTTCCGGATGGACATACTTCAAATCCTGTTTTCGCATAATGTTTGTCACCGATTTATCCAATGTATAATGCAATTTATCCTTCAATTCTTCCTTATCACTGACAAGTACAAGCGAAAAGGCATCATAAATTGTTCTTCCCTTTGGCTGGATATAGCGAAGAACATCTCCATCGCTAATCATTCCAAGCAAATGATTGTCCTTATCAACGACAGGTACGCCACCAATTTTACCATTCACCAAAATCTCAAGCAGTTCACGTAAAGTAGTTTTTTCGGAGACACTAATAACGTCTGTAATCATGAAATCGCTGACATTCATAGCAGCACCTTCTTATATAGATTATACCTTTATTATAAGCGTTTTTACGCGAAATAACAAATCAAGCCAGTTTTTAGTTTACATAATATAATTATCGTAAACTAGATGAATGTTATACCGGGTATACACCATGTTTTCGTTTTGTGAATTCAACTTGTTTTGCATCATACACGCTATAGCGTTTGATTAATGCCTCTCTGAGATTATCTGGTTGAATTACATCGTCTACAACCATCTCGGATGCCAAGCGATAAATATCAATATCATCTTTGTACGCTTGTTGTTTTTCTTGGACAAATGCCTCACGTTCTGCTTCAGGCAATTCAGCAATTTTATTGGCATAAACCGCGTTCACCGCAGCTTCCGGACCCATAACTGCAATTTGGGCAGAAGGCAGTGCAATACAGCAGTCGACATCAAATGCCGGTCCTGCCATCGCATAAAGGCCTGCACCGTAGGCTTTTCTTACAACAACTGAAATTTTTGGAACCGTGGCTTCACTCATGGCAGCAAGCATTTTTGCCCCATGGCGTATAATACCTTGTTGTTCCACTTTTGTACCAATCATGAACCCAGGAACATCCATCAGGAATAAAAGTGGGATATTGAATGCATCACATAGCTGTATAAATTTTGCAGCTTTATCGGCTGAATCCGGAAACAACACGCCGCCCTTCATTCTAGGCTGATTCGCAATAATACCTACCGATTTACCATCCATCCTTGCCAAACCGGTTATTAGTTCGCGTGCAAATTTCTTTTTTATTTCGCAAAAGCTGTCTTTATCAATGATGCGATGAATGAGATCCATCATATTAAACGGTGCATTCTGATTCGGCGGAATAATATCTGCAATCTTTTTTTCGGAAAATGCCGGTTCGACTGCCTGTTTTGGTTCTGGCTTTTTATGAAAATTGGCTGGGAAATAACTTAAATATTGGCGTGCAAATGAAATAGCATCTTGTTCCGTTTTTGCCAATACATCACCACAGCCTGAAACGGTACAGTGCATTTTTGCCCCGCCCATTTCTTCCAATGTTACTTTTTCGCCAATCACTTTCTCTGCCATTCTGGGTGACCCCAGATACATGGATGCGTTTTTATCAACCATAATAACAATATCGCAAAATGCCGGTATATATGCACCCCCGGCTGCTGAAGGACCAAATAATAAACAGATTTGCGGTACCCTTCCGGATAATTTGATTTGATTGTGAAAAATACGCCCTGCTCCCCTTCTCCCTGGGAACATTTCGATTTGGTCGGTTATTCTGGCACCGGCAGAGTCCACTAAATATAACATCGGAATTTCCAGTTTTTCAGCGGTTTCCTGAATACGAATGATTTTTTCCACCGTTCGCTTGCCCCACGAACCGGCTTTGACGGTCGAATCATTCGCCATCACACATACGTCCTGACCGTTTATTTTTCCGATTCCCGTTACGACACCGTCGGCTGGCAACCCTTCGGATAAACAATTGGCAAAAAGGGCATCTTCTGTTTCTAATCCATTATCCAGCAGCAATTCCAAACGCTTTCGTACAAATAGCTTTCCTTTTTCTTCATTTTTTTGATGGTATTTTTCTTTGCCTCCTTGTTTAATTTTCTCCATTCGATTTTGCAGTTCTTCCGTCATTCCCATTGCTAGCCTGATTACACGTATGTAATCAGGCCTTCACCTCCCCAAAGCAAATTAGGTAACACTGTATTATTTGCCTGTATACACTGGCTTTCTTTTTTCCTGGAATGCCAGTAATCCTTCCAACCTATCAGAAGTTGGAATCGTTTTTTTATAGCAATCATGCTCAATGGTCAGACCTTCCATAAGCGTGGTTTGCGTCCCGCGATTGATTGCGGATTTCGCCTGTTTCAAAGCAACCGGTCCATTTGCAGCAATTGCCGCCGCCAGCTCAAGTACCTTGTTTCGCAATTGCTCACCGTCTGTGATATCTTCCACCAGACCGATTTCAAGTGCTGTTTTCGCATCAATCGGTTTTGCGGTAAAAATTAGCTGCTTAGCCTTGCCAATTCCGATAAGCCTTGGTAAACGCTGTGTTCCGCCGGCACCGGGTATGATAGCCAATGACGTTTCTGTCAAACCCATTTTTGCCTCTTTTGCTGCAAGCCGTATATCGCAAGCCAATGCGAGTTCCAATCCCCCGCCAAAAGCGGCGCCGTTTATTGCTGCAATAACAGGTACACGGATATTTTCCACGTTCGTTAGCGTTTCACCGATGTATTTAACCGTTTCAACAACCTGTTGTGATGTCATATTCTTTCGTTCTTTCAAATCGGCTCCCGCACAAAAAGCTTTATTTCCCGATCCAATAACGACCACACTGCGCAACTGATCATTTTCATTGATGACCCTTACCGCTTCGTTTAAATCATCCAATAAATCCGTAGACATGGCATTGGCCGCCTGTGGTCGGTTTAATATAAGCTCGGCTATTTGATTTTCCTGATGAAATTGCAATTCAATCAAACCTGGCATACCATCACCCCAAAATGAATTATTCCAAACGCGCTATTTTGCCATGTGGCACATAGCTTATTCCAATATAGCAATGACATCTCCCTCATTAACAAAATCGCCTTCAGATACTTTGATTTCTTTTACGGTACCGCCTTCTTCTGCAGGTATGGGAATTTCCATTTTCATGGACTCCAAAATAGCCACATCCTGATCTTCTTCTACTTCGTCTCCTACATTTACAACGATTTTCCATACGTTTCCGGCCATTGCCGCTTTTACTTCTTCCATTTCTAATTCCTCCTTATTTTTTAGCGATGGGTGCATAATGATTTTGAACAAAAGCGGTTGTCGTATCTCCTCTTTTGAAAGCATCAAGTGACACCACTTTTTGCAGCATCGGAATATTTGTCTTGATGCCGGTGACATGATAATCCGCCAATGCGTGCTGCATATTTTCAATCGTTTCCATCCTATTTTTTCCGGTTACGATCAGTTTTGCAATCATTGGATCATAATAAGGTGTTACATCGTAGTCTCCCTTTACGGTAAGTTCATGCCTGATTCCATTTCCCCGCGGAATTTCCAGTGTGGAAATATGGCCTGGGGAAGGGAAAAACGTTACCGGGTCCTCCGCGTAGATTCTTGCTTCCATCGCATGTCCGTCGATGGTTAAGTCTTCTTGTTTGATGACAAGTTTTTGCTTATCTGCAATACGCAGCTGCTGTTCAACAATATCGACATGCGTTATTTCTTCTGTAATTGGATGTTCCACCTGAATTCGGGTATTCATTTCAAGGAAATAAAAATTTTCATCTTCGTCCACCATAAATTCGATCGTTCCGGCATTGACATAACCTAGCGCTTTTACTGCCTTGACTGCCGTTTGACCCATTTTTAGACGTGTGCTTTCCGAAATGAAAGGCGATGGTGCCTCCTCAATGACTTTCTGATTGCGTCTTTGGATAGAACATTCGCGTTCAAATAAGTGAACTGCATTGCCAAAATGGTCGGCTAAAATTTGGATTTCGATATGATGTGCATTTTCAATCTTTTTCTCAAGAAACATTGCCCCGTCACCAAAAAAACTTTCAGCCCTTTTGGCATTGCTGGAAAATGCTTTTTGCAATTCCTCATCCGTATAAACTGCCTGCATACCAATACCCCCGCCACCAGCCGAAGCCTTCAGCATGATGGGATAACCAATCTCGTTAGCGATTCGAATGGCCTCATCTGCTGTAGCAACAGCAGTTTCTGTACCAGGTACAACAGGCACGCCTGCTTTTTTCATTGCGGCCCGGGCGGCTATTTTACTTCCCATTTGTTCGATTACCTGACTGTCGGGACCGATGAAGCAAATACCCGCTGCCTCGCATTTTCTTACAAATGCGCCATTTTCGCTTAAGAAACCATAACCCGGATGGATCGCGTCCGCTTTCGCCTGTTTCGCAACCGAAATAATTTTATCCGCATTCAAATAGCTTTCGTTTACGCGGGGGGGTCCAAGCAAATAACTCTCATCTGCCATATCAACAAAAGGGGCTCCACTGTCTGCTTCAGAGTAAACCGCTACTGTTTTTATCCCCATTTTCTTACAGGTCCGTATAACCCTTGCAGCAATTTCCCCACGGTTTGCAATCAACACCTTCTGGAACATAAAATAGTTGCCTCCCTGTTTCTTTTTTAGCATCCAAGCTGTCTGGCAATAACCATTCGTTGCACCTCGGATGTTCCCTCGCCAATTTCCAGCAATTTTGCATCTCGCAAATATCTCTCAACCTCGTATTCTCGCATATAACCATATCCGCCGTGTATTTGAATTGCCTGATTTGCAGCACGAGTAGCTGTTTCAGTTGCAAATAGTTTCGCATACGCCGCTTCTTTCGTAAATGGCTTATTGTGATCTTTCAACCACGCTGCCTTATACACCATATTACGTGCCAGTTCAACCTCCATCGCCATATCCGCCAATTTAAATTGGATTGCCTGGAAATTGGCTATGGATTTGCCAAATTGGCTGCGCTCTTTGGCGTACGCCAGTGCCTTTTCAAGGGACGCCTGGGCAATTCCAAGACCCAAAGCAGCGATAGAAATCCTTCCCCCATCAAGCGTGTACAGAAATTGCTTAAATCCTTTTTCAGGATCACCAAGCAGGTTCTCTTTTGGTACATGTACATTATCCAAAATTATTTCAGCAGTATCCGATCCTCTGACTCCCATTTTGTCATACGGACTGGTAATCTTTAGCCCTTTCGTATTTGCTGGCACAAGAATTGCCGATATAATATTTTTTCCATCGGGCCGTTTCCCGGTTACAGCAGTCACCGTAATGGTATCTGCATAATTCGCATTCGTGATAAAACATTTCTCGCCATTTATGACATATTCATCGTTTTGAAGGATCGCGGTTGTTTTTGTTCCGCCAGCATCCGAACCGGCATTGGGTTCCGTCAGACCAAACGAGGCAAGCACTTTCCCCTGTGCAATCGGTTTCAAAAAATGTTGTTTTTGTTCTTCTGTTCCGAAATAATATATAGGACTTGCGCCAAGTGATACATTGGCAGCATAGCTCAAACCGGTACTACCGCAGACACGGCCTATTTCTTCTACAGCAACAGCATAGGAAAGTGTATCTCCGCCTGAACCACCATACTCTTCGGGAAACGGTATGCCCATTAACCCCAGCTCTCCCATTTGTTTAAATATATCCAACGGGAATTTCGCTTGCGTATCGATTTCTACCGTTCTTGGTTTAATTACATTCTCGGCAAAATCTCTCACCATTTTGCGTATCATTGTCTGCTCTTTGCTCAATTCAAAATCCATGTAACTCCCCCTCTAAGACCGACTGGTTGGTCTGTTTATTGAATACAAATCCATTAAACTATCATTAAAAGATCAAATGATAATATCCTCCAATAAAATTTCTTTATATTTTTCTTCTGCAAGCAAATTTTCTTTTAAAATGGAACGCAGGATTAAATCGGTAAATATGTAAGCGATCTCATCAATGGATTTACTGCCATCCTTCTTATACCATTTATATGTCCAGTTTACCATTCCCAATACAGCCATTGTCGTAATCTCAACTGAAAGGTCTTCCCTCATTTCACCGGACTGTTTGCCATCTCTTATCGTGTTATAGATGATTCGCTTAAAATGGTCGCGCTTTTCTTTAATCAGCACATCGTATTCTGGTTTTAAATACAACTCCTCCTGATAAAATACGGATATGTGTGCCTTATACAAATCGAACACTTTGACAAAATTCAAAATGATTGCTTGCAATTTTTTGCTGGCAGACTCAAATCTTTCCTCTGCCAAGGTCGCATTTTCAATGACATAGGTGATGAACGTATCATGAATGACGAATAACAGTTCATCTTTTGACTTGAAATGATGGTAAAACCCACCTTTTGATGTACCAACACTTTCTACAATCTGATTAACTGAAACGCCATGAAATCCATGCGCTTCAAAAAGCTTTAATGCATGCTCGATAATTTTTTCCCTAAGATCCGCAGTCAACCCCTCCCTACTCGTTTCTAACCATACTCTAGCATATTTTTCTGAATAAAGGAAGTCTTTTACCGATTGCAGTGTCAAAAAAAGAGCTCGTAAAAACGTTACGAACTCTTTGACTGTTGTTGTTTATTCCTCTGAACCTGCAAACGGCTTTTCGTATGTTGGCTGTTTCCAAACATCGGTGATTTCACCTTCTGCATCTGTATCAACTACAAACGAACCATTGCTATAACGATCGCTTAAGGAGAGCTTAAGCGGATAAAGCAGATGGGTCTTGCCTTTTGCAGTCAACATGCAAATTGTATCCTGCTCATCTACTGCAAATAATCCCTGCAACTGATGCGGCTTGCTCTTTAATTCCCTTAGCATTACCAGGCCTCTTTTTGCACGCGACATTTTTTCAAATACTTGCAGCTTCATTCGCTTGCACGCGCCACGCTGTGTTACAGCAACCAAACTAGGATCAGCCAAATCATCAAATACTTGTCCACTCACTACTTTTTCGCCATCTTTAAGTGTGATTGCCTTCACTCCCCTAGCGCGCTGGCCAACAAGTGGGATTTCCGATTCATGGTACCAAAGTCCAAAACCTTTGCTTGTTGCGACAAATACATCATAGTTACCGTCTGTTATGTGCACATCGACAACTTCATCATCATCTTTTAAATTTAAGGCGATTAATGGTTTCGAGTAGCGCTGTGCTTCATATAATTGAAGAAGGCTTCGCTTTACCATGCCATTTTTCGTGAAAAACAATATATATTGTTTATCCGTAAACTCACGAACTGGAATCGATTTTACAATTTTTTCGTCTTTATCTATACTTACTAGATTTGAAACGTGCTGCCCTATATCTTTCCAGCGAATATCCGGTAGTTGGTGGACTGGCAGGTAAAGATAATTTCCTTTTGTTGTAAATAGCAGCAGTTTATCAGTTGTATTGATTTCCAAGAGACTTATCAGATGGTCGTTCTCTTTCATCGACAAGTCTTCCGTATTGGAAGCGCCGTATGACCGCAGGCTTGTCCGTTTAATATATCCGTCATGGGTGACAGATACAACAACGTCTTCACTTGTTACCAAAACATCAAGGTCAATGGTTAGCTCCTCAATATTTTGTTCAATTTCTGTATGCCTTGGTGTACCGTACTTCGTTTTTAACTTGCGTAAATCGGCTTTAATTGTCTGCATTAATTTTTTTTCGTTATGGAGGATTTCTTCCAATTCTGCAATTCTTTTTGCCAGCTCGGCAGATTCTTCCTCCAAGGAAACAATGTCAGTGTTTGTCAGCCGGTACAACTGCAGCATTACAATCGCTTCTGCCTGTTTTTCCGTAAAACCGTATTTCACCATGATTTGTTTCTTAGCATCCTGCTTATCTTTGGATGCGCGGATGGTTGCAATCAGCTCATCCAAAATGGAAATGGCTTTAATCAGCCCCTCCACGATATGTGCTCTACTTTGTGCTTGCTTCAAATCAAAAAGTGACTGTTTTGTCACTACCTCTTTCTGGTGGTCGATGTATGCATCCAGCATGGCGGGAAGCGATAACAGTTTTGGCGTTTTATTTTGGATTGCCACCATATTGAAATGATAGGTTACCTGAAGATCTGTGTTCTTATATAGATAGTTTAGTACACCTTCACTATTGATATCTTTTTTTAATTCAATAACTACCCGCAAACCGCTCCTGTCTGTCTCGTCACGGACTTCGGCAATACCTTCCACTTTGCGGTCAATACGCAGTTCATCCATTTTCTTAACCATATGTGCTTTGTTCACATCATACGGTATTTCATCAATAACGATTTGCTCCCTTCCTCCGCGGATTTGTTCGATCCGTGCTTTGCCGCGGACAACAATCTTTCCTCTTCCCGTTTCATAGGCTTTTCTTATACCTTCCACTCCCTGGATAATGCCGCCTGTTGGAAAATCAGGTCCTTTCATATCCTTCATCAATTCATCCAGACTTGCTTGCGGTCGATCAATTCTAGTAATGACAGCATCAATTACCTCTGCCAAATTATGTGGCGGGATATCTGTGGCATAACCAGCTGAAATACCTGTAGAACCATTTACGAGTAAGTTCGGAAACTTCGCCGGCAGTACAACCGGTTCATCTTCCGTATCGTCAAAATTGGGTACAAATTCTACTGTTTCTTTGTGGATGTCACGTAATAATTCGGAAGCAATACTGGACAAACGCGCTTCCGTATAACGCATTGCAGCAGGCGGATCGCCGTCAATACTTCCATTGTTGCCATGCATCTCAACCAGTTCATGATTCATTTTCCATTCCTGGCTTAAACGGACCATTGCTTCATAAACAGATGAATCACCGTGTGGATGATAGTTGCCAATAACGGTACCAACCGTCTTTGCTGATTTACGAAACTGTTTGTCGTGTGTATTTTTTTCTTGATACATTGCATATAATATTCGGCGCTGAACAGGCTTCAACCCATCACGTACATCAGGTAAAGCGCGATCTTGTATGATATATTTGCTGTATCTGCCAAATCTGTCGCCAATTACTTCTTCCAGCGGCAAATCTAAAAATTTCTCGGCATTTTCCAAATTAGATCCCCCTCAATCTTTTCTCTTATCAGGAATGGATTTTATCGTTTTCCAGAATATTTGTTTCTTCTTCCATGCCAAAAGCAACATTGTCCTCAATCCATTTTCTGCGGGGCTCTACCTTATCTCCCATTAGCGTTGTAATTCTTTTATCCGCGCGGGTCATGTCTTCTATCGTTACCCGGATCAATGTTCTGCTTTCGGGATTCATTGTTGTTTCCCATAATTGGTCTGCATTCATTTCACCGAGACCTTTATATCGTTGGATGGTATAGCCGTTTTTCAGCTTTTTGACGGCCTTATTCAGTTCCGCTTCATCCCAAGTATAGATTGTTTGTTCTTTTTTGCCTTTTCCTTTTGAAATTTTATATAGTGGTGGGAGTGCAATGAAGACTTTGCCCGCCTCAACTAATTGACGCATATATCGGTAGAAGAAAGTTAAGAGCAGTACTTGGATATGTGCACCATCCGTATCAGCGTCCGTCATGATTATCACCTTATCATACTGTACATCACCGAGTTGAAAATCACTGCCGACACCTGCGCCGATCGTATGGATGATTGTCGCTATTTCTTCATTTTTCATGATATCTTCCAGCTTGGCTTTTTCTGTATTGATCACTTTCCCGCGCAATGGCAGAACAGCTTGAAATGCCCGATCTCTTCCTTGTTTGGCAGAACCGCCTGCGGAATCCCCCTCCACAAGATATAATTCGTTTCTTTTTGGATTTCTTGATTGTGCAGGTGTCAGTTTCCCGCTCAGCAATGTTTCCCTTTTGCGTCTCTTTTTACCGTTTCTGGAATCCTCACGCGCTTTTCTTGCTGCCTCGCGGGCTTCTTTTGCCTTTAGGGCCTTTTTCACAAGCAATAAAGCTACATCCGGTGTTTCTTCCAAAAAATACGAAAGGTTTTCGGATACTACGGAATCTACAGCTGATCTTGCTTCGGAAGTACCAAGCTTTGCTTTTGTCTGTCCTTCAAATTGCAATTTTTCTTCCGGAACACGTACAGATACAATAGCAGTCATTCCTTCGCGAATATCATTACCTTCGAGGTTTTTGTCCTTCCCCTTTATCAACCCATTTTTTCTGGCATAGTCGTTAAATATCCGCGTAATTGCCGACCTTGCACCGGATTCATGCGTGCCTCCGTCTTTTGTACGAACATGATTGACAAAAGAGAGCATATTTTCCGCATAACCATCATTAAATTGAAATGCAAAATCCACCTCGATATTTTGACTGACTCCTTCGAAAAATACAATATCATGCAGTGTATCCTTTCCTTCATTCAAATAATCCACAAAAGCCTTTAGCCCTTCAGGAAAATGAAATTCTTCTGTTTTGCCCACCCGCTTATCGGTCAGTGTGATATGCAGCCCTTTTAATAGAAATGCAGCTTCACGCAAACGTTCCGCTATCATTTCAGCATCAAAAGTAATCGATGAGAAAATTTCTTTGTCCGGCTTAAAATGTACAATTGTACCCGATTTTCTTGTTGCTCCCTGGTTTACTGGATCCCCTGCCGGCTTTCCACCGTTCTCATAACGTTGAAAATATTTATGGCCATCTCTGAAAGAAGTTACTTCCATCCATTCAGATAGAGCATTTACGACTGAAGCACCCACACCGTGCAGTCCACCGCTTGTTTTATAACCACCTTGGCCAAACTTGCCACCGGCATGGAGAACTGTAAAGATAACCTCCATTGTCGGTCTGCCTGTACGATGCATACCGCTTGGAATCCCACGTCCGTTATCCTCGACAGAAATACTATTATCATTATGTATGGTAACATTAATTTCCTTGCCGAATCCTGCCAAAGCTTCATCTACTGCGTTATCTACTATTTCAAATACAAGGTGATGCAGGCCCCGGTGGTCTGTGCTTCCAATATACATACCCGGTCTTTTGCGAACAGCATCAAGACCTTCCAACACTTGTATCGAGTCGTCTGAATACGAAGACTGTGCCATAGACTTGCCTCCTTCATTTCACTAAAACATTTTTTCGATATCTATTTTGTAAGTATACATAAGCGTTGTTATGTGTACAAGTTTCCATGGAAAAGGGATGACAGTTCGCCATCCCTTTGTCCAGAGATTTACTTTTCTACCAAAACTGCGTGGGCAACCTTGATGCATTGATCCATGATGACCGTAAAACCACGGTCCTTTAAATAATGGTAAGCATCCTCATTAATAATTCCCTGTTGGGCCCAAAATACCTTGCAGTTCGTTTTGGCAGCCTCTTCTGCCACTTCCATCAGATGCTCCGGTCTGCGAAAAACATTAATAATATCAAAAGTTTCCTTTACGTCCAGCAGTGATGGGTATGCTTTTTCACCCAATACCACATCAACCGTCGGATTGACCGGAATAATGCGATACCCATTCTGCTGCATAACGGAAGAAACCTGATAGGAAGTCCGATCCGGTTTATCCGAAAGCCCAACTACCGCAATTGTTTTTGCTTCTTCTAAAACATGTTTCATCTCTTCTTTTGATGGATTTTCCCATGCCATACAACTTACCCCCTTATTGAAGTAATCCTTTTTTCTCCAAAAAACTGCGAGCAACATCTTCGGCCGACTTATTTTGATAATCCACTTGATAATTCATTTGTTGCATTTCTTCATCCGAAATTTTGCCGCCCAGTTTATTCAAAATATCTTTTAGTTCAGGATATTTTTTTAATGTCTCCTCCCGCATCAAAGGTGCACCTTGATATGGCGGGAATAAGTGTTTTGGGTCTTTTAACGTCGTCAAATGCAATTTTACCATATAACTATCGGTAGCGTAAGCGTCAATGATGTCAACTTCCCCTGAAGAAAGCGCTTTTTGCCTTATTCCAGGTTCCATTGTTTTAACATTGAGATTCAAATCATAAAGTTTTTGCATCCCTTTATATCCGTCTTCCCGATCGTTGAATTCCAGCGTAAAGCCGGCGGTTGCTTCATTTTCTACCTTTTTTAAATCGCCAATAGTCTTCAAGTCATGCGCCTTGGCATAAGATTTTTTTACCGCCAGCGTATATGTGTTATTATATTTCATTGGCTGAAGGTATATCATGTCATATTTCTTTTTCATACCGGCTTTCGCCTGCTGATAAACCTCATCAGCACGATTGCTTTTGGCATTTTCTTTTAAAAACGTGACAATGGCCGTTCCGGTGAATTCGGGGTAAATATCAATACTGCCATTTTTTAATGCGGAAAAAACCATAACCGTTTTCCCTAACCCCGGTTCCAATTTTACCTTTAAATCTGTTTCATCTTCAATCAAAAGCTTATACATATTAATTAGAATGGTTGGCTCTGCACCAAGCTTGCCGCCAATGGTAATATCTGGTTTTTTTGTATTTTGTACCAGAAAAGGTAAGCTGACCACAAGTACGGCAATCAGCAGCAGTGCAATAAATGGTTTAAATCCAGCACGTTTGGAGATACGCTCAAAACCGCGTAAAATTAAATCCAGCAGTATGGCAAGCAATGCAGCCGGGATAGCCCCCATTAAAATCAGGCTAATATCTCCACCGCGATCCAACCCGAGCAGAATCAGCTCTCCCAATCCGCCAGCACCGATTAATGCTGCGATCGTTGTCGTACCGATAATTAAAACCATAGAGGTTCGAATCCCTGCCATGATGACCGGCATTGCAAGCGGCAGTTCAACCTTTACAAGCCGCCTCCATGAATTCATCCCCATCCCTGTAGCAGCTTCTTTCAATGCGGGGTCTACTTCTTGAACCCCGGTATAGGTATTCCGCAGAACAGGCAGCAGTCCATATGCAGTCAGCGCCACAATTGCCGGTGTCGTACCAATCCCAAAGAGCGGAATGAGAAATGCGAGCACTGCAAGACTGGGGATTGTTTGCAAAATGGCAGCCAAACCAATAATCGGTTCTGCGATACGTTTGTGTCTCGTTAGAAAAAGTCCCAGTGGAACAGCTATGACAATAGCAATGATTAAAGAGAGCAGTGAGATTTGCAGATGTTCCCATATTGTTTCTGCCAGCATTCCTTTTCTTTGCTGGAAGGTGGTGATCAATTCGTTCATCAGTCAACCACCTCATCTTGTGTATAATAATCTTTCAAAAATGTTACGATATTCTGGTAGGAAAGCATGCCAATCAGCTTATTCCCTTTGACAACGGGAAGCATATCCAACCGGCTCTTCTGCAATTTCTCGCTTGCGTTAGCCAGTGTTTCATTATTTTGCAAAGGAGTCGCTGCAACGGTTCGTCCATCTTGCACAATACCGGCAAATTCACCATCTGTATCTTCCAGAAAAAACAATCCTTTCTTGTACGGATATTTTTTGGTTTCTGATACTTCCAGAACATATTTATTTGGCGTACTCATAATAGTATCAATTGCTGCCAGCCATGGTGATTTTCGATTGCCAATAAAATCTTTTACAAATTGTGTTTTCGGATCGAGAATCAACGTTTGGGGGGTATCCATTTGAATAATTTTTCCTGCTTTCATCAGACATACCCTATCACCTATCGCAAGTGCTTCATCCATATCATGGGTTACAAATACAATTGTCTTTTGAATTTGCTTTTGAATTTTTTGTATATCCGACTGAAGTTGCATACGACTAATTGGGTCCAAAGCGCTAAAAGGCTCGTCCATCAAAATAATATCCGGATCTGCGGCCAATGCGCGAACAACTCCAATTCGCTGCTGTTGCCCACCGGATAATTCTCTTGGCATTTTTTTTGCATAGACAGCCGGATCCAAATCTACCATTTCCAGCAAATCATGCACCCTTTTACGTGTTTTTTTCTTTTTCCATTTTCTCATTTCAGGCACGACGGCTATATTTTCTTCCACGCTCATATGCGGAAACAGCGCGATTTCCTGAAGAACATATCCAATATTAAAGCGAAGTTCATGTATGTTTACCGACTTTATATTTTTGCCGTTTATGTATATATCACCAGAGGTTGGCTCAATTAGGCGATTGATCATTTTTAAAGTTGTTGTTTTACCGCATCCGCTTGGACCAATTAGCGTCACCAGTTCCCCTTCGTCAACTTTCAATGATAAGTCATCCAATGCTTGCGTGCCGTCTTTGTATACTTTGCCAACATGCTTAAATTCAATCATTCACATCTTCCTTTGATAAATTTTTCTTGATTTCTATTACCCCAAAACCTGCAGCAGCAAACAATGTAGTTTTTCGTCACTAGCTACACAATATCATATAACCACCTATTACACAAACAAACGTTCCTTACTTCTAAGAATATAGCATACTAATTTTCGGCAGTATCTTGCTGTTTTTCAAATATATTGTTCTTTCCTTTCACAGTTCGTGATAAAATAAAGTACACAACAATCATTATTCCAGGAAAAATTTAAATTGGGAAAGCGGGTTTTGTGATGGAATATATTATTTTTGGCCTAATAGCCTATTTACTCGGTTCAATCCCATCAGGCGTCATTGTTGGCAAAGTTGGTTACAATATTGATATTCGCGAACATGGAAGCGGTAACCTCGGTGCGACCAACACTTTCCGCATCTTGGGTGTTAAGGCTGGCTCAATCGTGGTAGTTTCCGACATTCTTAAAGGTACTTTAGCAACACTGGTTCCCTTGTTTATGGAAGCCGATGTCAATCGATTAATCATAGGTTTATTTGCAGTGCTTGGGCACACCTATCCAATTTTTGCCAAATTCAAGGGTGGCAAAGCGGTTGCAACTTCGGGCGGTATTCTATTAGGAATCAGTCCTCTTCTGTTTATCATAATGGTTTTGGCGTTTCTGGTTACACTTTATATCTCGAAATATGTTTCGCTATCTTCAATGATTACCGGCATTGTTGCCATTATTACATCCTGCTTCATGCGGAACACGGGGTTAATTATTGTTACCGTGGTGCTGACGATCTTTGTATTTTATCGTCATAAAGATAATATCAAGCGCATTAAAAATAAGACGGAGCCCAAAATAAAGTGGATGTAATGCCAGACACAATTCGGATTCATTGAATAGCAGGTTTTGCTTTTATATACTATAGGAGAAGGCAACAAGTATAACAATAGAAGGTATGCTTGAAATGAAATATATTTTAATTGGCATCATACGTTTTTATCAAAAGTTCATTAGTCCGCTGACGCCTGCCAGCTGCCGTTTTTACCCGACATGTTCCCAATACAGTCTGGAAGCAGTAAGGAGATTTGGAGTGATACGCGGCGGTTATCTTGCAGTAAAACGTATTAGTAAATGCCATCCTTTTCACCCGGGTGGAGTCGATTTGGTGCCTGACAAAAAAGAAAAACGAAACAACAAGTAAGGGGCTGAAAACTTGAAGATTGTGCTCACTGATGAAGCAGCAAATTGGTATAAAGAAGAATTTGATGGAGAAACATCGCTTCGATTTTTTGCAAGGTACGGCGGAAACGGAAATATACCCGGCTTTTCGCTTGGTGTGAAGCCAGCTATCCCGGTCAATATGCATGCCTCGGTTGAAAAAGAGGATACACTCTTTTTTATTGAAGAGGATGACGCGTGGTATTTCGAAGGTGCTGATCTGTACATTTCATACGATGAGGTTCTGGAAGAACCAGCTGTTTCCTACCAAAAAAAATAATTTTATCAGGGTTATGCCAAAAGCAGATGCATGTATCAGCATCTGCTTTTATGATAGGTGAAATCTATGCAACTGCTCCCATTGTCCTTCCATCTGGAGAATTTCCTTTTGTCTGTCCCCAAATAAATCAAAATGGGGAAACGCATTATTTCGATCGATCCACTCAGGCTTTAGTCCATATTTTTTGCCCCATTCAGCAAGTTTATTCAAGTCTCTGCAGCCCGCTTTTGTTACGGTATAGCAACCCGGAAACCTTGGGTCCATCCAATAATGGGTTAAAAAGCTTATCTGGTTGTTTGCAACCCGGTTTTTCCAGCAAATCAGTTCTTGTCGTTTAATGCCAAATGCCAATTTATGCGTTCTCCTCTATTGCTTGCATATATGCCTGGTGCCATTTAGGAAAAGTTTTTCGTAATGATAGCGGACGAAAACTATTTTTCTCCACGATGACATGCTGGGTTGTTCCTAAAACTGCAATCTGCCCTTGCTCATTTTTAATTTCATATCCATAGACTGTTCGGACACCATTATATTTTTCCAACCATGTTTCTACCGTCGCTTTTTCCCCATAATGAATTGGCTTTTTGTAAGAAATATTAACGTCTGTTACAGGAGATACGACATTATCTTTTTCCATTCCGGCGTATTCCAAGCCGAGTGATTCAACGAATTTGGTACGGCCAATTTCGAACCATACCAAATAGTTGGCATGGTAAACTACTCCCATTTGATCCGTTTCTTGATATCTCACTTCTATTTCTGTCAACACTTTTTTCAAAATCTGTACCTCCCAAACTAAATCCTTCACGGGTCAATTTTACCATATCTTGCGGGCAAGCTGTCCTTTAAAACATTGAAACTGAAACAATTAAGCAAATGGCAAGGAACAATGGCCGTTTTCACAAATGACAAAACCGCCCCTGATTCGGGGCGGTTTTTGCTACATTTGCTGGTCTTGCTTTTCGTCTTTCATCTCTGCCTTCATGCCTTGAATGGCATCTTTACGCCTTTCATTTTTTGCTTTAATTTGCTCCCGAGCCTCTCCTTCAGAATACTTTAAGGTTTCTTCGGAAGCTTCCATATTTGCAATGGTATCTTCTACCATCTGTTGCAGCTTTTCAATATTATCGCTGCGATCATCAGGTTTTGGTTGGTTATTATTGTTCGTCATTGCACTTCTCCTTTTGCATATTTGCCTTTATCTTTTCCGGAATCTAAAATGCTATACAAAAAATCACTTCTGCAAGTTATATTGCAACTTGCTGAAGTGATTTTTATGCTTTCTTTTTTGACTTGACGGATTGGTACATTCTTCTATCTATCGTTTCCTCAATCTCGTCAAGCAGTTTACGGTCACGCAATATTTGTTCACGGTTAGCGCGAACCAGCTCTTCAAATGAAATGTTTCTTTTAAGTGCGATGGCAACGTCACCCCTTTGCATGCATACTAGCAATCAAGGAATTGCTTTTGTTTCAAGTATTGCCATATTTTCATAAAATTATAACCCTTCCACTTTTATACGAGCACAAAAAACCCTCATCCGAATAAATGATATGCTCCCTATGTAGTAGACAGAGAAATAATAAAAATTCTCTAATACTACATAGGGAGCATTTATTATGTCTA